>JADHWD010000168.1 GCA_016783645.1 bacterium
GGGAAATACCTGAATAGCCGTGGGCGTTAGCCCACGGAAATAATTACCAAATATAACCGACCCTGAAGGGGTCGAACATTTCCGAAATGCTAAACAATTACCAACATATTATATGCGTCAATACAAATGTGACGCGACAATAGAATAAAATCATATCCTTAATATTACCAAACCCCCGCCGGCTGAAATTCTTTGGATTGCATTTCACCCGGGTGATATCATTGATGAATTTATCCCGTCCGAAAACTTTATCCATGAGAATTTTCACATAATGACCAACTTTATAATCGATATGAACATATATCGAACCATCTTCGGACATCAAATCTCTAATCATAACAAGTCTCTCATACAAAAACCGCAAATAATCATCACCTTTCATCACATCACTATAAGCTATCACATCGCCATTGCTTCGGCTGATGGTAGCGACTCTTTCATTGTTGAAGGTGAATTCCTGATTAGTGGAGAACGGCGGATCAATATAAACGAGTTTCACTTTACCTGAAATTACGGAATCATTCCGCAGCCGTTTAAGGACATTCAGATTATCACCTAAAAACAGCCGGTTTTTCCTTTCTGATACCATATTTTGTGCTTCAGGTACAGTTAATCTTACCGCGTATTCATTCATGACGCTCTTCACACTTCCACCAATTCATATTTCAGATTGCCGATGCCCGCCTGCCGGATGAACTCATTATAAGTTTGATAATCATCCTGTTTGGGATGAATCGCCGCCACTTTGTTGGAACCGGGTTTCATCGCATCGGTGCCTTCAAACAAGCATCCGGGATAACCCGGCGCGTTGATCACCGCAGCAAAAGCCGCTTGATCGCAGGCGGCCGGATCGAAAGAAGCGAATATCCCCAAATCGGGAACAATCGGTAAATCGCTTTTATCAAAGCAGTCGCATTCGGGTGTGATATCGATCGCCAGATTCACCGCATAGATTTTTTCCCTAAACCTCTGCATCAAAACTTTAGCCCCATCGGTGTTAGCCGCCTGACTGTTGAGATGAAAGGGTCGGAATTTTTTCTGGGAATGCATCGCCAGTTTGGTCTTTTGATCGACACAGCCCATGGATAAATTTTTCACCGAAGCGCCGAAAGGGAATTCCAGATGCATAGTGAAATGGGTCAGCAGAAATACCACATCGGATTCCCATATCTCCTGCGAAACTGTGACCTCCGGCAGTACAATTGGATCCGGCACTTTCACTTTAACGCCATGGTCGCGGAAAGCGCCGGAAATTATCAAAGGACATCCTAACACTTCATTAGTGAATCCATGGCGGCGGGCGTGGTCGAGATACTTAAAAAAATCTTTCCGGTCGGTGTGATACATCACTGTGGTATCGGTGACGAAGGGCCTGCCACCGAGTTTTTTGATGAAATCAACCGCCAAAACAGGATAAATCGGACGGATATATCTGGCATTGCCCGGTTCGCCGAAATGCATCTTGACCGCGGCCACATCGCCGGGCTTGATTATGTCTTTAAGGCTGGATTTTTCTAATATTAGCGTGAATTTTTGTGTTAGTCCTCCCACCCCCCGTTTCAAACGAGCGTCAGTGAAATAGACTAATGAAGAATCTGGCAATATGTTCTCCGTGTTTACTTTGAAAATAGGGTTTAGGGGCTGGGGTCTAGGGTCTAGTACCTTGTTCTGGCAGGTCTTGCGCGCTGACAGCGGGTGTGACCTGCCGGCATCTCCGATTTTTAAGAACGGGCTGATTGCAGGGGCGAACGGCATAAGCGCTTTAATAAGATATAAATCATTAAATGTAGGGGCGAAGCATTTTAGGGTAACAAGCAAAATATCAAGCACTTGCAAAAAATGCTTCGCCCTCACCCGGCGCATATCATCCCCGCGCAGGCGGGAATCTGGTCAACTCTAAAGAAGCGATCTGTTTCCGGTTTCGGAGAAACCGGGATACCTTAAAAAATCTTGTAGGGGCGACCCTTGCGGTCGCCCTCTTTAGGGCAGGGGTAAACCCTGCCCCTACAGAATCGTATGCGATCACTTATCCTGAAAATAGCTGTCAGTTGTTAAGCCGTTCTGGCAGGTCTTGTCAGCTGTATGTATGCATTCCCACGCTGGAGCGTGGGAACGAGAGGGGAGAGCCAAGAGCCCAGAGCCGCTATTTTCATGCTTTGTTGTGCGCCGCAGGCGCGTGATAGTTTAACTTTAAATTATAACGCTTTTTACTTTAAAATGCAAAAATCGGAATTATCGGCCTGCTTTCAAAAATTGCCGCCCGCATATTTTTTTCTCCGCTAAAACAAGATTCTTGCAATTAAAAAAGGAAAAAAGTATATTTACAGTATATAATCAAATTAGTTTCCAAAGTTATATTTAAATAATTTTAAAGCTTCATAATGCGATTTCTAATTATCACCGATTATCTAAATTTTGTCGGCGGCGGTTTTGAACCCTTAGGCACGCTCTACATCGCCGCCGCAATCCGCAGCGGCGGACATGAAGTCCGTATGGTGGGCGATGATTTCAACGGCGCATCGAAAATTGTTGAAGAATGGAAGCCTCATTTTGTGGGATACTGCGCTTATACCGGCTACCACAAACCCTTGATCGAACTCAACCGCCAGCTTAAACAGAAATATCAATTCAGCAGTATTTTCGGAGGACCGCATCCCACATTCTTCCCGGAGATGATTGAAGAAGAAGGAGTGGATATAGTCTGCCGCGGTGAAGGCGAAGAAGCGGTCGTAGAAATGCTGAATTTAGCGGCTAAGGATGAAGATTACACTAAAGTTGAAAGTCTGTGGGTGAAACATAACGGGAGTATTGTGCAGAATAATGTCAGATGCCTGCAGACCGACTTGGATAAATTCGCTTTCCCCGCCCGGGATATCTATTATCAATTTCCTGAACCGCGCAACAGCCGGATGCGGGTGGCGGTAACCGCGCGGGGATGCCCCTACGCCTGCACATATTGCTATAATTACAAGATAAAGGAATTATACAAACAGTACCCGGTCAGCCATCTCCGCCACCGTTCAGTAGGTAATGTGATAGAAGAGATCATCGGAATCCGCGATAATTACCGGATTGAATATATCTATTTCGGCACCGACTGTTTCACCACTAAAAAAGACTGGGTGCTGGAATTCAGCGAAAAATATCGAAAGCAAGTGGGAATCCCCTTCCTGGCTTCCACCCGGCCGGAAACTGCTAATCCCGAAGTATGCCAGGCTTTAAAAGCGGCTAACTGCATTGCGATGTATATGGGGATCGAATCGGGCAATGACGAAATACGCCGCACCCTGCTCAACCGCAAGATGACCGACGAGAGGATTATAGCGGCTTCCAGATATATCCACGAAGCGGGATTACACCTCGCCACTTTCAATATGATGCTTCTGCCCGGCGAAACTATCGACCAGGCGCTGGATACCATGCGCATAAATCAAAAATGTAAAACCAACTACACCTGGGTGGCGATATTTCAGCCCTTTCCCCGCACTAAATTAGCGGATTACGCCATCGAGAAGGGATATTTTGACGGCGATTATGATTCACTCCCGTTCAGCTGGTACCGCCATTCGGTTTTAAAAAATCCCCAGCGCATACCCTTGGAAAGACTGCATAAATTGACCAGCATCGGAGTGGAATTCCCCTGGCTGACTCCCTTTATAAAGATTCTCATACACCTCCCGTTCAAACCCGTATATCATTTTATCATGAAAGTGCACAAAGCGTACGCCTACCGCTTCCGGATAATGCCCCTCAAACTCAGCTTCAAGGAAGTCGTAAAAATCGCTTGGAAATACCTGTTTGATAAATCGGAATGATGTTACTTTGAAAATAGTCGACAGTTGACAGTTGACAGATGACAGTTGACAGTTGACAGATGACAGTTGACAGTCGATGATGAACAGTGAACTGTAAATGTAGGGGCGAAGCATTTTTTAAATAATAGTAATGTTTTCAAAAGACCGCAAAATGCTTCGCCCTCACTCGGCACATGTCATTCCCGCGCAGGCGGGAATCCAGTCATGTAGGGACAGAACACTGTTCTGTCTCTACAAATAATAATTCCCCGGTTTCGGAGAAACCGGGCTGCCAGCGCTTGAGTCCTGAGTCTTGAGTCCTGCGTCCTGCGTCCTGAGTCCTGAGTCTTGAGTCCTGCGTCCTGCGTCCTGAGTCCTGCGTCCTGCGTCCTGCGTCCTGCGTCCTGCGTCCTGAGTCCTGAGTCCTGAGTCCTGAGTCCTGAGTCTAAAGCCTAATTTTCATGCTTCGTAGTGCGCCGCCGGCGCATGATGGTTTAACCCTGCAAATCAGAGGATCACCGTGAGAATTTCAATAACGCTTCTTTTATTATTTATCTTGTGCCCGCTTCCGGCTTTATGCCAGGTTGACAAGTATATCGCCGAAGGTGACTCGCTTTACCATATATTCGATAACTCCGGCGCGCTTTCACGCTATCAAGAGGCGCTTAAATCGGAAACCGGGAATGTGGAAGCTTTATGGAAAATTTCCCGCGCCTATGTCGATATCGGAGAACATCACCAGCCGGAATCGGAACAGGAGAGTTATTTTATTAGAGCTTTGGCTTACGCCGACAGCGCAATAGCTTTAGCGCCGGATAATGCCGAGGCTCATATCCGCCGGGCTATCGCTATTGGCAAAATCGCCCTCTTCAAGGGCGTTTTCAAGAGCGTCTCTTTAGTTAAACAGGTGAAAGAAAGTCTGGAAAGAACTTTAGAGTTGAATCCTAATCTGCCGGTGGCGCATTATGTTTTAGCGCGGACTCATACCAAATTGTGCGAAAAACCTAAAATCGCCCGCAAATTGCTGGGACTGGGATGGGCGGACAGCGATACCGCTATAATGGAATACCGCAAAGCTATCGAACTGGATTCAACCTTCATCATGTACCGGCTGGACTACGCCAGGCATTTGCTGCAATTGAGGAATGAAAAGGAAGCCGAAAAGCAGCTGCGCATCATTCAAACTCTGCCTATCAGAGATGAAGATGACGAATCATGTAAAAAGACCGCGGCAAAATTGCTGACAGATATCGGCGGGAAGAGATTTTAGATACTCGAATCTCGATTCTTGATTCTCGATTCTTGATTTATGCATCCCACGCAGGAGCGTGGGAATGAATGTAATAGTTTTAGAATGTCAACTGTTATCCAGTTTGACTATTTACAGACGAACAATACGGCGTTTAGATTTGGAAGGTAACAGCAAGTCAGGATCTTCATCTAATATATCATCGAAATCATCATCGATTTTATCCTTGTGAGCCACTGAATCATCTTTCCTTTCGAGTACTCCCATCTTAGATCTGTATTCATCCAGTTCCTTCTGCATATAGTCCATTTTCGCTTTAAGGGCAGAATAATTAGTGGTGAGAGAGTACAATCTTTCCGCAAGGGTGAATAATATCTTGCTGGTGACGCTGGGGAATTTCTTTATGATACTATGCACACCGCCGCGGTAGACCATGACTTCGCACTCGGTTTCCGCTTTAACAGTGGAGGTGCGGGATTTGCCAAGGATGGAACTCATCTCGCCGAATATCACACCCTGCTGTTCGATTTCAGTTACTTTCTGCTCCTGTTTGTAAATTCCCAGGACTCCGCGCATCAAGATATAAATAATCGAGGAGGCGTTTCCTTCCTTCAAGACGGTTTCGCCTTTCAGGTAGCGGTAACGTTCCTCGGCTGCGTTGCTGCTTACGAGCTTCTCCACCGCGGCTCCTTATATTAGAGGATAATTGATGAGATTATCCGCCTGTCTTAATGAATTCTTTGTATGTCATATTTTTCTGAGTGATCTTCGCCTTGCTTTCGATGAATTCCAGCGCTTTGCGTTCTTCTATATCATCTTTAATCCGATTGCGGTTTCTCTCCTCGGAATAATATTTCCGAATAACCGCGGGATCTCCCGGAGTCGCCGTGATAATTTTCTCAAATTCCGCTTCTATTTCTGCGTCGTCAGCCTGCAGATTCTCCTGAGTTATCATCGCTTTTCTAATGAGAAACCATTTCAGATTCCATAAAGCTGACTGGCGGTTGTTCTCTCTGAAATCATCTTCTTTCAGATTGGGATTATCCTTGCGGGCGCTCTCCATCAGCCGGTTTAAATAATCATCCAGCATAACCGGGGGAATATCCACTCTGTTATTCTCTATCAAAATATCCACCAGTCTGGTGAACATTTGGCTTTTAGCGCGGGAAGCGGCTTGGTTACTTATATGCGTTTTTAAGCCTTTCCGCAAATCTTCAATTGTGTGAATATTTTTACTTATACTTTGAGCGAATTCATCATTCAACTCCGGCAGTTCCTTTAATTTGATATCCTTCACCGTTATCATCATATATTCTTCACGTTTTTCCTCCTCTTCAAAAGCTTCGTTCACATTCACATATTTGAATTCATCGCCGGTCTTCTTTCCCATCAAAGCTTCATCAAATTTATCACCCATCGTCTTCCTGCCAATTTCAATTTCAGCGTCCTTCCATTTATGTGTTAAAATCGGCACTCCGGTTTTATCCAAAAACTGCAGATCGAAAGTGACTACATGATGATCACCTTTGACCTCTTCCGCCGGAATCAGGGCCGCATCATCATCACGCAGCTGCTCTAACCCAGCCTCTATTTCATCTTCTTCAATCTCAATATTTTCAAGATGGGTGATGAGCTCATCATAGCCTTCAATTTTGACCTCAGGCATGATCTGAAAAACCGCCTTGAAGGTGAAAGGTTTGTTTTCGCCATAGTCTAATTCTTTAATTTCACCCGGCGCTAAAGGTGAGTATTCTTGTTTATTCAGAGCTTCCCGGTAAAAGTCGTTCACCGCTTCTTCCGCGGTTTCCATAGTTATCGCTTCACCGTATCGATTTTTAATTATACTCATGGGAACTTTACCGGGACGGAAACCCTTTAGTGTGGAATTTCTGGCATAATCTTTGAATGCTTTATCTAAGATTTTAACCCAGCGTTCATAGGGCACTTCTACCGTCAACTCTACTTCGTAGCTTTTAGTTTTTTCAGTCTTTACTTCCAATATTCACCTCTGAAATGATATGTATTATTGTGCGAAAGGGGGGAGTCGAACCCCCATGTCGCAATGACACTGGATCCTAAGTCCAGCGCGTCTGCCAATTCCGCCACTTTCGCTGAATATAAAAAATGAATATAGTCAATATTATTATCTTTTTCAAGTAATGAATTAATAACCGATTGTTTCGCTTCGCTCGCAATGACGATAAGTGTTTTTAGGCTCTTCGCTATTTCGTGTGGGTATAAATTGTTACACTCTTCGTAAGTCAACGTTTTGATTTGTACAGTTATTAAAATCAGCGGCTTTGATATCAATCATTTAATAATCCCCCCTGCCCCCCTTTAGGAAAGGGGG
>JADHWD010000169.1 GCA_016783645.1 bacterium
CACCCGCATTGCCGGCATCAAGATTCAGGATAGCCGGATGATCCGGTTAATGGAGACTTTGCTCCAGGCAGGCGCCTGCCTGGGCGGCTGGACTGCCGGTTTCATCCACAGTTTCATCGTGGCGCATTATGAACTTCCCACTTGCACCCTCAATCAATTGCGCTATGATTTGCGCAAGATGAAAGCGCATGGGCTAATTGAACGCAATGGACGGCATTATTCTTATTTCCTTACCGAACAAGGGGTCAAAGTGGCGGTAATTTTCTTCCTCTTCCACAAGAGGTTATGCGGTCCCTTGTCAAATAGTCTTTTCAAACATCGCCCTGACCCGAATATTGCGGTGGAAAGCGAGCTGGAAAGAGCCTTAAATCAAGCAGACAAATCAATAACGCAAATCATTGATTTATTAGCAGCTTAAGTTCAATGTAAGAGATGAACTCTTAGATATTAAAGGTAAGATACTAAAAAAATCCCCCCTTCCCCCCTTTACGAAAGGGGAGTGAAACATTTCCCCCTTTGAAAAAGGGGGATTAAGGGGGATTTCTTGAAAAATTATTACCTTTGAAAATACAATTATTTTCGGTTAATTGAGAAACAAATCTTGCTGATTTAACTGGATAACCGAATAATATATTACAGGAAATATTTCAAACAATCGAGACGTTTTGGCGAATCAATATTCCGTATAATCTTCCGAATCATAATATCTATCCTCAATCTCCCACTGCTTAATAATTCTCCTCCTTCTCCGCCACATCAAAAATCCACCAATTAGTACAATCGGTCCAAATAATAGAAATATTAAATAATCGAGATCCTTGAGAAACGCCCATCTGTATTGTGAGTGCAGTTCTTTAGCCCATTCCGCCTCAAATTCATCCAGCCATAATCCGGTGCTGTGGAAAAATGCTTCCTGGAAGGATTCGCCTTGTTTCATATTCGAGAATATCTTTTGAACCGCTTCCCAGCCGAACTCCTTCACCAAATACTGCGTAGCCGATAACGCCTGCTGATAGGTGAGATTGGCTTTCATCGATTCAAAACGCAGAACATCTTCCATCTCATCGAAGCTCACCACTTTCTTCATCAATACCGCGTGCGATAACTCCTGACTGTTGAAATAACCCTCCCCGGATAACAGTACCGCGAGTCCTTCATTCAGCCACAATGGTATATTTCCCGCCTCGCTGTACACTAAAATATGCACAAATTCATGGACAGCGGCCCGCCCTAAGTCGAATTTTGAGCCGCTGAAACGGGGCGATTTCAATATAATTATACGCTTCTGCGGAATTGCAACTCCCTGCGTCCATGGCGGCAGACGCCAGCCGGTCAATTCTCCGAACTCGGCGGGTTTGGATGATAAATATATTTCGCAGCCTCTATTTATCTGTAAACCGGTATTTCCGGTTAAAAGGGGAATATGTTCCGCTATTGTATTTAAAATATAACGGGTGTTATTGAAATCCTCATAATGGTAGTAGATGGTGAAATATCCCTGCTTCACTGACAGCCATTCGGTATCAGCGTCGGATGCCCATAAATTTGGGACTGCAGCCGCGAGGAAGACAAAGATGATAAATCGCTGTAAAGTTACAAAATTATTAAACATGTACTTTAATTATATTTAAAGTATTATTTTATATATTGTTCAAATTACAAAAGACTTATCGGATCGGGATCGATCTCTATAGAGATTTTGTCTTTCCGATATTTGTTATAAACTACTGTACGAGTATCGTTGAGCGTTTTTTTTATTTCCGATAGCTTATGCTGGGGCAATATCGGCATTTTAACTAAGATATTATATCGGAAGCGGTTTTTGACTTTATACAGCAAAGCCTGGCTGGGGCCTAACAGATGGTATTCACCCCGGGGAATTGCTCTGGCTAATTCCGCAGCGGCCGCCGCCACTTTCTCCTCATTGAATCCCGATATCCTCAACGCAATCAATCGGCCGAAGGGCGGATAGTTGAGGCTTTTGCGGTCGCGCAAAGTTTTAGCGAAAAATCCGGTGTAATCGTTATTCTTGACGAAATTGTATATTTTGTGTTCGGAATTATAAGTCTGCACTATCACTTCTCCCGGTCTATGCCTGCCTGACCGCCCCGCCGCTTGAATCAGAAGCCGGAAAGTCCGCTCCTCGCTGCGGAAATCGGGCCGCAGAAGTTCGGTGTCGGCGGAAATTATCCCCACTAATGTAACATCGGGAAAATCCAACCCCTTAGCCACCATCTGCGTCCCCAACAGAATATCATATTTACCCTGCTGGAAGGCTTCCAGGATGCGGAAATGGGAATCTATACCGGTGGTGGTATCCATATCCATTCTGCATATCCTGGCGTCGGGGAATAAACCTGAAAGTTCATCCTCCACCCGCTGAGTTCCGGTTCCGCATTGAATAAGTTCTGAACCGCCGCATTGACTGCAGATTGACGGCGCACGCTTTTGGAAGCCGCAGATATGACATCTTAAGCGCTGATTAGTGATATGGTAGGTTAAAGTCACCGAACAGTTGATGCAGGTTTCGACCGCTTTGCAGTGCAGGCATTTGATGAAAGTTGAGAATCCCCGCCGGTTCTGCAGAATTATAGTTTTATCGCCCCTCGAAATCCGGTCGTCAATAGCTTCCATCAATTCGATGGAAATCGAAGTCTTGCCGATTACCGCATTTTTCTGGGTCAAATCCACCATTTTCAATTGTGAAAATTTACCCCCGGCAACGCGGTACGGTAATTCCAGCAGTTTGTACTTGCCCCGTAAAGCGTTTTCATAGGTCTCAATCGAAGGTGTGGCTGACCCCAGGACAACGGGGATTTTCAGCATTTGCGCTAATACAACCGCGCTGTCCCGCGCATTATAATACGGACGCTTTTCCTCCTGCTTGAAGGTCTGCTCGTGTTCCTCGTCGATGACAATCAGCCCTAAATTTTTCATGGGCGCAAACAGGGCGCTGCGGGCGCCGATCACCACCCTCGCTCTGCCCTGCGCCAGCCTCCGCCAGGAATCATACTTTTCACCCGGCGAAATCCGCGAATGTATTATCACCACCTGCCCGCCGAACCTCCGGCGGAATCTGGATGCTATCTGCGGAGTTAAAGCGATTTCAGGAACTAAAACTATCGCAGTTCCGCCTCTTTTCAAGCAGTGAGCTATGATCTCCAAATATACTTCGGTCTTACCGCTGCCGGTCACGCCATGTAGTAAAAAAGGGGCGAACCCGCCCGCATCTAAGGCTCTTTTCACCGCGTCAATAGCGGATAATTGTTCTTCAGTATGAGTGATGATGCTGTTTTCCGGCAAGTACCAAGCAGTGTCTCTGATTATCTCGCGTCTCTTCTCGGATAATAATTTCTGCTTGACTAACTGTGTCAAGACGGGTGAGGAGACTTTGGTGTCCATAAGCAGTGTCTTGCGGGATACCGGAGGGGAATCCTGCAGGTAACGCACTACTTGAACTTGACGAGGTTTGCTCTTCTCGTTTTTATTCAGCCAGCTTTCGAGGTATTCTTCTGTCACCTCCGGATTGAGGGTCAGGAGGATTTCGTACTTTGGTTTATATACTCTGCCGGGAAAATCCTCATATATTTCGATAATTCCCCTTTTTTCCAGCTGCTGAAGTTCCTTCATCAATCCCGGTGAATTGATGCGCTTTCTTAAGGTCTTCAATGCAGCCGCTTTACCTTTACTGAGAGTTTCAATAATCTCCCCTGCGAAATCGCTGTAAGCCTGAAACTGCAGAAGTTCGTTCTCAAGCTCGGTCTTAAGTCTGACCATCTTCTTCGATTCCGCCAGCATACCGGCGGGATGCGCTGTCTGCAGAGTCTCGCCTAATGAACAGCAATAATAATCCGAAATCCATCGGCAGAAATCGATCAAATACCGGGGCAAGGGCGGGTCATTATCCGCTAAATCGATGATTTCACGAATATTATCGATATCGGTGAAATCCGTCAATCCGATAACAACTGCGGTTTTCACCCGGCTGGCGAAAGGAACTATAACTCTCACCCCGGGGACAACGCTGTCAGTCAGATCAAGCGGGATCGAATATGTGAACAGTTCATCCTGAGGAAGGGGAAGCGATACTTGGGCGAACCGCCCGGTATGCTTAGTATCGTTATTTTCCGTATTTTCGCACATCATTTCCTGCGGAAATGGATTTTAACCGGGACGCCGGTGAAAGGATATCTCGCTCGGATTCGATTCTCGATGAATCTTCTATAAGGCTTTTGAATATATTGAGGATAATTGGAAAAGACGGCGAAAGTAATGGGACTGAAATCCACTTGTGCAGTGTATTTGATATTGATGAATTTGCCTTTGACAGCGGGCGGCGGCTGAGCTTGAATGACCGGCAGTAAGTAATCGTTCAATTCCGGGGTGGGAATCCGGGTGCGGGCGAAATTCAATACAGTTAAAGCGGTTTCTAAAGTCTTATGAATCCGCTGTTTGTCAACTGCGGAAATTGTTAGCAGAGGAATATAGTTGAGATTGGGAATCCGGTAATAGACTTCCCGGCGGAATTTCTCAAAAGTGCCGGTCTGTTTCTCCAGCAAGTCCCACTTGTTCGCCAGCAGAACGATCCCTTTTCCTTTATCGACAGCTTCGTTGATAATTCTGATATCCTGGCTGCTAAGGTTTTCCGGGGCTTCAAATAATACCAAAGCGACATCGCATCTATTCAACGCCCGGGCGGTTCTGAGATTACAGAAGAATTCCACCGCATCATTAACGCGGCTTGCGCGGCGCAGTCCGGCGGTGTCGATTAATGTGATATCGGTATTGTAAAAGCGGATTTTACTGTCTATAGAATCGCGGGTAGTCCCGGGATTATCATCGACAAGATGCCTTTCCTCACCTAAATAAGCGTTGACCAAAGAAGACTTGCCGACATTGGGTCTGCCGATGACAGCGATTTTCACCGAATCATCTTTTGTATCATCATCTGACACAGCAAATCCTTCTACAATCCGGTCCAGCAGATCGCCCACTCCCCTGCCCCGCAGAGCTGATACCGCCATAGGTACGCCTAATCCTATTTGAGAAAACTCGTGCGCTTCAAGTTCAGCTTTATCATTATCCGCTTTGTTGGCGCATAAAATCACCGGTTTTCCCGATTTCCGAAGAAATTCCACAATGGAGATATCCTCCGGTATCAAGCCGGTTTTGGTGTCGAGCATTAATACTATTTTATCGGCTTCTGAAACAGCGGTTTCCGCCTGCTTCTTGATTCCCCATTCCAGCGGCTGTTTGGGGGACAGCATTATTCCGCCGGTGTCAATTAAAGTGAACTGCCGGCCGGTCCATTCGCAGTCAGCGTAACTACGGTCCCTGGTGATACCGGACTCCTCCGCCGTTACCGCTTGACGCCGGCCGATCATTCGGTTGAATAAGGTCGATTTACCTACATTGGGACGGCCGATTATCGCTACTATGGGTTTGTCAGACATATCTAATCTGAAAATAGGGTATAGGGGTTAGGGTTTAGGGTTTAGTTCAATGTGGTGTCGACTCTCCGCAGTCGACACCATACATAATATAAACAATACCTTAGTGTCATGCGGGGACGCATGACACCACCAGGAACTGTGCTGGCAGGCGTCCCCGCCTGCCAGTAATCCGATTTTCATGCTTGGTGGCGCGCCGCAGGCGCATGAGGGTTTATCTTGAAAATAGGGTTTAGGGGCTGGGGTTTAGGGTTTAGTTCATTGTGGTGTCGACTCTCCGCAGTCGACACTATGCATAATATAAACAATACCTTAGTGTCATGCGGGGACGCATGACACCACCAGGAACTGTGCTGGCAGGCGTCCCCGCCTGCCAGTAATCCGATTTTCATGCTTGGTGGCGCGCCGCAGGCGCCGTAAGATTTACTATAAGGTTGCTGAAAGAACCTTTATACTGCAAAATAGGGATTCTAACTGTTTTTTGCAAATCTTCCACCGTCATATCATCGATGAAAAGATCATCATAATTCAGGCAGTTCGGCGGCAGTATCAAATAATCATAATTCATTTTCTCACAGGCTTCTGAAATATCCCCACCCGCTAATAGTCCGGAAACAGTGACCGATTCGCCGAAAAAATGATTGGACACTTCGACCACTTCCGCTTCTAATCCGCTGATTTTTGACAGAATAGGAATAAGATATTGTCTCAACAGCGGCGCCATTGAAGCGCCGGTGATTAGAGCGGTTTTTATAGGTGAAATTAGGGTTTCAGGCAGATCAGCCGTTTCATATTCCAAATCACCCAAGAATCTACGCGCCATACCCACTCCGTTTTCAATCTGCGGATAATCGCCGTAATATTCATCTTCCGGAAAGTCCAATTCCGCCTTGAGAAAAATTTCATCGGCGCAGTATATCAGTGGATCACCCAGTTTTCTATTAAAGTGACTTCTTAACTCCTCTGTTATCGAAACCGCTTCTAACGCATCTTCCTTAGAAAATGAGCTCAGCTCAGGCAGATTATCACGATGCTCAGTTAGACCTACCGGAATCACCGCTATCGACGCCACTCCGGGATAATGATTTCCCAATTCCAATATTGTCTGTTTCAATATCTCCTTGTCGTTAATCCCCGGTATCACTACGATTTGGCAGTGCAGTTCTATTCCGTATTTAAGCAGAGTGAAAAATTTCTCATGAAAGCCGTCATCTTTTTTCCGCCCTAATATGTTATTACGGATTTTGGAATCCCAAGCGTGCACTGATATATACAGCGGCGATAGCCGCATCCTCTTTATTCGATTCAAATCGGATTTCTTCAGATTCGACAGCGTGAGAAAGTTGCCATACAGGAAAGACAGCCGGTAATCTTCATCTTTCACTTTAAGTGAATCCCGCAGTCCGGGAGGAGCCTGGTCGACGAAACAGAAGATACAATTATTATTGCAGGTGCGGGGCGCGAGCGGCTTAAAATTCAGGCCTAATGACTGATCGTATTCCTTTTCAATCTGCAGTTCTAACTTTTTACCATCCCGCTCAAATTCAATATCCAATACTTCGCCGGCTTGAGCGAAATAATAATCTAATATATCCGTGATGAGATTATCGTCAATGCTGATCAGATCGTCGCCGGGTATTATATCTCCATATAATGGGCTGTTAATATCTAAAGCTTTAATTTTCATTTATTCATAAAAAAATCCTGCACAGGGACAGGATGAGGAAATATTGAATTTTGAATGATGAATTAATACTTTAATTCTGATTTTCTTGCTTTTTCTGGCAGAAAATCGTGTATCAAGATATTTTTTAAAAGTTTCGAGCTGCGAGTTTCGAGCTGCAAGTCAAAAACTGTCAGTTTCGGATTTCGAATTTCGAGCTTCGGATTTTGTAC
>JADHWD010000170.1 GCA_016783645.1 bacterium
TTCATCGAATAGAGTTAAGAGTTAATTGAATAAATTCAATGTTTTCATCCCTTTTATCCCTTTCATCCCTGTAAATTTTAATAAGGGGAAATATCACTGTAAGAGATGGACTCTTATACTTAATGCGTAAGATACTAAAGTCTTGAGCCTTGAGTCATGTGCCTTTTTGGGTTCCGGCTCGTCCGGGTTATGGAATTTAATATTTACCCATACAAACAGCGAAGCGCTAAAATTTTTTCCCGCGGCGCTTTTTCCTTGACTTTTTCATTAAGGTACAGTAATTTAATATGATGAAATTTATTATTATCATATAAGGAGATAACCATGAAAAAGCATACATTCCTTACCTTAGCGTTCATAATCTTGTCCGCATCCATCATATCCGCTATGCCTCCGCATCCGCAGCTCATTCAAAGAATTTTGAATAATGAAATTGCGGAACCCTATTTCCTGAAATATCACCAAGCGCTGACCGCTAAGGGGATTAATGCGCATCGTAAAACCTCTAACATCATCGGATTAGACGAAGATTTCAACGCTATCGCTATACTAATCGATTTCAGCGATAATGTATCACAGGTTGAACCCTCCTTCTTCGACTCGCTGATGTTCGGATCAGCTGTCGGAACCGTAAAAGATTATTATGACGAGGTGACTTACGAGCAGTTGACAGTCACCACAATAGATTATATGGGGACTACTGGCTGGTACCGCGCTCCTCAAACTTACACCTATTATGTTGACGGACAGAACGGTTTCGGCGATTATCCGCAGAACGCTCAGAAATTAGCGGAGGATGCGGTGATTTTAGCCGATCCCTTCGTAGATTTCTCCCAGTACGATAATGACGGGGATGGCTATATTGACGGCTTATTCATCATTCACGCAGGTCCCGGCGCGGAATTCACCGGCAGTAACGATGATATTTGGTCGCATCAATGGGAGATGAATGAACCTTTGATGGTCGACAGCGTCTTCGCTTATGTGTATTCCATGGAGCCGGAATATTGGCTCAATCCCGGCGATATGACCTGCGGCGTATATGCCCATGAAATGGGTCATTCAGTCTTCGGTCT
Organism: bacterium; assembly: GCA_016783645.1. Classification (GTDB taxonomy): domain Bacteria; phylum Electryoneota; class Tariuqbacteria; order Tariuqbacterales; family JADHWD01; genus JADHWD01. Next base: position 1,077 of record JADHWD010000170.1, read on the forward strand.
GCCCGACCTCTACGATTATGATTATGATTCTCGCGGAGTGGGCTATTGGAGTCTGATGGCTGGCGGCTGCTGGAACGGAAATTTAGGCGCTTCTCCCGCCCATCCCGATGCTTACTCCCGTTATAAAATGGAAGTGTTGGACGCTGTCAATGTCACCGGACCGATGTATGAAGTTAATATCCCGGCGATTGAGGATGAACCCGTGATTTACCGCCTTTGGACCAGCGGACTAATCGGTGAACAGTATTTCTTGGTGGAAAACCGCCAGCAGAGCGGCTATGATACCTATCTCCCGTCCAATGGTATGCTGATTTATCATGTTGATGAGACTGTTGAAACTTGGAATAACAATCAATGGTATCCCTGGTACACCGGGGAAGGGCATTATTTAGTGGCTTTGGAGCAGTCCGACGCGCTGTGGGAATTGGAACAGAATATCAATTCCGGCAATTCCGGCGATCCCTATCCAGGAATAACTAACAACCGCGCTTTCAACGACTTAAGCTACCCTGACAGCAAGGACTACAATTTCAATTCCACCGATGTGTCCATCATTAATATCAGCGATTCGGCTCCGGTAATGACCGCCGATTTCGATATCGGCCAGCCCGCTTTATCCGATACTCTAAGCGGCGTCATCGAAGCGGGTACTTATTATGTCAACGGAGATATGGTAGTTTTGGCGGGAGATTCACTAATCATTGAACCCGGGGTTACATTATTATTTGTGGATGAATATGATTTGAGAATTTACGGTTATCTTTCGGCGGCGGGGACTGAGACAGACAGTATTTATTTTCAGCCTGATTCCACTTCCGAATCCTGGGGCAGTGTTATCTTCCAATCGAATACAACTGTGGAAGGAACGCTTTCCTATTGCTATTTCACCGGCAGTGTTGTCAGCGCCGTCAACTGCTATACTGATGATGTAGTGATTTCACACTGCAGTTTCACGGAGAATACCGCTAACTGGGGCGGAGGTATTTACTGCTCAAATGCGGATATACTCATCACAGACTGCGTAGTGACCAATAATTCCAGCGTCCATAACGGCGGCGGAATATACTGCACCGGCTGTTCGCCGACAATAATCAACTGCGTTGTGACCGGTAATCAATGCAACACCGGCGCCGGGGGCAGCGGTATGGGCGGCGGTGGGATATGCGCCAATCATTCATCGAGTCCCATCATCCAAAACTGCGTCATCAGCGATAATTTCTCTTACCATCACGGCGGCGGCATCAGCATAAACGATAATTCTCATGTTCAGGTTTTAGACTGCACAATTGAGGATAACCAAGCGGACAGCACCGGCGGCGGTATCTATATTGATCATTACTCATACCCCATTATCAATAACTGCCTGCTTGCCGGCAATAGTTCTATCAACGGCGGAGGTGTCAATATAACCGGCGGTTCGAATGCCGTTATAGACAGTTGTGAGATAAATTCAAACTCCGCTGAACTCTATGGAGGAGGTATTTACTGTAATAGCGACAGCTCCGATTTCATCCATAATGTCATCAGCGGCAATACCGCCGCGTATCACGGCGGAGGCGTTTATCTTCATCATTCCGGCGCGGTGATAGACCGGTGTACGCTTTACGGAAATTCCTCTATTATAGGCGGCGGTATTTACTGCGCCTCATCGTCCGATCCTAACATTAAAAACACCATCGTTTCGTCTTCGGTTCAAGGAGAAGGCATATATATCGACGCCTTTAGCCAATCGCTGTCGGTCAGTTATTCCGATGTCTATGGCAATCCCGCCGGGCAGTTCGGAGGCGTAGTTCCTGATTCCCTGGGATTAATGATACTAACTAATATCAACGGAGATCCTTGTGATATATACTTCAATATAACGCAGGATCCTGTGTTCATCGACCCGGCTAATGGTGATTTCACATTGATGGTGGTCTCTCCCTGCATCGACGCCGGCGATCCGGAGAGCCCGTTAGATCCCGACAACACAATTGCGGACATCGGCGCTTTCTATTATGACCAGAGCGCCATTACGCCCTTGACGATTACTTTAACTCCTCATACGCTTCCCATCCAGATACCCGCCGGCGGCGGAAATTTCATATTTGACTTGATGATAACCAATAATGAAACGGCGGCGGTGAGTTTCGACGGCTGGACTGAAGTTATCCTGCCTAACAGCAGTGTCTATGGGCCGATAATCTTAAGGACCGGTTTGAATATCGCTTCGGGTGTCAGCATCAGCCGCGATAATCTCAATCAATGGGTGCCGCCCGGGGCGCCGGCAGGAAACTACACATATCAAGCATTAGTGGGCGATCATCCCGCTTCAGTTATAGATATTGACAGTTTTCCCTTTGAAAAACTCGCCGGTGATAATGGCGGGTCAGATGACAATCGATGGATTCTCACCGGATGGGAGGAGGATTTGACAGCAGTTGAATCGATTCCCAAAGATTTCATGTTTCTTAACGCTCATCCCAATCCTTTCAATCCGGTTACGAATTTGAAATTTTATATACCGGAACAATCGGATGTTAAACTGCAAATCTTCAATATTCAAGGAAAAGAAGTAATCACATTAATCAATGGCAGTATTGCCCCGGGAGAATATGATATTGTTTTCGACGGCGGCGGTCTTGCAAGCGGTATTTATTTTGTTAATTTACATACCGATAAAGATGTTATCAATAAAAAAATTATTTTGTTAAAATAATCCTTGACTTTTAAAATAATATTGTTTTATAGAAAACGGATAATATGTAACACTTTAGCTTTGTGAAGTTTGGGAATATGCATGTCCGGGTCAGGGACGACCCGGACTACGATACTAAGGTAGGCGGGGTCGTCCCTGACCCCGCCATCTTCAATATGTCAGGATTGTCTCAACTCTGACATTAATGATAAGGTACAGGGAGCGTCCGGCGCCGCAATGGTGAATACCAGGTTCCGAGGACCGATAATGACAAAGCCGATGAAGATATCAGTATCGAAGGGCTGATTGACATCACCACAGACTATTGTCTCATCACCGCTAAAAACGCAGTTGATGTAACTTCAATGACAGGCAAAGCGGGAACTACCGATGTCAATCACTGGGAAAACGCCTCTTGATTAATTGAAATTGTAAAAAATCCCCCTTTTTTAAAGGGGGACTAAAGGGGATTACACACGATTACCCGTACAAAAACAGCGAAGAACTATTAATAACTTCTATAACTTATGAATCTTACCCAGCTTTGAAAAGCTGAGATATTATCCCAACTTGTCGTTCCGCGTTTGATAGCTTTCGCACTTTCATACTTTCACACTTTCACACATTATTCATTCTACATTCACTATTCTACATTCACTATTCTACATTCACTATTTCAACAGTTCATACACTTCCGAACGCGTGAGTCTTTCTCCCGCCGCTGAAACCGCTTCCAGTAATCCGATTTCCCCAATATACGCTTCGACATTGTAAAACATCGAAGGGCTGAATTGCACCACATAGTCATGAGTGTAGGTGGTATCGAATGATACATCCAAAAAGTAGAATGGTCCCCCCGCCTCTTCGCTGAAGAATATCAAGTAGCAGTTAACGATGATGGGGGAGCCGTAAATCGAAGCGGTAACCGGACTCCAATTCAAAACCGCGTTAGGATATATCGATTCAATGGTCAAATCCCGCACAGTATCAGGGACAATTCCGCCTTCGCCATGCAGATAGACGACGAAAGTGTCATTGACCGCATTGAAAGCGTTGCACAGGACGAAGAGCGTATCCTCGTAGAGGATTTCTTCTTCGGGGGTGAAGGTTACCCGGCAGGTGTCGGAAGTCCCGCCGGGAGGAATGGGGGCGCTGATGGCGGGGAAGTCGATGGTGAAGACGGGGTTGGAGGTGGTTATTTCGTAAAATTCGAGGGTGTCGTTGCCGGGGTTGTTGAATAAAAGGGCGAGGGTCGAATCCATTCCCAGTTCAAGAGGAGGAAAAAATAGCGAATCTTGAGAAGAAACAATCCATGCAGGAGCCTTATTATAATAAATTGCACCAATGTCTGCAATAGTGCTATCCGGGTCAAGTGGGCTTTCAGGGTCTCCGGCGTCAATGCAAGGAGAATTTTCAGTTAGATAGAAAGCGGAATCCCCGAAAGTTGAATAAAAAAGCGGATCTTCAAAGATATTGAAAAAAGCATCACAAGAATCGCCATTGGCATTTACAGAATTCAATATTCCGAGATTGGCAGGTAGAATTCCAGTAAAATTACCATTTTGATTATTGTTAAAATCACAATATGTGATGTTGGAATTAGAAGAATTAGTAAAATTAATTCCTCCTGATCCTAAGTTATCAGTTATAATTGAATTAGTAATTATAGGATTAGATTCATAGATTTTAATTCCTCCCCCATATCCCGCATTATTATTAATAATCGTACAATTAGTAAGAATTGAGTTTGAATGCTGAATATATACTCCTCCTCCATCTGCAGATGAGTTTTCATATATGAGTGTGTTTATTATGATTGGATTCGAGTAAAGACATGCAATTCCTCCACCATAAATAACAGAATTATTATTCACTGAACAATTCTTAATTATAGGATCAGCAATAAAACATCCTATGCCTCCTCCACCATAAACAGCAGAATTTTCAGTTATTATACAATTTTCAATTATCGGATTGGAATTATTACAATAAATTCCACCACCGCAATTATCTGGATAATTACCTTGTGCTATGCCATTTAAAATTTTAAATCCATAGATTATCGAATTAGAATCTTCCTCTGAATGAAAATAAAATCCCCTTCCGCTATTTTCACAATCGATGATACAATTCTCCGCTCCATTTTCCGACATTACCACAATCGCCTTGCCGCCAAAGTCGATGTTCTTGTTGCCGGTTCCGGTGTAGGTACCATCAGCGACCAGAACGGTGTCGCCGTCGGCTGCCGTATCGATACCAGCTTGAATTGTGTTATATTCACTGGGGACATGAATAGTATCCGCCAATGCGCAAGCTGTAAATAAAAACAGAATCACAATTGAAATTCTGTAAAACATGAGAATCCTCCTACGAGTTTGAATGAAGTTATAATTTGGACGGAAGAAAAGGCATTTTTCATATTATCCGGCGTATCTCCTCAAGCGCCTTTTCTCCATTGGAAGGTATTTACTAATTTTTTAACATAATGTCAATTATTTTTCCTTGTTTTATTCAAATATCAGTGATTCCTTAAAGCACAAATAAATAGTGAAATTTTCAGAATGTAATTTTTTTCGAACCGCTGATAAAGACTGATTTATACTGATTCCGCTGATTATAATATCAGAGTCATCATTCCTTTATCAGCGTCATCAGCGGTTCAAATAGATTTCACCGGGTAAGAATCCCGGACGAGGCGTAGATACTTTGTGAACTTTGCGGTTAAAAGAGAAACCACAAAGGACACCAAGGATTATATTTTTGCTGGATATAAATATAACAATTTTTTCTTTAATGTCAAGTATTTTCCCGGCTGTTTAAAAAATATTTCCTCGCTCTTTTTTTCCTTGTTTTATTCAAATATATTTCTTATATTTAAGTTGCAAGTAACAAGTTGCAAGATTAAAATTACACACAAAAAATAAGATTTGCCGAATCATGAAGTCGATCACCAAAAAGAAGAGCTCAGAAGATTTCAAGACGCTGGATGAATTAGCGGAGGAACAGGGAATTCCGCCGGTTCAGGATTTGGATAAAATCTTCGCCTTATGGCCGGAGGAGGCGGATCCCGATGAGTTATTAGAATTCATTCTTACGGATAGGGCAGAACGCCGCCGGTTAATCAAAGAGTCTGAATAAATGGCTGTTGTACTTTTTGATACATCGGTTGCGAGTTTACTTCATTCGAAGAAATCAGATTCGAAGCTATTCACTCTTTATGAACCTCATTTCAGAGGGAAAAGACTGGCTTTAAGCTTCCAAAGCGTTGCGGAATTATGGCATTGGGCTGAAAAATACAACTGGGGAGAAACAAGCCGTAATGAACTTGATTATTTGATCAAAAGCTTCTTGATAATACCTTTCCAAATTCCACTGGCTAAAGTATGGGCTCAAGTTATGAATATAAGTCGAAAAGAAGGAAGGCGGTTTGAAGCTGGCGACTGCTGGATCGCCGCCACCGCTGTCCTCTATGAAATCCCTTTATTAACCCATGATAAGGATTTTATGAATCATGATATTCCAGGATTACGAGTGATATGCTATGCAGACAATGAGTGATGAATTAACATCCTCCAAGTCT
>JADHWD010000171.1 GCA_016783645.1 bacterium
ACCGTCGTGCAGCTCCCGTCGTTCGCACCCCCGACTCTAATGTTCCTGGCATTTACAATGAACTTTCACGCACAAACGCTGCTGATTTACCGGAATCACCAATCCAGAATACAGAGCGATATTCACATCTGTTGCCGGCGATTGTGGTTGAGTGTATGCTGCGAGGTAGTAGCAGCGATAATTATTTCGACGACTTATATAACGATCTCAATGGAGACCGTTTGCCTATAGCAGATATTCGGCGCATAGCCAATGAGGTCGGGATTGGTGACCAGATGCGAGGGCTACCGCGCTTCAGGCAAGATAATGCCGACGCCTATTTCGGTGTATTTGCCGATGTGATTCAATTTTGCGGCTTCAGGGGGTGGGTTATCTTAATCGATGAAGTAGAGCTGATTGGTCGTCTGGGACGCGTAAGTCGTCTGAAGGCTTATCGAAACCTGGACTGGCTCCTGAACTTATCCGGTGAGATGAAATATCCGATATATACCATAGGCGCGGCGGCGACATCCCTGCAGGATGTTTGGTCCTTTGAAACAGGCAATCGCTTTGCAGATCGGACTGGTATGCTTGAGTTGGCAGAAGAAAAATTCGGAATAGATGAAAAAGGCCGGATGGAGGAGTTTTTCGAGCGTGCTTTAAGTGACCATTGTCCAGTAATTACTGCAGTGGATCGCAGCCGTCTTGATGAACTCCTAAACCAGGTTGTCCAGTTCCATAGTATCGCTTATGATTGGCAAGCGCCGACATTTGATCAAATCAAACACCATTTGCAAAATCTCAGTGTTGATGACCCTGTTAGAACTTATATTCGTGCAACGCTTGAAGTGCTTGATAACCTCGCGATGACAGGGCGGGCTCCAGAGGTACAACGAGGTGAACTTATAGAGGGTTCTGTTAAAGAAGAGCCAGAATACTTTCATGAAGGGGATGATTAAATGTAAATTAAGTTCCTTTTACCTTAAGGAGACCACCTCGTTGAGCCATTTGTAGAACCCTCCACCGGTAACCGAAACCTACTCAATAAACATTCTTATCTTGCTCGAATATAGCTCAAATACTAGCCCGACTCACAATTATTATTCCGTGCGGGAATCGTTTTGTATTTTGGAGCCGATTCCGTACAAGCCGGAATGACGATAGATGCGATCAGACCCGGTTTCGGAGAAACCGGGCTGCCTCTGTTTTCTGTTTTTAGCGCACGGATTATGATTCACAGGCGATTATGGCAATTAAGCTGATAAATATCATTACAATAACGCCGGATAAATCAATCTTTTCGTTCCCGCCGTTTTTCAAGCCCCTGCAGGAGGCGTAAAGAGCCGGTATCCCTCCGGCAGGTAACGGGCTTTGCCCTTGAAACCTGCCGGGAATACGATATTACTTTTATCGATTTCATTGCCTGTGAATTTATAACTAATTCTCACTGAATTTAACAGTTATATAGTGATTTCTCAAGGAATTTAACAATTACGCGAAACTTTAGTAAAATTAATTCAACACCCAGCGGATTATTTGAATTTCCTCCTTATCGCCGCAATAATAAAGGAATATTGAACAAGGAACAAGGAATATCGAATTACGAAATCATCGCGGTTGTGAATATTTCGACATTCCTTGTTCGATATTCGTTATTCAAAACCATTTTCTGCCAGAAAAAGCAAGAAAATCAGAATTAAGGTACTAAATATTCCTTACTTTCATCCTTCTTTGTCACGGCTTGCCGGTATGAAAATTAATCTGAAATAGCTGCACGATGCAAGCTGCGAGATGCGGGTAATCCGAAGTAAGTTATAAGAGATAAATTATAAAAATATTCGTACACATTCAGGTCTATTCGCGTTCATTTGTGGTTAATTCAAAGTCCAATAAACTCACCAGTATTTAGGATTAAATTTTTTGATCCTGATCATTCTTTTAACAGATGCGGCGGCTTTCCGCCCGGCTTCTTTGCCTAAATCCACCAAAGTCCCCACCTTATCGAAGCGTGTCCAGTGAATACTGCTGACATCGGGTTTAATCACCACATCGGCGCTTTTCAGCATACGCTCGGACAAAAGATTCGATCTGATATGCCCGGCTCTGAAGAAGATGTCCATGGCATTTTCCAAAGGCGGCGGCGGACTCAATTCCTGCCGGACATCGACCGCGATGATGAAATCCGCTCCCAGTTCCCTCGCAGTCTCAACCGGAATTAAATCGCTGATTTCGCCGTCAGTCAAAAGCATATCATCGAACTCGACCGGTGGGATGAATCCGGGGATAGAGCTTGAAGCCAGCGCCGCTGTCTTTATATCCCCGTGCGTGAACACATGTTTCCTTCCGGAAAGCAAATCTCCTGCCACTGCAGCATATTTAACCGGAAGATTCTCGATTTTACCGTCTTCCAGGAGAAAATCCAGCGCCGCAATAAACTTTTCTTTCTTAAATATTGCGGGGTTGGATATTGAAAGATTGATCACAATCTGTTCTTCAATCCGTTTCGCCACACTGCCGAAGAAAGACTTGGTCTTGGCGTCCCGGTGGTAACTGTGAAGATCCATCTCCTGAAATTCTTCGGAATCGACATATTCCAAAAGTTTCCGTTCGACAGCGAAAGGGTCTCCCATCTGAGCGTACATCGCTCCGATGATAGAACCCATACTGGTGCCGGCTATCAAATCGAATTTGATATTCTTTTCCACTAATTCGTGAATCACTCCGATATGAGCGATCCCGCGGGCGCCGCCCCCGCCTAAAGCTAATCCAATTTTCATATTAATTAAGAGCTTTTACTGATTTTCAATGTAAAAGAAATAAAGTCTCTTGTCACATCAGTCTATTCGACAATTTGTCATTCTGAACGAAGTGAAGAATCGCATCCGTGTTAAGTACTTAAATATCAATACATCTATAGTTAAAAAAGATTCAAAACGAATTAAACAAATATAAAATCACATATCACATATCACATATCACATATCATTTCTATCTGTTTCCAACAGTCTTAATCACAGCGTTCACTAATTCCGCTATCTGCTCCGGAAATACTGTCTTGAAATCCAGCGCCAATTCATCATCCTTGATGTATCCGATGACCGGAGGAGTACCTGTCCGCAGTTTATTAGCGAAGCCATTCAGCGAACCTTCAGGCTTAAGAAAAACCGCCCAGGAGGGCAGTTTTTCCAACGGTAAAGCTCCGCTGCCAGCTTGAGCGTGAGATTCCCGCAGTTCCGCCGATTTCAGTCCCGCAGGTTTCCGCTTAATCAATTCATCGAGAAACCTATCCGCCAGCTCTTTCACCACTTCCGGCGGTGATGCCAGCATCTTCAATGAAGGATTGTTCTCTAATAGTTCCGCCGGATTCAAATACTGCTTCAATACCGGTTCCATCGCCGCATAAGTCAATTTCCCGCACCTCAAAGCCCGCATCAGATGATTCTTCCGGCATTTATCCACCGCCCATTTCTTACCGATGATAATCCCCGATTGAGGTCCTCCCAGCACTTTATCCCCGGAAAATGTCACCAAATCCACTCCGGCTTCGATATATTCCGAAGCGACCGGTTCATAAGGCAGTCCCCATTTCCTCAAATCGATTAACACTCCTCCACCCAAATCGGAAACTACCGGAATTCCATGCTCTCTGCCAAGGTTAACTAATTCTGCGATTCCCACTTCCTGGGTGAATCCCATCACTTTGTAGTTGGAAGTGTGGACTTTCAATATCGCGCCGGTTTTAGGATTCACCGCATCCGCATAATCGGCTAATTTAGTTTTATTGGTAGCGCCGGCTTCGACTAATTTCGCCCCGGATTTCTTCATCACCTCCGGTATGCGGAAAGAGCCGCCGATTTCCACCAATTCCCCCCGCGACACTATCACTTCTTTACGGTTAGCGATGGAGTTCAACGCCAGTAAAACGGCGGCGGCGTTGTTGTTCACCATCACTGACGCTTCCGCCCCCGTCAATTGACAGAGTAAATCCTCCACGATAGTGAGTCTCTGTCCCCTATTGCCGGTTTCCAGATTCAATTCTAAATTGGAATAGCCCTGAATAATCTCCCGCAGATTGGCCTGCGCCGCCTGCGGTAAAGGCGCGCGCCCTAATCCCGTATGCAGGATTATCCCGGTGCAATTTATCACCCGCTTGAAGCGGGGAGCGAGGAATCCTTCAACCTTCGTAATCACATATCCGACAGCGAACTTATGGTAATCCTTGGGATGTTTGTCCCGCAAAATCCTCTCCCGCAATTCATCAACCGCCTCGCGCGCGAACCTGATGGTCAAATCGGGGAATTTCTCCCGGTATCCAATAAGTTCCGGCTGTAACAACAGCCGGTCAACCTGAGGAATCAGGCGCAGTTTGTCCTGAATCTGTTTGGTCATTTCTATATCATAAATTATTAACGGAATTACTTGCAAAAATCCTCAAAGAGTAAGTCTGTATGTGTAGGGGCGAAGCATTTTCAGGAAAATGATAAAATATTTGAATATGTGGTGAAAATGCTTCGCCCTTACCAGATGTGTTTTCATACTTTTGCAAGAGGCTAAACGGATAAAAATAAGTCAAAAGTAAAAAGTTAGAAGATTCACAACGAATTAAACAAATTATGCGAAAAAGATTCACAGCAGATTAAGCGGATTAAGCAGATGGTCATTAGTCACTGGTCACTGGTCATTGGTCACTTGTATTTCGGATTTTATAGCTTTAATCGCTTTCATAGCTTGTGAATCATTACCTTCATTACCTTCATTACCTGTGAATCTTAATCAGATAACAGAAAACAGAGAACGGAAAATCCTGAATATCCTGTAAATCCGTAGTTAATTCCTATTTCCTAAATCAATAATTATTATTCGTGTTCATTCGCGCCTATTCGTATTATAATGAACGAATTTAAATATTGCGAATATTTTGTAGAGGCGGGGTTTCCCCGCCCTGATTATAATCGGACAATTATAGGGCGCGGAGACCGCGCCCCTACAGTAAATGCAATTGATTTATTTCGTTTATTATAATTCGTGGTTAATCCCAAAGTCCAATGTCTAATGTCAAAAGTCAAAAATCTATTTTCACACATCCCGGTCCAGCGAACGGTATTGAATCGCTTCCGAGACATGATGCGCCTTGATTTCCCCGCAGTTATCCAAATCTGCGATAGTGCGCGACACTTTCAATATCCTGTCATAAGCGCGGGCGGACATACCGAGCTTGGTAATAGCGTTTTTAAGCAGGGCTTGGCTGTCATCGTTCAATTTACAGAATTTTCTCACCTGTTTGGACTGCATATGCGCGTTGCAATATACTCCTTGGATTCCCTTGAACCTTTCGGTCTGGATATTGCGCGCCTTTTCCACTCTCGCTCTAATGTCCTCCGATTTTTCGCCTTTGGGATCCTGCAGTAATTCCTTGTATTTGACCGCCGGGACTTCCACATGGATGTCGATCCGGTCTAATAATGGGCCTGATATGCGGGAGCGGTATTTTTGAATCTGCGGGGGGGTGCATCTGCAATCATGCTGGGAATCGCCGAGGTATCCGCAGGGGCAGGGATTCATCGCCGCCGCCAACAGGAAATTTGCGGGATAGGAGATGGTGATTTTGGAGCGGGCGATAGTGACTTCGTTGTCCTCTAACGGCTGGCGCAGAAGTTCCAGTATCGACTTTTTGAATTCGGCGAATTCATCTAAGAAGAGGACTCCGTGATGGGCTAATGACACTTCGCCGGGTTTGGGTATAGTGCCGCCGCCGATTAATCCGGCGTCGGATATCGTATGATGAGGGCTTCTGAAAGGGCGGGTGCGCACTAAAGCCTGCGATTTCGGCAGTAATCCCATCACCGAATGAACCTTAGTGGTCTCCAAAGCCTCCTCCATCGTGAGGTTGGGCAGGATAGTGGGGATGCGTTTGGCGAGCATGGTCTTACCGGAACCGGGAGGCCCCAGCATTAAAATATTATGTCCGCCGGAAGCCGCCACTTCCAAAGCCCTTTTACCATAATCCTGCCCCTTAACATCGAACATATCAACATGATAGAAAGTCTGAGCGTTGAAGAAATCTTCCAGGTCGATAGTGAAAGGTTCGATCTCCATTTCGCCGTTGAGGAACTGGGCGGCGTCGGCTAAAGTATCGACGGGATAGACTTCCAGTCCTTCCACGATAGCCGCTTCAGCGGCGTTGTCATCCGGCAGTAATATCCCTTTGAAGCCGTTTTTCTTCAGAGCGGTGGCGATGGACAATATTCCCCGCACAGGCCGAAGATTACCGTCTAATGACAGTTCCCCCAGCATGGCGATATCCTGCAGTTTGGGACTGTCTTCTATCTGCCCGGTGGCGGCGAGTATTCCTACAGCGATAGGGAGGTCGAAGGCGGAACCCTCCTTGCGGATATCCGCCGGAGCCAAATTGATGGTGAGGCGTTTCAAAGGGTAAAAAAAACCGGAATTCTTAACCGCCGCTGAAACCCGCTCCTTACTCTCTTTAACCGCGCTGTCCGGCAGTCCCACCGTAGCGTAATAGGGCATACCGGATTCGATATGCACTTCAACTTCAATTATGATGGCGTCGATGCCGACAACCGTCGAAGAGGATATGGATGATAACATAATTAATAAAATTTCTCTTGAATATAGCTGTAGGGTGGGTTCATAACCCGCCAAAATACTCCGTTCCCGCCGGGTTTCAAGCCCGTTTTCGGGCGTAACCCGGCGGTTTAAATATTCCCCGGTTTCGGAGAAACCGGGCAACCATTGCATTAATACCTTAATTCTGATTTTCTTGCCTTTTCTGGCAGAAAATCGTATATCAAGATATTTTTTAAAAGTTTCGAGCTGCGAGTTTCGAGCTGCAAGTCAAAAACTATCAGTTTCGGATTTCGAATTTCGAGCTTCGGATTTTGTATTTTTTGTTTTTACTAAAGTCTAAAGTCATGAGCCTTGAGTCTTGAGTCTTGAGTCTTGAGTCATGTGCCTTTTTGGGTTCCGGCTCGTCCGGGTTAGGAAAATACGCGAGGTCTGCCTCTGCAAATTAATATCCGCTATGTGAGAGGTCTATTGCTGCCGCCCTTTTTGCAACTCATATAAGTTAATTTTTTTTCAATAAGAATCAAATATTCAAACATGAAAAGAATCACGAGGATATCCGGCGGTGTATTCCTAAAAATATTGGTTCTTCGCTATATCGTGTGGGTAGCGATTTTTATCATTTTCGAGGACTGTATTGTGGATGCGAATCGTTTGTTTTTATATCACTTGATTTCAATAATCCCCCCTGCCCCCCTTTAGTAAAGGGGGGAGTTGGTTTC
>JADHWD010000010.1 GCA_016783645.1 bacterium
GGACTCCGAGCCATACTTCATTCACCCAATAATTAATAGGAGCGGGAAGACAGAGCCCCGCTCAGGTTTTTCACAAAAGGACAGGGATATAATATACGAAATTTTTCGGTTTATTGCAAGGATATGAGGAGGTTTCGGCGGAGAATTTCGATCGAGTAATATTCACAGATAATGCAACGGATTATACTGGTGAACATTTGTGATTTTCCGTTTTGATAACTGAGAATAAGATTTTTTACAACAGCAAAATCATAATAAAATAATCCTTGAAAATAAAGGATTTCTAATAAGTGTTTTTGGACATCTTTTTTAAACCATCTCTAAGCGCTTTTGAAAAGACGAATTTTTTCCCAATCTATGATAGATAAAACTGCAGCTATTAATGCCGTTAGGAAAACTAAGTAACTTAATGTATTGCCCCACTTAGTATTTCTAACAATGTTAATTATGCATTCTTTTTGAAGATTAATTAAGAGTAGAAAAAAATCATTGTGGAGTATTAACTCACCTATTGTTAAAGTAGTTATTACTAAAATAATTGGCATTAGTCTAAGTACTGATATGATTGAAATATATCTTCTACACTCTTTTGTAATGGGTCGATTAATCTTTTTGAATATTGCTTCATACAAATTATTAACATTTCTTGTAGCCTGACGTACCCAGAAGAATACAGGACTTATTGTTAATAAATTTACAAAAGGACTTGCGGTAATACCACCTAGAATAATGGTCCAAAAACAAATTATACTGAAAAGAATAAATAAACCCAAATCTGATATGATGTGAGGAATAAATATTTCACGGTCTGATGCTTCTTTTAGATAATCTATATTACGTTTCATTAAAACCTTGATCATATTCCAAAAAAGCCAACTCACACAAGCCCATATAGAGACTGTCATTACTATCGTCATTGGTAAAATGAATGTTGGTATTCCTGTGGGATGGTGCATTATGCTTGTTATAGATAAGAGAATCCCAGAGAACATTGCCAGTGTAGAATTGCGCTTAGGATCAAACCCAGGAAGAATTGTGATATTATTTTCTCTTGCGACCATTTGGATAATTCTTTAATATAGATTAGTACATTCTATTTTTTATAGTGTGCATTGATTCAGCTTTTATATCACTTATATCAATTTGCCTAGTATCTTTTAAAATACTTTCATTTCGACAAATAAATGAATTGTTTATTGAAAAATCAGTAAAATAATCGGGAAATAGGTCGTTATTTTTTTTTAGATTATAATTTTCTTGTTTATTGCATATCCAAGCAATACTATTTTGGTGATATTTTTCGAGCAATGTCCCACTAAAAATCAATTTATAAGCAATGTTAAGGTTATTTTGAATTAAAGATAGAAGAGGACCTAGAAGTGCTGCTCTTCCTTTAAATAGTAAAGAACGCTTACCTTCAGAAATAGAGCCAACAAATAAGTTTTGATTACGGGGAGAAAGACAATCCTCTTCCATATCATGAAAGTCATCTAACAGCTGAAGACAGAACAAAAACGTAGACAAATATTTTCTGGTATATTTTACAATACTTAGATTTTCAGAGTTTTGTATTAATTCTAAAGGCAATAAAATGACCATTGAACATTTTTCAATAACTGACTTATAAGGTTTTTCGAAGTTAAAATTATAATATCCTTGATTCATGCGTAACAGATATTTATCCCATATTTCCGAATCATTATTATTTATGTATCTAAGGATGTGTTGTGCTTCCTTAGACAAATCCGAAAGGAGAGCTAAAATAATGTTCTTCGTAGTTGTTGATACATAATTGTCTTTCAGAAAGTCATCAAGGACAATATAGGCACGCATTAAACAACATACTTCACTTAGTGATGTTGTAAATTCTGTATTATCATACTTAAAAAGTTCTGCAAGAGCCCGGCCTAAATTCGAGCCTAATAATTTGTGAGTTCCAGAACAATGTTCTCTTTTTGGTATTTTATTGGGCAATACTGTAAGTCTGGAGATATGACTATTATAGATACAATAAAAATTTGAGGCTGGCATTGGCAAATCTTAAATCCTATTATAATCATTAAACGATATTTTACTCAGAAAGCTGGTTCTTTTGGGCGATTTTATATTCAGACCTAGCTCTTAGGTTAAAAGACAGCCACAAAGCTGGAAAGGCGAGGAACGTTGCTATAAATAGTACCCAGAAAATAAAATCGCGAGTATTAATTCCACTGCCTATGTAAGCAAGTGATAGGCTACCTCCTACATGACCGAATATATTTGCAAGCCAAAAAGGTTTTCTTGGCATTTTAGACAATCCAACTAAATAGCTAATTTCATCGTCTGGGAACAGCGGTAAAAAATATATTAAAAAAAGAATAATAGATTGATATGGTGTCTTACTACCACCACTTACCAAATATTCGTATCTTTTTATGGTTGATTCCTTTACAAGTCTTTTTAATAAAGGACGTCCAAAGCGTTGTGATATTTCAAATGCTATACAGTGACCTATGCAACGACCAATGTAATTTAGTAAACCTCCAATCCAAGGCCCAAATATAAATCCTCCTAGAACACCAATCGTATAGTGACTAATTGGCGCTATGATGACTTGAAATGCCTGTAATGCGATAAAGATTAATGGCGCCAACAAGCCGAAACTACTTATCTTATCACGCCATTCGGTCTGCACCTCAAAAAACTTTATTGGTTCGAACAATCCAAAAATTATTCCAAGGATAGGTATAACTGTGATAATTATCCAGAAAATTTTACCGAATTTTTTTATTTTAACCATAGTAATATCCCTTTTTTGGTGATATCTAAAAATGTATAAATTTTCTTACTATATGTCAAATATTTGATCCTTTGTTTTAGTGAGATAAAATCATTAAAATCATTGAACATTAATTAAATAGGTTATAAAAATGACCTGGCTTGACTACCATCATATCAAGACAAGCGTTCCGATTGAAAAGGTCTTCGCTCATTACAATATCCAGCTTATAAAGACAAGCGGTCACAATTTCGCCGGGGCTTGTCCTATCCCCTCCCATTACTGGTATCGCTTCATTAATATAAGCCGATCCCGGACAAGCTGGAATGACGATATGGTGGGCGGTTTTAAGAAAACTAAATTATTTTTTATTTTCGCAGCATCATCATC
Organism: bacterium; assembly: GCA_016783645.1. GTDB lineage: Bacteria > Electryoneota > Tariuqbacteria > Tariuqbacterales > JADHWD01 > JADHWD01. The sequence continues at coordinate 3,149 of JADHWD010000010.1, forward strand.
AACCGCCTAAATAAAAATATCACAATTATCAGTATAAAAAATCCCACCACCCATCTCTGATATTTCCATATCATCTGTTTGAAACCGCCCCAGTTCTCGCCTAAAATATATCCGAAATGGATCAGAATACCATTCCATAGAGCGGTTGCGAATAGCGCAAGGCCGGCGGTTTTCCACGGATGCAGGCGGCTCATTCCTGTAAATAACGCTATCAATATCCTCACTCCATAGAAGAACCGGTTGAAGAAAATCAGCCACCATCCCCAGCGGCGGAATTTTCCCCGCATTTTCTCTATCTTTTCAATGTCAATCCCTAAAAATCGGCCTCTTCTATCGCTCCGTTTATGAAGTAATACGCCGATATAGTACAGGATCATGAATCCGGAAGCGCCGCCAATAGTTGTGGTGATATATACCATAGTCAGGGATAACCCGCCTCTTCCGGCGAGATAGGCTCCGAAGACCATGACAGTATCGCCGGGGAAGGGTGTGAAGAGATTTTCCAGCAGGCAGGAGATGAACAAGACGGCATATACCCAGCCGCTTCCGGAAGTTTCTATCCATTGCAGCAACTGTTCCATATCAGCGTGCCAGCAGAGCTATCGCCATAGCGGCTATACCTTCACCGCGCCCGGTGAAACCCAGTTTCTCAGTCGTTGTCGCTTTCAGCGAAACACGATCAGGGGATATGTTCAAGGATAGCGCAAGGTTGTCTATCATCCGATGCCGATAGGGAGAAATTCGTGGGGCTTCCAATATAAGAGTGGAATCGATGTTGATTATTTTGAAACCGGCTTCGGTTATGCGGCGGGAAATATCGGCGAGTATCATGAGACTGTCGGCGTCTTTCCATTTTGTATCGTCATCGGGATAGAATTGTCCCAGGTCTCCCAGCGCCGCTCCGCCCAAAAGTGCGTCTCCGACAGCGTGCGCCAGCACATCCGCGTCCGAATTACCTGCAAGACCCAAGTTGAAGGGAATTTCTACACCTCCCAAAATCAATCTGCGTTTTTCAGCGAAGGGATGAACATCGAATCCCTGCCCGATGCGGTAGTCTGACATCACACCTCGACCATAAGTCTTGATTTAACTTCCGCAATCGCCTCTGCCAAAATAAAATCTTCCGGTTCGGTGATTTTAATATTCAGGCGCGAGCCCGGTACTAATTTTATCTTAATCCCGGTGTATTTTTCCAACAGCATGCAGTCATCTGTGGCTTGAAAGCCGTTCTTGCGGGCGATGCGGTAAGCCTTCATGATGATGTTATATCTGAAAGCCTGCGGGGTCTGCACTTGATAGAGATGCGTGCGGTTGACGGTGGATTTGATTATCCCTTCATCTTCCCGCTTTATGGTGTCCAGGATGGGCACCGCCGCGGCGGCGCCGCCGTATTCCCAAGCTTTTTTCGCCGCTTCATTCATCATCTCTTCATTGATAAACGGGCGGACTGCGTCATGAATCAAGACAATATCGGGTTTATTCAACGCTTTTAAGCCGGAATATACCGAATCGCCCCGTTCCTTTCCGCCGGTGACAACCTTGACTTTATCTTTCCAGCCTGACTCGTTGATACGCTCCTTCATCCATTTTTTCCAGTCCGGATGAGCGGCAACGACTATCTGAAGGCAGTGAGGGCTCTGATAAAAGGGCTTAAGTGTTTGCATTATCAAGGGCTGTCCGTTAAGCATCCGGAATTGTTTGGGAACATCGCCTCCCATGCGAGTCCCCGCGCCTCCGGCGGCTATCACGGCGGCTATCGAAAGTTCAGGCATTTCTAAATATCATTCCTTGCTGATTATTGAGGATAACCGTTTAACCGCTTCATAAATACATTTGGGCGTCGCCGTAGCTGTAGAATCGGTAATTTTCCTTAGCCGCTTTCCGGTAGCTTTTAAGCACCAATTCTCGGCCGGCGAAAGCCGAAACCAGCATAAGCAGAGTGGAACAGGGCAGGTGAAAATTTGTGATCAACCGGTCAACTACTTTAAATTTATAGGGCGGATAGATGAATTTATCAGTCCATCCTTGACCGGGTTTTACACCGCCTAGGAAGTTCGCCAGGGTTTCCAGAACCCTCACCACGGTGGTCCCGACCGCGCAGATTTTTCCGCCCTTTCCGATCACATCATTGACGGCGTGGGCGGATTGGGGAGTCATTTCGTAATATTCCGAATCCATGCGGTGCCGCGTGAGGTCCTCCACAGTCACCGGCCTGAAAGTTCCAAGACTGATGTGTAAAAGCACCGGGATTATCTGCACCCCTTTTTCTTCTAATTTAACCATCAATTCGGGAGTGAAATGTAGTCCGGCTGTGGGAGCGGCGACAGCGCCGGTTATAGTAGCGTACACTGTCTGGTAACGCTCGCGGTCTTTTAAGGTGGGTTCGCGCCGGATATAGGGCGGTAAAGGCGGCAAGCCGTGTTCCATTATAACTTTATGAAAATCGCCGTCATACAGGAAGCGGACTACCCGGCCGCCGGAAGTAGTGTTGTCCACCACTTCGCAGACAATATCATCCGCCACGGTGATAGTGTTCCCGGTGCGCACCTTGCGGGCGGGCTTCACCAATACTTCCCACAATGAATCGTTCAATTCACGCAGCAACAGAACTTCGATATCAGCGTCAGTCTTCTCTTTGTAACCTTTGAGACGGGCGGGGAAAACTTTAGTGATATTAACCACCAGCGCATCGCCGGGATTGAAATAATCCGAGATTTCATAAAATTTTCGATGTTCGATCTGACCGGTTTTGCGGTTGACCATCATCAAACGGGATGCGTCCCGCTTCTCCAAAGGTTCCTGGGCGATTAGTCTCTGTGGCACATTATATTTGAAATCCGATAATCTCACAAATTTCTCCCGCATTTGATAAATTGATATTTATTGAAATTACATAGAAGCATTATAACCTGAAGATTATACAATTCCATAAGTGATTTGTTCCTAAAAAATTATCGTAATAGTTCCATAAAATAATCACGGTCATCATCATCCGGTAAGTCCGCTATACAGCGGACGCGGCCAGAATCGGCGCATCGGTAGTTAAACCGATTCCGGACAAGCCGGAATGACGAATCTGGGTGTTTTCTGATAAAGCTAAAATATGATTAATTATCTAATTATTTATTAAACAGCGAGGACTGCTTTTCAGTTTCGCCGCGGGTTTTTCCCAGATATTCATAAGCTGTCTTCGTGGCGCTTCGGCCGCGGGGAGTCCGTTCCAGATAACCCTCCATTATCAGGAAAGGTTCATAAATCTCTTCTATAGTGTCCGGCTCTTCCCCCACCGCTACCGCCAGCGAATTCAGTCCTACAGGTCCGCCGGAAAATTTATTAATAATGGTATTGAGAATGCGTTTGTCCATATCATCTAACCCGTTACGGTCGATTTCCAGTCTTTCCAGCCCCAGATGAGCGATATCTTCATCTATCACACCTTCGCCTTCAACTTCGGCGAAATCGCGCAGTCTTTTCAGCAGGCGGTTGCTGATGCGGGGAGTACCCCGGGAACGCTTGGATATCTCCATCGCGCCTTCATCTTCCAGACCGATATCCAATAATCTCGCGCTTCGCTGGACAATCAGGTACAATGATTCCGGCTGATAGTAATCCAATCTGCCGGTGATGCCAAACCGCGCCCTTAAAGGCGAAGTCAATAATCCCGCCCGCGTAGTGGCGCCAATCAGCGTGAAAGGCGGCAGTTTCAACTGAATCGTACGGGCGGAGGGACCCCTGTCGATAATGATATCGATATGGAAATCTTCCATAGCGGAATAGAGGTATTCCTCCACCACATGATTCAGGCGGTGAATTTCGTCGATGAACAGGCAGTCGCCTTCTTTGAGGTTGGTCAACAGACCCGCCAGATCGCCGGGACGCTCGATCACGGGCCCGGAAGTCACCTTAATATCCGCTTCCATGGTGTTGGCGATGATATGGGCTAAGGTGGTCTTGCCCAGTCCGGGAGGACCGAACAGGAGGCAGTGGTCTAAGGGTTCACCACGGTTTTTAGCGGCGGTGGTGAACACCCTTAAATTGTCTTTCAGCTTGGTCTGTCCCACGAAATCATCGAATTTGACCGGCCTTAAAGCCCGGTCGAATTCCGCTTCGCCGTTCAAAAGGGCAGGATTAGTTAATGAGTTTTGCGGCAAGGGGGGATATTCTTAATTCTTTTTCATCACTATAATATACTCATTCACCATTGTGCTCTCGGTTTTACCTTTTATATTGGATGGACTGTTTCTTAAAGGCATTCTTTTATTGGGTATTTCTCTGGAAAAAGTATCTATATGTTTAAAATTATTCTTTTCAAAGAACTCGATTATTGCTTTATGTGTAGGCAGCTTAACACCTTTAACAATTCTGTCCCCGATAACATAACAAGCATAACCCTTGGGTTTTATTACATTTGAAATATTAATAATCGATAAATTTAAATCACAATAGAAAGAATATACTTCAGCGGCTCTTTTTTCATCTATATTATTAATTTCTAAAATTTTATAATCTAATAAATCAATATTGAATCTTCTAACCTCAGATTTCTTTTTCCCCCCCATTAATCTCCTATCGATTGTTTCCGGATGGGTAACTTCCAGCCATTCATTAGATAATCTGGAGTATTGGCCATAAGCTACAGTCGTATGTGAATCACCGTAAGGAGGCGATGTAATCACAATATCAATTTCGCCTTCATCTATTATAGATTTTGGTATATGATTGACAGTATTAAATCCATATATTGTCGCTGTTGGTTTGTTCATATGTTCATTATAAATTTCTAAAAAATCCAACAACCCAAAATAATTTCTGTTCAACTTTGAGAAAAAAATGATATAAACATTGGGATTAAAATCCGCCAATTTCTCTTTTTCGATTTTCAATAATTTAAATTCTCCGTTTCTTGTCAGAGAACTTTCTCTGACTGTCTCGCTGAAAGCTGCTTTAAAAAAATTTTTGACGGCAGGTATTTCAATTGTATCTATATAATTCTTAATATGTAGCAATTTATCAATTGTAACTTGCTTGAACCATTTATCTATGAATTCACGATTTATTTGTTCACTTGTCAATATAAAAGACTCTTTGTCTATGAATTCCTTAAAATTATCAATTTGAAATTTAATAATGACCGGATCAATAGGAGTAGTTTTTACACAAGCGATTAGCTGAGCTAACGGATTAATATCCGTTCCAATGCAATTTATACCAAATAATAACGCTTCTACTAATGATGTTCCGGTTCCACAGTAAGGGTCAAAGAGCAAAGCCTCTTTCGATTTAACATAGTAATTCAACAGTCTTCTGGGAATTTGAGGAATCATCATTGCGGGATAAGCGTGAAGGCAATGCGTAAATTCCTTGGTATTGGAATTTCTATATTCCCATCCTTCAGTATCGTCAATAGACGATATTACTCTGATATTTAATTGACTATTCATGATTTACACTAATCTTGTTTTATTTAAATAAAGTTCTTCAAGATGCTTTTCGTATATTCTAAATCCTGTTCCATGATTTCTGGCGCTACCTGAATCTTTGATGTGCATTCTTAAGTCAAGGATTACTTTCCCGGTATTAATCAATGAAAAGAATCCATTGTTGTCGCAACCAGTTAATATTGATGCTTCATGGTACAAGAAATGTTCCTTTCCTTCTTTATAATCAACTATAGCTTTCACTAGCAACACTGTCTGGATTTTATCAATTAGTCTTTCTCTTATATGATTAATATCCCAAATTCCTATTACTACATCTGAATTATGTTTTAGATATAGATATTGGTCATCTATAGCAGTATAAAGTCCTTGATTATTGGGGATATTTATAACTGAGCTATACAAAGCTTGTCTTTGTCTTTTAACATCTAAATATCCAAATTTGTTAATAATATCTACTTGCGAAAACTGCCAAACCCCTCTATTAAAAGTTAGCATTGTAATTAAATTAATAGAGTTTTCTCGCATTGCTTTAAGTTCAATAGCGCCAAAATCTGGCAAAATAATATTATTTTCGTTTAGGCCAATCAGTTTTTCAAGAGTATAACCTACACCGGTAGGACCTTTTCTTTGTGTTGGTACGAATCCTTTTAATTTAATATTCTCTATAGTTTTTCTAATGGTAGTAATATTCATATTATTCTCTATTGATATTTTGTTCTATTCCTTCCCCTATCCTCCCGCCAGCGCTCCCGCAGGATTTTTGGGGCTTTGGGGGTCAATTCACATTCGGGTTCAAGGAAGTCCTCGATTACTTCGTAGATGACTTAATTAAGTTCTTCGACAGTCATTTCTGCGGCTTTAGTGGTCATTTGATAGTCCTTCTGGCAACATGAACAAATATAATTAAAATTCGGATAATTGTCAATAAAAAAACCCGCTCAATGGCGGATTTGCTTTTATTATCCCCTTCATTGCTGTCAGAATGCGTTTGCTTTTCCCAAAGTCTAAAACCCAAAACAAAAAATCCGGCAATGACCAGCTCTACTACCCACCTGCGCGGGAAATGCCATCGAATTTAAAAGCCAACTCCTATATCAAACACCAACTAACTTTCGCGCTTCAGCCAGCGGAATGGTAGGCGCATCAGATTCTTTGGTTTTAGCTTTTCGCAGTTCCTTTAGGTCTTCATAATTCTCCAGTTCTTCCTGAACTTGGAGGTACTCCTCATAAGAAAGCACTACGAATTCTTTTTTACCATCTTTTTCTAAAATATTTGGTTTTAAGGTAATCATCTTTTTACTTTCTTTTTTTGTAAGCGTCTTTTCTATTAATAATGCGATAAACTACAATTTTATTGTCACTTTCAATTTCAAAAAGAATTCGGTAATTGCCAATACGAAGGCGATATTCGGGAGTAAAATTGGTAAGTTGTTTGACATCTCCTTTCAAATCAACCGTCAAGATTTCAAGCCTATTAAAGATATGTTTCGCATCAGTTTTAGGAATCATCTTGAGATCTTTGATTGCCTGTGGTTTTAATACTATATCATATGTCATATATCCTGGTTTAATTTAAGCTGTAAAAAAGAAAAAATCAAGTAATTTGAAACAACAATAGATGAATAAAAATAAAAAATCCCGGCAATGACCTACTCTCCCACAAGGTCGCCCTTGCAGTACCATCGGCGCGAAGGGTCTTAACTGCTCTGTTCGGAATGGGAAGAGGTGTTTCCCCCTTGCTATTGTCACCGGGAATTTTAAATTAAATGGAATATTTAAAGAACAAGATACCGGTTTGAAGGTTCTTAATACGCTGTACAGTGGATTAATAATGGGAAGAGGCGTTTCTTGCCTCCTCTTATCTACCTAAAACACATTCCTCCGAAAATGATCCCCACAAACGACCTTCACGTTCACTCGCAACGGTGGACAACAACATCCGAGTATGTAAGCTTATTCTATTTTTACCAATCAAACTATTTATTAATCAGAATCAGTAATAGTGGACAAATCATTTATAGTCAAATGATATATTGAAGTAGGAAAGAAAATGTCGTGTCATACAGACTATGCACACTATTTTCAGTTTCTATTAATAATTCAAGAATCAATAGTTATTCTTCTTTTCTCCAATAAGCTTACTTATTTGATTCTGTTGAAAAGCTATTATGAGTTCATTTTTGATATTTGTAGATGCATTTGTTAGATCGCTTTTCAGACCAGCAATTTCTTTTTGAACATTTATTAATTTTCCCCAAATCCTTGAAATCTCATCAGTTATTTTATCTAATTTCTCATTAAATTTAGATAGTTCTGAGTTAATAACTATAATTTCCTTTTTTATCTCTGGCATAAAAACGTTCTGAAAAAAATCTCTAATATCTTTATAAGTATTCATTAGAAATTCCTTTTTTTATTTCTTCAATCTCATGCCATTTCTCGTCAAATCTCTTATTCATATCAGAAATTATTTTATGAATTCTTGTTAGTTCTGCGGATATTTCTTTTGTAATAACTCTAAAAAATTCATAAACATCAATTTCATCATCATCTATCGGCTTTGTAAAGGACTTTTCAAACACATCAGGCAATTTTACGTCAATCTTTGGCTGATATTGATTTGGTTCAGTTAATTGTTCTAAAACTGCATCTATCATATTTTTAGTTAATTCAAGATATTCGATGGATTTTTCATTAGTATACTGTTGAGTTGGATCCCCAAATTTAACTGGATCTACAAATTTAAAAAAAGGGGCTATTTTTTGTTTTTTACTTTCTGTTATTTTTTCATTATTCATTATTTGTCTCCTTTGCAAATTTTGATAATATTACCAACTCCTTTTTTACTGCCTTTAATTTTGTAATAATCTCATCTATTTCATCCAAATCCGCTTGAAAATTAACAGTCTGTTTTTCCCCAATTGTATTAACACTTAGTTCTATTGTAGCAATAGGTATAAACTTTTTTATTTCTGGTTTATAATCATCTATGCTTTCGCCATATTTAAATGGATTCATTGGTAATAATCTAAGATTTGAAGTCCATTTTATTTCACCTATTATAGGAGCTCCTTTAATTATGAATTCTCTTTCTTTTTCATGCTCTCTAAATATCTTTATTTGAGGAGTAAAAATTCTTGCTAATTCAATGAATAAATTTTTCTCTTCTTCTAATAGATATTCTCCTAAAAATAAATCATCAGCCAAGTCATTAATCGTCTCATCTTCCTTGAGCTCACCTACCATCAAGAATCTAATAATCCTAAATATTGTTATAATATGGTTTGGATTTAATTCAGTTTCCCTACTAATCTTCGATAGTCTTAATTCAGGATTTGGTTCAATGAAAATTGAATATGACTTAACATAATTAGATAAAGTCTTAGCAGAATCTAAAGAAGTTGATATAAACTGCTTTAAATCCTTTTTAAATCGATCAGTGGCTTCAAAGCCAACTTTAAAAGATTTTGTTTTAAATTCTTTCATAAAAAAACCATCATTTATTTGTCGGATTAATATTATGTATCGATTGATAATATGCAGTACCATCGGCGCGAAGGGTCTTAACTGCTCTGTTCGGAATGGGAAGAGGTGTTTCCCCCTTGCTATTGTCACCGGGAATTTATTGAATAAATATATAACAATGGATACAGCGTGTAATGATATTCGCTGGACTTCTAATTGCCTTCTGAAGGAGTGAAGATAAAGAAGGTCAAGTCTCACGGCTTATTAGTACCGCTCGGCTGCACACATTACTGCGCTTCCACCTACGGCCTATCGACCTCGTAGTCTTCAAGGAGCCTTCAGTTCAAAAATGAAGCGTGTCCTATTCTTGAAATGGGTTTCGCACTTAGATGCTTTCAGCGCTTATCCCTTCCCAACGTAGCTACCCGGCGATGCCGCTGGCGCGACAACCGGTACACTAGAGGTTAGTCCACTCCGGTCCTCTCGTACTAAGAGCAGATTTTCTCAAGACACGTACGCCCGCGACGGATAGGGACCAAACTGTCTCACGACGTTTTAAACCCAGCTCGCGTACCGCTTTAATTGGCGAACAGCCAAACCCTTGGGACCTTCTACAGCCCCAGGATGCGATGGGCCGACATCGAGGTGCCAAACCTCCGCGTCGATGTGAACTCTTGGCGGAGATAAGCCTGTTATCCCCGGCGTACCTTTTATCCGTTGAGCGACGGCAGTTCCATGACCAACCGCCGGATCACTAAGCCCTGGTTTCCCACCTGTTCGACTTGTATGTCTCACAGTTAAGCTCCCTTATGCCTTTACACTCTGCGCACGATTACCGACCGTGCTGAGGGAACCTTTGGGCGCCTCCGTTACATTTTGGGAGGCGACCGCCCCAGTCAAACTACCCGCCTGACACTGTCCCTGAACCTGATTCAAGGCTCGAGGTTAGGATTCCAACAGAGCAAGGGTGGTATTTCAAGGTTGACTCCCCGCCCACTAGCGTGGGCGGATCGCAGTCTCCCACCTATCCTACACATGCAAAGCTAAAACCCAATATCAGGTTATAGTAAAGGTGCACGGGGTCTTTCCGTCCGGTCGCGGGTAACTGGTATCTTCACCAGTACTGCAATTTCACCGAGTCCGTGATTGAGACAGCGCCCAGATCGTTACACCATTCGTGCAGGTCGGAACTTACCCGACAAGGAATTTCGCTACCTTAGGACCGTTCATTCTTGTTACTCTCCCGAAAAATCGGGAGGGTGCGGTCATTTCTGCCGCTCTCTTCATGTCGCCATGAAGATCGGACTATATCATTCCGCTTATCAGCGGACTCAGCGTATAGTCTCTGAGGATTCTTCAAATGCTTTCATTATCGCTTCATGCGAGTACTTTCTCTTGCCGCCGTCATTCATCTCTTGTCGTATTTTCAAAATCTTCTCGATTCCGCCTTTTGTCTGATGTTGCTCAGATGATACGATTTCGGCTATCTGTTGAAATTTTTGAAAATCTCTTTTCTTTTTGGCGGAAAGAAAACCAAATTTCCTAAAAAACGGTATTACATTTTCATTGATAGCGTTGATATTATTAACTTCATAATACCAGACACCATCGGTTCGCTGTCTCATTGTTCCACAGTTTAAGTGTTTCTTGAAAAGTGTGAGAATTACTTTATCTTTTTGGGAGATGTTAAAGCATAAAGACACTTTCCAAGGCACTTTTCTGTAGTCTTTTCGAGGTCTGAAGGAGACATTGAAACTTCCTTCTCCATCAGTAAATCCAGCGAGATAATAACCGATATTTGGGGGAATTTGGTTAAGGTTAAGCATTTGCAGTCTTTCCTGCTGATTGCCTGCACCTGGCGCATTTTCACTTCAACATCGAATATTGTAAGTAGCGCAGGATACTCAGGTTTTCCAGCATATAGCTGAGTTTTACAACTACAGCGGTCCAGTCTATAGTTACGGCCGCCGTTTACTGGGGCTTCAGTTGGGAGCTTCTCCCGCCTTGCGGCGGGATGACCCTTCCCCTTAACCTTCCAGCACCGGGCAGGTGTCAGACCCTATACATCGCCTTGCGGCTTAGCAGAGTCCTGTGTTTTTAGTAAACAGTCGCCTGGGCCATTTCTCTGCGGCCCCGGAAAGCTCACGAAGTCCGTCGCAAGACGGATTCGATCACCGTCCAAGGCACTCCTTCTTCCGAAGTTACGGAGTTATTATGCCGAGTTCCTTAATCACGGTTCTCTCGAGCACCTTAGGATACTCACCCCATCTACCTGAGTTGGTTTGCGGTACGGACGGACGAAAATCTCACATAGAGGCTTTTCTTGGCAGCATGATTAGGGTCAGTTTATGCCATTACGGCTCCTATTCGCATCTCAGCCTTAGGGAAGTGGATTTGCCTGCTTCCCCAGCCTACATGCTTAAACCGCCTATTCCAACAGGCGGCTGACCTTTCACTCCTGCGTCACCCCATAGCTCAAACAATTTTTGCCCGGTACAGGAATATTTAACCTGTTTGCCATCGCCTACGCCCTTCGGCCTCGGCTTAGGTTCCGACTAACCCTGAGCAGACGAACTTTACCCAGGAAACCTTAGATTTTCGGTGACACGGTTTTTCACCGTGTTTATCGTTACTCATGCCAGCATACGCTCTTCCGATACCTCCAGCGCGCTTTACAGCGCGCCTTCAACAGCCTACGGAATGCTCCTCTACCACCCGCTTTGCAGCGGATCCGCAGCTTCGGCGGCGGCTTTAGTCCCGACAATTATCGGCGCAGAACTACTTGACCAGTGAGCTATTACGCACTCTTTAAAGGATGGCTGCTTCTAAGCCAACCTCCTGGCTGTCTGGGCGGTTCCACATCCTTTATCACTTAAACCGCACTTGGGGGCCTTAGCTGACGATCTGGGTTCTTCCCCTTTTGTCCGTGAAACTTATCTCCCACGGGCTGACTCCCGCGCTAAAGATACCGGCATTCGTAGTTTGATAGGGGTTGGTACCGCTGTGACGGCCCTAGCCCTTTCAGTGCTCTACCTCCGGCACTCATCGCGCGAGGCTATCCCTAAAGATATTTCGAGGAGTACGAGCTATCTCCGAGTTTGATTGGCCTTTCACCCCTACCCACAGCTCATCCAAGAACTTTTCAACGTTCACTGGTTCGGTCCTTCATCCCGTGTTACCGGGACTTCAACCTGGCCATGGGTAGCTCACTCGGTTTCGCGTCTACCGCATGTTACTTATCGCCCTATTAAGACTTGCTTTCGCTGCGGCTCCGGAGCTTAACTCCTTAACCTAACGCAACATACGAGTAACTCGCTGGCTCATTATGCAAAAGGCACGCGGTCATCAGCCGTACGGCTGACTCCCACAGATTGTAAGCATGAGGTTTCAGGTACTATTTCACTCCCCTCTCGGGGTACTTTTCACCTTTCCCTCACGGTACTGGTTCACTATCGGTCACAAGCAAGTATTTAGCCTTAGGAGATGGTCCTCCTGAATTCCCACAGGATTCCTCGTGTCCCGCAGTACTTGGGAAAACGGCCGGAGGAAATACCTTTTCACCTACCGGACTATCACCGTCTACGGTTAACCTTTCCAGAATTATTCGGTTAAAGTATTTCTTTGTAACTCCGCGGCATCACCGCCGTGATGCCTGCCGCTCCCGCGACCCTCATATCACTAAACCGGCGGGCAGCATGTGATATGAGTTTGGGCTATTCCCCGTTCGCTCGCCGCTACTTAGGGAATCACTGTTGTTTTCTTTTCCTGAGGGTACTTAGATGTTTCAGTTCCCCTCGTTCGCCTCATACGGCTATGTGTTCACCGCATGATGACACCGCATTACCGGTGCCGGGTTGTCCCATTCGGGAATCGCCGGGTCTAAGGTTGTTTGCACCTCACCGACGCTTTTCGCAGCTTGCCACGCCCTTCATCGCCTGCTCGTGCCAAGGCATCCACCTCATGCTCTTAGTAACTTGACCAACAAAATCTTTACTCAAACAGAAGGCAAATAGAAATCCAGTCTATAAAGACTGTTGTTGAATATCTTAATTTACCCGCTATATCCATTTGTCAAAGAACGCTGAGGAATTAATCCTCTTTAAAGATGGTCATATAATATATGAATAATTTCTCAATTTGTCAAGTTTTCGTTAAAAATATTTCAAGCACTGTTTGGTGAATTATTCACCTATCTCTCATATAATTTATTAAATCTCGGTGAAATTGTCAACTATCCAACAAAATCCGGAAGAATAATGAAGCGGTGAAATTAATTCCCTGTCTAAATTCCCCTTTACCTTAGTCTTTCATTCCAGCCACCGGACTAGGTAATCATAAATAACAGTTCCTAATCCGATTATTAAGATAAACCCTCATGCGCATTCAGCGCACCACGAAGCATGAAAATAGAGACTTTGGACTTTGGACTTTAGACCCAGGACTCAAGACCCAAGACCCAAGACCCAAGCGCTGGCAGGTCACATCCGCCGTACGGCGGACAAGACCTGCCAGAACAGCTTAAACTTATATGTGGTGTCGACTGCGGAGAGTCGACACCACAATGAATTGAACCCTAAACCCTAAACCCTATTTTCAGAGTAAATCGAGTCTGTCAACTAGGTTTTAACTGAGTCACAACCGCTTTAATTAAATTATTAAATAACATCACTCTAGTTACAGGTCCTACACCTCCGGGCACCGGTGTAATCAACGAAGCCTTCCGGACAGCGGAATCAAAATCCACATCCCCTACAATTTTGTCTTCCACCTGATTGATACCGGCGTCAATCACCACGCATCCGGAGGATAACATATCTCCAGTTATTAACCCGGGGCTGCCGCAGGCGCTGATCACTATCTCCATCTCACGCAATACAGCGGCTAAGTCTTTGGTTTTCGTATGGCACATAGTCACAGTAGCGTCGCCATCACCTTTAGTAGACAACAACATGAATAATGGTTTTCCCACCACATTTGATCTGCCGACTATCGCCGCTCTTCTACCGGAAGTTTCTACCTGCGAACGCTTCAAAAGTTCCATGATAGCGGCGGGAGTGCAGGGCAGCATCTTAGGCTTGCCCAACGCAAGCAATCCCATGGAATATGGATTCATGCAGTCTATGTCTTTTTCCGGCGGCAGTAATGAAGCGAGATATTCTTCGGAATGCGGCTGTTTGACCGGACGCTGGATGATGATGCCGTGAACACCCGGGTCAATAGCGAATTGTTTCATTTTATCATAGACTTCGGCTGGGGGAGTATCATAGTGAAAGCGATGATAATCGCATATTATTCCCAGTTTATCAGAACTGCTCACAAGCGATTTAGCGTAAATCTCCGAACCCCGGTCATCGCCAATCTGCACAATAACTATACGCGGGGATATCCCTGCATCTTTTATATCAGAAATTGCCTGCTTAAGTTCACTTTTAATCTCTTTGGCGATCGCTTTGCCATCGATTATGTTATTCTGCATGGAGTGAATTATAGATTCTTACAGTAATATTTCCATTTATTAAAATTTACAGGGATAAAAGGGATGAAGGGGATGAAAACATTGAATTTATTCAATCTTCGATGAAATCCTGTTATCAAATCTCCGATATTCTAATTGGGTTTTTCCAGTAGGGGCGGTGCATTTAAACAGAATAGTATCTTCCAATTTCATCGCTCATTTAAATATGCTTCACCCCTACAATAAATTATTCTTTTTGTAATATCCTCAATATTGCATTATTTATCCCTTTCATCCCCTTAATCCCTGTTAATTATCCTGAATCTTTAGCCTTATGTATCTCTGTGTTTTCTGTGGCAAATATAAAATTTCAAATATCTTTGGCTAGACTTTTAATTAATGGGAGTATTATCTGCGGGCGGGAAGGGGAAGGTGAAACCGCTTTCCATCAGCCCTTGACGGTAATTATTGAATATAAGATAACTAAAAAGCGGGTCAAAAGCAAATCCCATTGAAATCAGCCGTTTCGCAAAAGTATATAAGTACCGGTTGGATAACGATTTAATTACTAAATCGCGGAGAGATTTTGCGGGATGACGGTCGAGCTTTAAATCCCGGAAGAAATGGGGGTGTTTCTTTATTAAGTACGGAAGCGAGTGGCGCCCGTAACCTCTGATGACTTCGATGAAACTGTCCAAATCCCGGTAGTGGCGGTGGCGGCTTATTGCAGAGGGCAGCGACCGCAGCGGGATTTTTTCCGCTAACCGAAGTCCGAGGTCGATATCCTCGCCTCCGTAGTGCCAGAAATTTTCATCAAAGCCCCCTGCATCTAATAAGACTCTTGTAGGGACGGAAGCGTTGCCCGACAGGAAATATCTTCCGGGAATTTCCGCGCCCGGCGGCAATTTAGCCGCTCCCCGTTTCTCCAGATAGCGCATCAAGGGACTCTTTTCCAACGATTCATGAAACACTACTTTTCCCACTGATACCTGGAATCCTCCGCTTTGCGCTTCAAGATGCCGCCGCAGGAAGTCCGGGTCGACTTCCATATCAGCGTCTAAAAATACTGTCAAAGGCGCTTGCGCTCTTTTGATCCCAAGGTTGCGGGAAGCCGCTCTGCCTATATTAGTTTCGTTCAGAATCGGTTCTAAAT
The DNA here is from genome assembly GCA_016783645.1 of bacterium. Lineage (GTDB taxonomy): Bacteria > Electryoneota > Tariuqbacteria > Tariuqbacterales > JADHWD01 > JADHWD01. The sequence continues at coordinate 18,663 of JADHWD010000010.1, forward strand.
TCAAAGAACCGCTGTAGTCACGCAGATAATCGCCCGTTCCGTCCTGGGAACCATCATCAATGACAATCACCTGAAAATTATCGGCTCCGATATCCTGATTTTCCAGCGAAGCAAGACAGTGTTTCAATAAATCCAGGCAGTTATAAGCTGTAGTGACAACCGACGCTTTCATTTATCTTGGAAGTTTTTTTCACTTTAACAATAGAATTTGTAGGGTGGGTTCTTAACCCACCTTTGTCTGTATTCTCCCGCCGGAGCGCGGGACGAGGCGGAAACTGTATTATATGTAGGGACGCAAAATTTTGCGTCCCTACTACTCGCATTCTATTTTCATGCCAATTTGTGCCGCCTCGGCGGCATGATGGTTTATCCTGTATATCCTGAACATCCTTGTTAAATTCTTGAATTATTAAAGATAAATTCTTCCAGCCGGTCAGTTGTTTTTTCCCAGCTCCGCTCTTCTGCGGTTTTTCGTCCGTTGACGCTGAGAGCCGTTCTAAGTTCTTCATCTGATATTAATCTTTTCACCGCTTCGGCGATTTTTTCCGGTGATTTTGGCGGTGTCATGAGACAATTAACACCATCTTCAGCATATTCCCGCACTCCTCCGGAATCGGTAGTTATCACCGGGACGCCGCAAGCCATCGCTTCCAAGGGCGGGAGAGCGAAACCTTCAAACCATGAGGCCGAAATGAAAATATCACAACCTGATATCAAACGCGCTAACGATGTATCATCCGCCGGAGATACAATCTCATATAAAAAAGGCAACTCGGGAATATTGAGACTTTCCTGAGTGATTATCCGCAGATGAAATTTGAAACCGCTGTGAAATACAATCTTCAAAGCGGAAATTAAGTCGTCCAAACCTTTAAACCTGACCCGCCGGCCTATCGTTCCGATGATTAAATCGTTCTTCTTGGCGGATTTAAGGGGTTTAAAAATATTCGTATCAACCCCGGGATGAATAACAACAGCCTCTTTTCCACCGTCCGATTCAAATTTCCGCTTTGTCCATTCCGAATTGACTATATAATGCAGAGGCAGGTGGTAGCTATATTTCGCTGTTTTCTTGTAAGCGTTAAGCAGAGTGGGCGATTTAATCAGAGAATGATCATCGAACAAACATACATCATCGATCTGCACCCAATGATATTTTAACGCTCTATTGAAGCTCCAGGCGTTGATGATAGCCATAAAAGGCATGCTGGAAATGACTACATCGAAGCCTTTACTAATCAAAAACATCGCCGGTATTGAAGATAGTATGGAAATCATGGGGGAATTGAACCGCGGCCCTCGCTCTAATATTTTCACTCCTTCGATTTTTCGTCCACCGGTTCTTCCTTTGGGGACAATGATAGATACATCATATCCCCGTTTAATGAGTTCCCTGGATATCTCAATACAAACACGCTGCCCTCCCCCAGGATTCAAATCCTGATACAGCCAGCCTATCCGCAGAGGTTTCATATTATACCATATTCCTCATAATAATTATATAAAGCGTCCATCACGCTTTTAATATCATGTCTTTTCACTACCCACTCTCTGCCTTTTTTGACCGTTTCCTCTCTAAAATCTTTATCTTCAATCAGCTTTATTAATTTATCTTCAAGATTATTTTCATCCACATTGACGAAAGGATGATCCGGCAGGAAATTTTCGCATTTAGGATTCATATGGGTGCAGACCACTGATCCCAGCGCCAGGCTTTCGACCGAACTCATGCCGTATCCCCAGCCGCCCTTATCGGCGATCTGATCGATATAGATATCACAAGCGGATTTAATCCGCATACATTCTGGGTGCGGCTTATTTTCCATCAGGATGAATTCCAGCGGCAGTTTCTTAGATACATTCTCAACCGCCTGAATTATCCGGTCAGTGCCTTTGTTCAAGCGGCTGCGGGCGGCGTGAGCGATTTTCACTATCTCATTATCCCTGGGAATGGGTTTAACCAAGTCGGTATTAATCGGCAAAAATAGATAGCGTATGCCGGGATATTTCTCCAACAAATCGATTTCGCTGGTCAGATTCAAATCGGATATTTCATGAACAATGGGATATACTCCCCGGTTTCGCACATCCGTGCCGTGATAGAAGCAGACGAACTTTTTACGGCGCTGTTTTAATTCCAATAAAAATCTGCAGTCCCGCAGGAATCCCGTCCCTTGCTCCAGATGAAAGATATCATAATCCCATATATTATTCTCATCGAAGAAGCGTTTAACTTTGGGAGCGTTCAGCGTGTCGCGGAATTTGAAAAAAGCCAATTCCCATATATTACCCGCCCGCCAGAAGGGCGGATTGCCCGGCAGTTCGACTCCCTCCCGCTCACCGCGGCTCTCCCGTATATATTTGCGGGTGTTGAAGATTAAGCTTTTATCGGGATGAAGGCGCAGCTTCAACTGCATATCTTCGGGAAAGCCGAAGCGGGAAGGGAACAGGGTCACATAGCGTGCTATATTACCTTTACGGCGGTGCCCTTCGCAGAATAATGGCAGTGTACCGCTGATGTGCTCCGGTGAGATATAGAGGATTTTCATCGCCCGCGGCTCACCAGGTTTTTAAGCCGGATTAACTCTGTCTTTCCGAAGAATCCGGTTATCAATAATAATATGGGAAATAATACTGTCAACATCAACCTCCACAATATAAATTTGGGATAGAAAAAGTAGAGCGCTGACAAGACCATGATAATCAATCCCAGCTTAAAGATTCTGCTCCATTCATAGGGTATATAATAAATCCGGCGGATATATAATTGTAAAGAAACCGCCATTATGATGAACGCTCCTAAGGTGGTCCAGGCGGCGCCCATCATGCCATGAACAGGAATGACAATGAAATTAGCTCCGAGATTGAAAACCGCACCCATTCCAATGATCAGCGGAACGACCTTCGTCTTATTCTTCAGATATACTCCTACGGTGAAATTGCTATAAATCCCATCGAAGAGATGAGCGAGCAATATGATGGGAAATACAGCCATACCGGGCCAATACCGCGGGTCGAGGATGCTTATATTCCACAGCGGCAGTTTCCATTCTAAAATATCCGGCGCGTAGAACATGAACAGCATGAAAAGGAATCCGGCGGTTAAAAAGAAATAGGTGAAGATTCGGGCGAATAATTGTTTCGCCTCAGGATTTTTCGCTTCGGATAAGAAAAAGGGCTGCCAGGCGAAGCGGAAGGCCGTAGTCAATATCGCCATGAACATTCCCATCTTATATCCGGCGCTGTATAATCCGGCTTCCTCCAATCCCCGGTAAACTTCCAGCAGTTTTCGGTCGCTGAATTCAATCACCAATAAAAATATCAAGGCGGGGACATTGGGCAGACCGAATTTCCATAAATTCCGGATGACACCGCTGTTAAAATCAAATCCAAATTTTCTCACAATCACCGGCGTCAACAATATGAAAGTGAAGACCGCCGCTATCAAGTTAGCCCATAACGCTCCCATGACGCCCAGCCCCATCACCGCCACTAATATTATATTGCCGGCGATGTTTATCAACACATTGGAAAGTTTCAATACCGTGAAATGAACCGGTTTTTGATCCCCTCTTAAGCTGAAAAAAGGGATGACCGCTAAGCTGTCGAACAATAATATGCCGCAGCTCAGCCGGATCAGCATTTCAGCATTTTCCGGAACAGATGAATGAAAGAGGACTGCTGTTATCAAACCGGGGAAGAAGAAAAATAGGGCGTTTAAGAATCCGGATATGACTGTCAAGGCGAAAAAGGCGGTGGAAAATACGCTCTTCTGCTTCTTTTCATCTTCCGCCACATAATATCTGAGAAAAGCGATATCCAGCCCGGCGACGCATAGTATCTGCGCCAATGCGATGAATATATATATAAGGATAAGAACGCCGTATTCTTCGGGGGGGATGAGATGTGAATAGAATGGGAGCAGGAGGAATGATATAAACCGCGCCAGCACATGACCGATACCATAGACCAGAGACTGCTTGGAGAGGGAAGCTATTTTATCGAATAACAATCTTGTTCAATCCATGATTTTTTGCAATTTAGATAAAATAGTAATAAATTTTAAATTTGTCAAACGGGGCGTGGCGCAGCCCGGCTAGCGCGCCTGCTTTGGGAGCAGGAAGCCGCCGGTTCAAATCCGGCCGCCCCGACTAATAATAACAAAGACTTACGAAATAGTTATTATTTATTTCGTAAGTCTTTTTCTTTTTTAGCGGCTTGACGGCGACTCAATTTGCATCGTTGATTATCCAGGGAAGACTTACACTAACAGATTGTTTGTATTGTTGTTGCAAACAGAGCGAAACATTCTGTTGATACTTAAGAACTTAAATCGGCTGCGATTTTTCACTTAGTTTAAAACTACGAATTATCGAACAAACCGGCGAGACTTGAGACATTTACCTTGAAAATAGGGTTTAGGGTTTAGGGTTTAGTTCAATGTGGTGTCGACTCTCCGCAGTCGACACCATTCGACTGTGCTGTCAGGCGTCCCCGCCTGACAGCATCACCCTACTATTTTCATGCTTCGGTGTGCGCCGGAGGCGCATGAGGGTTTACTTTGAAAATAGGGTTTAGGGTTTAGGGGTCAGGGTTTAGTTCAATGTGGTGTCGACTCTCCGTAGTTGACACCATACATAATAAAAACCCGTTCCCGCTGGGTTTCAAGCCCTTTTTAGGGCGTAACCCGGCGGATTTAACCGCTCTTAACATTACTATACCCGTCAGGTTACTCTGCGTTTGAAACCTGACGGGAACATGAGGAGGGCAGACACACAGGTCTGCCCCTACAAATAAATATCCAATATTGTAGGGGCGGCCCTTGCGGCCGCCCTTCCCCGAAAGGGAAATACATGAATAGCCGTAGGTGAAACCTACGGAAGTATAACATTAATCCTGACGACCCTGAAGGGGTCGAACTATTTTCATGCTTCGGTGTGCGCCGGAGGCGCATGAGGGTTTACTCATAAACCGCCGTTAAAATCTGCTTTCAATGTGCATCTAACGGAAAATCAACCGTCATGATTTGTGCTTTAAAATTAAAAGGTCCTATTATTTTTACAATAAATAGTGCATTATTCATTAAATTACCTTGAATTGAGTGCTATTATTGCACTATTTTCTATTGATTTTTAATTACACTCATGAGGAATCCTCGGATCATTTACTGAAATTTTAACACCGGCCATCAGGCGCAGTCCTTGCCTAAGAGAAAAATCATTATTGATTTATAGCTTCTTCGCTTTACTTCAGATTCAGCAGACTATTTTGGAAATCAGGAAAAATCAAGATGAAAAATTATCAAATCAATAACGCTCTCAGCATTGTCTTCTCATCTATTTTTACTCTCCTCTTTTTATCTTTAACTCGATTTTATTTCTTCGGAGATTTACTTGATCATATTATGGTCGATCAGCACGCTATAAGATCATTTTCTGTGCTTATAGCTTATGGTATTACTCCGCCTTTCATAGTTATTATTCTATTTATACTTATCCAAAAAGCGTTTGATTTCAAATCTTTATATGAGAGAATACTATTATTCAGGATATTTTCGATAACTTTTAGCTGCGCTTTGATTTTCGCCTGCTGTTTTCTTTCAATGAATATTACGGTTGATTATCGTATGGAATTTAACACCATAATTCATATTGTCACCGCCTTCACCGGCTTATTAATATTCACTGTTTCTTATGTTTCTTTCAAAAAATATTTCAATGCGGTCCGGTGGATTGCTTTCAAATATATTATTATTATCATGATTTTCATATCTTGGGGAATTTATACTACTAATTTACTTTTTATTAAGAGTGATTATTTGAAATCGCAATTTAGCAAAGTTTTCAAATTAAAGCGCAATAATGAGTTTAATATATTAGTGCTGGGTATCGACGGTTTGGATTGGAAAATCACTAATAAATTAGCTGACAGCGGTGCGCTTCCCAATCTAGAAATACTGATGTCCGAAGGCGTATCCGGTCCGCTGCATACTATCAAACCCACGGTCTCGCCTTACATCTGGAATACCATATTCACCGGCTATATGCCGGAAACTCATCAGCTTCGGCCGGCTGTAATCGCTCTCCCGTATAATACCATCATAAAACGCAATAATTTTGGGATATTTGATCCTTTTCAAACGCTGGCGGTTTTATCCTCCCCCGTCAATAGAGAGATAAATCATTACCCGCTATCGTTGTGGGAAATATTGAAACGGCTGGGATATCAAACCGCGGTTATTGGCACTTGGGAACTATATCCCTTAAATCGAAGCGGTTATGTTAATGTGGGTGTGGATATATATCCTATCCGGACTCATACAAAACTTGATTTGAGCCAAGAATATTTTAACGATGATTTGCAGGAATTCGCCGATTCGATTAATATCTTTCAGGATGAGATACCTGCGGAAGAATGGTCATTTTTCACTGTTTCCGGCGCGATCCCCAACCGGCTTTTTGACGATAATTTTGACGAATGCGGAAGAGATTTGTATCTTGAACGAATAAGTCAATTCCGGCAGATATACGCCACTGATCGGTTCCGCTTTCAATTAGGAAAAAAAGTATTATCCACGCTTGAAACGCCTTTTTGCGCCATGCTTTACCTTCAAGGAATTGATATCACCTGCCATAAATATATGCACCTTTATATGGATTGGAATGAATATGCAGGTGAAGAAGACTTGAAGATGATTGTACAGAAGTATTATCAGAAAGTGGATGAGTGGGTGGGTGAACTGGTTTCCATCGTACCGTCAAATACCATCATATTTATCGTATCCGATCATGGTTTCGACAAAAATTATCTTCAACTCATGAATTGCACAACGGGATTTCATAAATACGCACCGGATGGAACTTTCATTATCGCCGGAACCAGCCTGAATAAATACATATTGAATAACGCGCATGTCTTAGATATTACGCCTACTATTTTAGATTTGGCGGGAGGCCCGGAATTAATTAGTATGGAAGGCAGATCAATATTAGCCGATTCAACCTTCAATATCTATTACAGCGACTGGTACAATATGACGGTAAAATCGTTCGAATTCGGTGATCCCAGAATTCAAAATACCGATATCGGCAGGAAATTGAAAGCTTTAGGTTATATTAAATAACTGAAGTTTAGCTGATAATTAAATAATTGATAACATTTTAGCTTTTGTCAGAAACCCCACCATATTCGTCATTCCTGCTTGTCCGGAATCGGCTGGGATTAATGACAATGCGCCGATTATGGACGCGCTTCGCTTGCCAGAATGACGGTGATAGCGATTTTGTTATAATGCTATAATGTTACAATAATTGATTTTATTCACTGGAATTTACCAACTGTGACAGTTAACTATAAAATAATCAAGATAAGATCTTTATTCCAATTTCACAGTTTTTTCTGAAATATTCCCTGAAAGGGATTAACTTGAATAGCCGTAGGTGAAACCAACGGAATAAATGCAACATCTACCATCGACCCTGAAGGGGTCGAACAAAACGAACAAATTTCCATTATGTACTTTCAAGCCCGTATCTTAAATAAAGTTAATGAATTTAACGGGACAGTATTAGGGTCGTCCCTGACCCCGTCATACTCAAAAATCTTGAATTGTTCAAATTCTTCAAAGAACTAAAGTGTTACGATATTTGATAACAATAAGCCCCTTCATTGGGGCTTTTTTTATGCCTCAATTGTGAAATACATCACATTTTGAGCGCTATTAAATAGTTTTGGAACGGGGCAAGAAATACGGCATCCGGGATTGGATCTTCGAGATTGAGCGCAGTAGTGGCAAGGGCGGCGCCGATACCACCTATAATATAAATGCTGAATAAAAAAAGCTCCTCATAAACAAGGCTTAAATCATGACAGTTTGTCCGACAAAGCGTCATTCTCCTATATATAGGAGGTTGGACTTTAGTCCGACCAACAGCATGGATTCCGGATATCCGCCGTACGGCGGATTCCGGAATGACATTATTACTTTAATTCTGATTTTCTTGCTTTTTCTGGCAGAAAATCGTGTATCAAGATATTTTTAAAAGTTTCGAGCTGCAAGTTTCGAGCTGCAAGTCAAAAACTGTCAGTTTCGGATTTCGAATTTCGAGCTTCGGATTTTGTACTTTTTGTTTTTACTAAAGTCCAAAGTCCAAAGTCTTGAGTCATGAGCCTTGAGTCATGAGCCTTGAGTCTTGAGTCATATGCCTTTTTGGGTTCCGGCTCGTCCGGGTTATGCTTATTGAATTAACATTGATTCATTAATCATCTTGGGGAAAGCGCATCCGCCAGCGCTTCCGCCAGCTGTGCGATAATCTCTCGATCGCCGCTTTCATATCCCATCCCGTCGCTGGTGAGCACCGCTACTCCTTCATCGGTTCTTCCCAGATTGACCGGATGCCCCAGAAATCTTTTAGCGGTTACTACAAGACCCGCTTCGTCGATATAACTCAATTTCTGCGGGATATTATTGATGACAATTGTTTTTTTATCGCTGAGAACTAAAGCGCAGAATCCTTTCAAGGAAAGTCCGCTGATCAATTTCAATCCGGTTTGTGTATCGATTTCTCTCTGAGCTTCACCGCCGATAACTATAGCGGTGATAGATAACTCACCCTCTGTTTTTATTCTGCAGATAAATCCCAAGTTGCTGGAGGTCAGTTTGACAGCGTTTTCAAGGAATATTTTACAGATTTTTTCCGGAGGGGATGATTTCAAACCGGCTTTCAGAATCTGATTTATCCCGCTTAGCATGTTCAATTCCCGCCGAATATTCCTTTCTTCTGATTTTCTTTCGGTTATATCCCGTTCCACAGTCAAAATCAAAGGTGATTTGATATAATCATCTTCAATTTGGCTGGCGCTCAGCCAAATGTCAAGAATCCTGCCATCCTTAGTGAACCGCTGAGTCTCCAGAAATTTGGGACTGCCGGTTTTATGAAATTCTCCGATGAATTCAAGTTCGGTTCGGATACTTCCAATGGGAATGATACTTCTGATATCCTGCCCCAGAACTTCCCCAATCTTCCATCCGTATTTCGTCTCTGCCGTTTAATCCACATCTTGATTCTACCCTCTCGATCGCGTACAATTATCACTTCTTCCAGCAGATTGAGAATATCATTCAATTTCGCCATATCCTGTCCGTTCCTGAAATGTGTATAATCTGAATTATTCATAAATTAACAAGGATATACAGGATTCACAGGATTTAAAATTCAAAATCCAAATCTGAAATTTTAGACCATATGATTTTAAAAATACAAGACTTATCCTGTTTATCCTGTGCATCCATGTTAAATTCTTGAATTAATAAGGTTAACGCGTTGTGCTATTTAAAATACTCCGCCATCTGATTGATATTATATAACTTAAAAGAACATGTAAGATTCTAACTTTCTGAATTTTGGGATTATGTATATCCGGGTCAGGGACGACCCGGACTACAAGACTAAG
>JADHWD010000172.1 GCA_016783645.1 bacterium
AAGAGTTAAGAGTTAATTGAATAAATTCAATGTTTTCATCCCTTTTATCCCTTTCATCCCTGTAAATTTTAATAAGGGGAAATATCACTGTAAGAGATGGACTCTTATACTTAATGCGTAAGATACTAAAATCTAAAATATTATTTAAGACGATTAGTCTGCTCCAGATACTTTTTCAGACTGTCCCGCCAATGGGGCATATTATCGCCTATGGTATTCCGCAGGCACAGATGGTCGAGGGCGGAATAAGCCGGGCGGGGAGCGGCGGAATTGTATTCCCAAGTCGATATGGGATATATCTTACAATGTAAGCCGGTCAGTTTGACAATCTCCCATGCGAATTCGTACCAGGAACAGCTCCCGATCCCGGATATATGATATGTCCCATAAGGCGCGAAATCGGCTAATCTGATAGTTTCTTCCGCCAGATCGGCGGCGAATGTGGGAGTACCTTTCTGGTCATTGATGACATTCAGCGAATCTCTTTGTGACGCCAGTTTACAAATAGTGTCCACAAAATTTTTACCGCCTGCGCCATACAGCCAGGAGGTGCGGATGATATAGTGTTTCGGCTGATATCGCCGGATTTCCTCTTCTCCTCCCCATTTCGACAGCGCATAAACACCTTTGGGAGCGGCTGGTTGAAATTCATTGATAGGCGCGGAATAATTACAGCCGCAGAAGACAAAATCGGTGCTGAAATACACTATGGGGATATCGATTTCGGCGGCGGTTAAAGCCAGATTGCGGGTTGCGAGGCTGTTGACCAAAAAAGCCTTTTCTATATCGCTCTCCGCCCCGTCCACATCCGTGTAAGCGGCGGTATGGAAGATGATATCCGGTTCAAATTTTAAAACGGCGCGGCGGGCGGATTTTAAATCAGTGAGATCATTCTCCGGCAGATCCAATCCCTGAATCTCATGTTCAGGAGATAACAGCTTCATCAATTGCGAGCCGAGTATCCCTTTATGCCCGGTTATAGTGATATAATTACCGCGGTTCATAATAAGCGTTTTTCCGCAGCCGCTTTATTATAGACCAGCCGGTTGGCTCGGAAAAGGGAATCGAAAGTGCCGGCGTCAGTCCACCACCCGTCATATATCTCGTAGGTCATCTCACCCCATTCGATATAGCGGTTATTAACATCGGTGATTTCCAGTTCATTGCGGTTAGAAGGTGAAAGCGTCTTGATTATATCATACACCCGATGGTCGTACATATAGACGCCGATGACCGCCAGGTTAGTCTTGGGATTTTGGGGTTTCTCAATGATTCTAACTACCTTATCGCCTTCGAGTTCCGCCACTCCGAATCTATGAGGATCTTCAACTTCTTTCAGGATTATTTTAGCGCCATTCCCTTGCGCCTGGTATGCGTTCACCGCATGGACGATGCTTTTTTCCAGTATGTTATCCCCTAAAATCACGCATACGGGTTCTTCATCGATGTAATATTCGCACAAACCCAAAGCTTCGGCTATACCCCCCTCACCTTCCTGGTAGACATAATTAATATGGGTTAAACCGAAATCTTTTCCCCTGCCTAACAATCTCAGGAAATCGCCGGCGTAATTGCCACCGGTCACCAAAGTGATATCGGTTATCCCCGCTTCCACCAAGGTCCGGATAGGATAATACACCATCGGTTTATCGTATATCGGAAGCAGATGCTTGTTGGTGATTTTGGTCAGCGGATGAAGCCGTGTGCCTAATCCGCCGGCTAATATGACGCCTTTCATATCTCATTTCTCTCGATTTATTATAATGTATATAGGTTTTAGGCTCTGGGTTCCGGGCTCTGGGCTTTAGGATAAATGACTCAGGACTCAGGACTCAGGACTCAGGACTCAAGTAAATTGTGTGGTGTCGACTCTCCGCAGTCGACACCACATGCTTGTAATTTAAATACATGCTGTCGATCGCTAAGGGTCGACAGCACCAAAATTTAGGAGAACAGACTTTAGTCTGTTCATATATGCCGGACTAAAGTACGGCCTCCTATAATGACAGCGCTGTCCCACCCTGCGTCTTGAGTCTTAAGTCTTAAGTCTTGAGTCTTATTTCAAAGCCGCAGTTTGAAATATTCGGCGGTATTCCGCAGTCCCTGCTCTAACATCACTAAGGGCTCCCATCCCAGCTCTTTTTTAGCGCGGGATATATTGGGATGCCGCATTTTCGGGTCATCGGTCGGCAGAGGCTGGTACTCCATTTGATACTCGGTTCCGGTAATTTGGGCGATAATATCCGCCAATTCCATGATGGTCATCTCCCTGGGATTGCCCAGATTGATGGGCTCATGGATATTGGAATGCATCACACGGATTATACCTTCTATCAGGTCGGAGATATAGCAGAAACTGCGGGTCTGTCTGCCGTCTCCGAAAATCGACAGCTTCTTCCCTCGTAATGCCTGACATAACAATGTAGGCACTACCCGCCCGTCATCCATCCGCATCCGCGGCCCATAAGTGTTGAATATCCGCACTATCCGGGTATTGACACCGTGAAAACGGTGATAAGCCATAGTTATTGCTTCCGCAAATCGTTTGGCTTCATCATATACACCTCTGGGTCCAATAGGATTGACATTGCCCCAGTATTCTTCGGTCTGCGGATTAACTAAGGGATCGCCGTATACTTCGGATGTGGAAGCTAACAAGAATCCGGCGTTTTTAGCTTTCGCCAATCCTAAAGCTTTATGCGTCCCCAAAGAACCCACTTTCAAAGTCTGAATGGGCATCTTCAGATAATCGATGGGGCTGGCGGGACTGGCGAAATGCAGAATGAAATCCACCTGCCCGTCGATGAACAGGAAATTGGTCACATCATAATGAATGAAAGTGAATTTAGGATTGCGGATATGGTCGATATTCGCCACCGATCCGGTGGAAAGATTGTCGATGCAGATGACTTCATGGCCATCGTTCAACAGTCTATCGGCAAGGTGGGAGCCGATGAATCCGGCTCCGCCGGTTATCACTATGCGCAAGTTATCTCTCTTTGTTTATAGTCCGAATACATTTATTAACCCGTTGATATGTTTTGACTTATCGATGATTTCGTTATTGGAATTCACTACGCCGGAGTGGCAGTTATTACAGGATGGGTAGAACTGATGTCCCACCGGGGGCAGGGAATGACAATCGGTTCCGCAGGAGGGATAACCTGCGCCGAATTGATTCCACACCATCGTGACGCTGTTCCCCCGCATCATACCGTCAGGCGCGGTATAAATCCAGCCATTAGAGGACGCGTTCTTATCGAAAGACCAGCCGCCGTGGCAGTGAACATCGGAGCATTCGCCCGAAGAGCTGTTATAAACGGTCGGCAGACCGCCGTTCTGTGTGGCGAGGCCGCTGAAGCTGATTTCCGCCGGCGGGAAATTTATATGTGCTCCGATACTCGATACCGGGAGATGACAATCGGAACATGAGAATGGATCGCAAATACCTGTCTCCGCCAGATGATTCTGATGCGCCCCGACCGATAAAGAATCCTCGTTATCGTTCCCCGTCAAATCATAAGGCGGCGCGGGATTTTCGCTCGAACCATGGCAGCTATGACAAGTAAAATCCTCCGCTTCATCCCATTCCATATCATCCTGCAAGCCGTGGCAGTACACATTGGAACAGGATTTCTCTTGATAATCGTAACTCCCGCCTATCATGGGATTAAACTGCACATCTACTATCTTGTTGATATGCGTCTGAGCGTAATTCAGATGGCAATGACTGCAGGGATAATTCAAATCATCCCAGTGAATTTGATGTCCCGGCGATTCGGTAAGATAATCATGGCATTGAAAACATAAATTCGTTCCGTCGAAATCATCTCTCCAATCCGGTTCCGGTTCAGCGGGATTCAGCATAGACGCGCCGTGGCAGTAGACCTCCGAGCAGGTGGCGGAATTGGAATCCCATTGCGGAGAAGCGCCTTGGGCGGAAGCGATAGTACCGAAATGCACATCGTCGGGGCTGTCAGTCATGTGTCCCGGCGTATTATAGGATGAATACTGCAGGTGGCACTCGGTACAGGGCATTGCGGGGAAATTACCGCTGACTGTTACATGCGCTTGATGAGCGCCCACAGTGATGAACATGTTATCGCTGTTTCCTTCGGTATCCGGAGGAGGAGCGGGATTAACATCTCCGTGGCAAGTAGTGCAGCCGGCCGGACTCTGCGCCCCATGACATTCGGAGGTATTGCATGATTCCCCTGAAGAACCGCCGGTGAAATCGGATCCATGACATTCGGTACAGTAATCGAGATTATAGCCGAATTCCTGAATATAAGCGCCGTGAAATTGGGGGGAATCGGTATTATCCCAGCCGGCGGGATGCACATTAGCCGCATCAGCGCCGCTCCGTTCGGTGGAACAGCCTGTTATAAGAAATATAAAAACAATCCCTGACAGGATGCCGGTGAGTGATACCAACCGCCGCTTCACATGGGTTAAAATATACATTAATCGCTGTGTTCTCTAATATTCGAAGAGAATTATTTACTACGGATATACAGGATAAGTAAAAAGTAAAAAGGCAAAAGTAAAAAGTAAAAAGGCAAAGTGAATATAAAGGAAAATATTAACTACGGATATACAAGATTTTCAGGAATTTATACCTCTCGTTCCCACGCTCCAGCGTGGGAATGCATACCAGCTCTGGGCAGCCCGGTTTCTCCGAAACCGGGGAATTCTTGGAGACATGACAGTCTGTCCGAGAATAGAAAAATTTAATTATATGATGTGTCGCAGAGTGCAGGGGCTCTGTTGCACATGTAACATCACTTTTTATTCTCGGACAGATTGACGAGACCTGAGACTCTGACTCGCAGTTCGCAGTTCGCAAATCGAGTCTATTTTCAAAGAAATTCTTAATTCACTATTCTCAATTCTAAATTTCAATGGCAGTCCTGGCATACCGGGGTGCCGGCTGCGTCATCATGACAACTCAAACAGCTTTCCATGTTATATGAAGCGGATTCTCCGTGATTTTCCAGCCATCCCGCTCGATGCGAACGGGGCTTGCGGTTCATCTGAGTATGGCAGTCAACGCAATAACTGTTATCTTCATGACAGATGAAACATTCCTCCTCCTGGCTGGTGAGATAGACGCCGTGATTGTATTTCCAGTTGAGGGGATGGGTTTTTCGGCCTAAATTGTCTCCTTGGTGGCATTCCTGACAGTATTCATCGGAATGGCATAATCTGCAGTCTTCCTGCCGAAGCCTCGCTTCACCGCCGTGAATCCGTTTCCAATCCGATTCATGTGAAGCGGGCAGAAGATTTTCTCCTTTAAGATGGCATTTTTCGCAGTCCCAGTTCACATGACAGAAGAAGCAATCCGCCATCGAGGGGAGTTCAGCGGCGCTCACCTGTGTCTGTTTCGCAATCTCTGAATGGCAGATATCACAGCCGACATCATTATGAATATGCGCTTTATGATTGAATGAGGGATGATATTTTGTGATGCGGGGATAAATGCGCGCTTCACCGGGATAGGGATGGCAGTAGATACAGCCGGTTTCCGTTTGAACATCATGACATTCGGCGCATAGTTCCATTGAGGGCAGATTATTGTCCACACCGAACATACTGCCGGTTATTTTCACATGACAGTCATCACAATTTATCTTCAATTGGATTGAATGCAGATTATGGGAAAAAATCAGATTGTATCTTGTGGGCGACGATAGGGTTATAGCTGCGATGATAGTTAATAGAACCGCTAGTAATAGTAAATATCTCATTTCATCCCCCTTGCCCTGCCCGTTTTAAAGGAAGTCAAAGCGGTCAACATGATTCTCCAATCCGATTCAAAATAATCATTGGACAAGCTCTGAAGTTCACCTTTCAGAATGCACCAGTCCCGCCATTGATAACGGGCGGCGAAGACAGCGGATAACGCTTCGCTCCCATATTCCGCATCGTAATTATTGTACCGGTCGTAGTTGAATCCCAGATTGATATCGACTTTGTCAGACATGGGATGATTCAGGTCGAAATAGAAACCGTTCAAAGAGCTGTGTCCGCCGGTCCGGAAACGATAACCCAGCAATCCCTTCTCACCGGATATGAACACTTCCAGGTATGATATTAAATCTTCTTCCGAAATAGTTTCCATGGCGGCGGCTCCTATATTCCAGCCTTCGGTGAAAGTATAATCCAGCGCCGCCCTGACTTGAGTGTATCCTTTCAGATCAAAACTGCTGAACCAGGAATCCTGCCTTATCAACGGCAGTCTTTTACATACTGAAAGATTATATTCCAGCCGGGACAATCTGCCTTTGAGGCGGATAACACCTTTCTGCAGATGTGACTTAGAGATGTTATAATCGACACGAAGCGAAATCGACACGGGCAGTATGCGCAGTTTCTGTGAAGAATGCAGTCCCAGCAATTGGTATCCTTCACGGTCTCCACTGCCGACGCTGACATAGCTTATCTTATATAACAGTCCCCGCCGCCGGTAAGATAAACGCCCGCCGAACGTTGCCGAAGGCTGGTAATCGGATAATTCTGCGGAGCGGTCATAGGGAGCTTCGATACCAGCAAAAATCCCCGCTCCGAAATCATCGCCGGCGGATATCGATATTCCGTCTAAAGTGAGTCCGGCGGCGCCGTCAAATAGAAATTGCCGGCCTAATCTTCCGATGAAATCACGGTTCTTATATTGAATATAAGTATTATAAATGCGGAAATCGCCCCGCTGTTTCAGCGCATCGGACAGATCGGTGCGCCAGCGGACGGAACTGTTCACCGACCATTTCGATTCTCCTAATATGTCGAACCGCCAGTCCGCTTTTTCATAGAAGAATACATGCCGCTCCGCCTCATCCATCGCATAGATCGAAGATGCGGTGTTGATGGACATGCGTCCAAGGACAGCCTGAGATAAAAATAGGCAGATTGTTATACAGATTGAGTATTTATGCAGTTTTATCATTCAATATAAAAATTGAACTATAATAAACAACATTATAGCTTGTTCGATAGTATGTTTTACAATGACTATAATCCCCCTTAGTCCCCCTTTAAAAAAGGGGGAAATCTGACTCCCCCTTTACTAAAGGGGGGAAGGGGGGATTACTAAATGATTAAAATTAATGATTCCGTTGATTTAATATCCTAATAAAATTACCGGATTTTTAGTCATTGACATCACTCTAAGGCATAATTCTTCAATTTAGCAATCCATAAATCCATTTATTGCGATAAATTGGCAATAAAATCAGAAAAAT
>JADHWD010000173.1 GCA_016783645.1 bacterium
CTGACATATTTAAGAGGCGAATTCTTAAAGCGCCGGAATTACCAAATGCAGTCTGGATCAATACATCAAAACTTGAAATTGAAAATTCAAAGGGCTAATTTATAACCCAAAACTGTCCAACTTTGCTTGGCAGATACCGTAGGCATGTAAAATCGCGGTTAAGTTCAATCGCGGTTAAGTGCGCGTGACTTCCGAAAGAATCTTATACATTGTCGTTCATCACCATACCTATGCTTATCACCTTTTAATGTCTGGTATCAATATCTATATTGTCATTATATTGATGGGACACAGTTCTGTAAAAGATACTGAAAAACACTATGTACATTTGATCTCCGATACTGTTAGCGTAAGTCTTCCCTAAACCATCAACGATGCAAATTAAGTCGCCATCCAGTCGCCCCAAAAGAAAAAGGCTTACGAAGTAATTTCGTAAGCCTTTGATTTATTTTATTTATTTATTTTATTTATAGTGGGCCTAACAAGAGTTGAACTTGTGACCTCACGCTTATCAGGCGTGCGCTCTAACCAACTGAGCTATAGGCCCAAAAAAGTTCAAAGTTAAAAGTTATAAAGTTCAATTATAGCTTATAGAGCGCTTGTTAAGCCATCTATCGAAAAGAATACTTATAGTAATCGATAAGATTGCCATTACACCAATAAAGGTTAATGTCAATCCATAATGGCATTATCTGTTATTAACTAACATAAATGAATGAAATATAAATGGAAAAAGCGTGCCGAATATAGAATCATTGTCCGACCTGGAAAGGAAACGCATACATTTCACAGCCCTTGGCCTTAATCCGTTAAAACGGATGCTTCAAGCTCCATATATGCGTGCCTTCCTACTCCTTAGAAAGGAGGTGATCCAGCCGCACCTTCCGATACGGCTACCTTGTTACGACTTCACCCCAGTTACCAGTCTTACCTTCGGCGCTTAGGTCCCTTGCGGGTTCCCCCGGCGACTTCGGGTACTACCGGCTTCCATGGTGTGACGGGCGGTGTGTACAAGGCCCGGGAACGTATTCACCGCTGCCTTCTGATCAACGATTACTAGCGATTCCGACTTCATGTAGTCGAGTTGCAGACTACAATCCGAACTGAGACCGGTTTTTTGGGATTGGCTCCACCTCGCGGCATTGCTACCCTCTGTACCGGCCATTGTAGCACGTGTGTAGCCCTGGACATAAGGGCCATGAGGACTTGACGTCATCCCCACCTTCCTCCGGCTTAACACCGGCAGTCCCGTCAGAGTTCCCAGCATTACCTGATGGCAACAGACGGCAGGGGTTGCGCTCGTTGCGGGACTTAACCCAACATCTCACGACACGAGCTGACGACAGCCATGCAGCACCTCTACACCTGTCCGAAGAAGTCCCCTTTCAGGGATTGTCAGGTGCGGTTCAAGCCCAGGTAAGGTTTTTCGCGTTGCATCGAATTAAACCACATGCTCCACCGCTTGTGCGGGCCCCCGTCAATTCCTTTGAGTTTCAACCTTGCGATCGTACTCCCCAGGCGGGGCACTTAATACGTTAGCTGCGGCACTGAAAGGGTCGAATCTTCCAGCACCTAGTGCCCATCGTTTACGGCGTGGACTACCAGGGTATCTAATCCTGTTTGCTCCCCACGCTTTCGCGTCTCAGCGTCAGTTGCAGGCCAGGTGACCGCCTTCGCAACCGGTGTTCCTCCTGATATCTACGCATTCCACCGCTACACCAGGAATTCCATCACCCTCTCCTGCACTCTAGAGAGGCAGTATCGAAAGACCCCTGCCCGTTAAGCGGGCAGATTTCACTTCCGACACACCAATCCGCCTACACGCTCTTTACGCCCAATGAATCCGGACAACGCTTGCACCCTCCGTATTACCGCGGCTGCTGGCACGGAGTTAGCCGGTGCTTTCTCTGATGGTACTGTCACAACAAGGTACAACCCTGCATATTCATCCCATCTAACAGAGCTTTACACCCCGAGGGGTTTCATCGCTCACACGGCGTTGCTGCGTCAGACTTTCGTCCATTGCGCAATATTCCTCACTGCTGCCTCCCGTAGGAGTCTGGGCCGTATCTCAGTCCCAGTGTGGCTGATCATCCTCTCAGACCAGCTACCCATCGTAGCCTTGGTGAGCCGTTACCTCACCAACAAGCTAATGGGGCGCGGGCTCATCCCTTAGCAGTCATAAACCTTTAACAATCAGACCATGCGGTCCGACTGCATCATGCGGTATTAGTCAGCCTTTCGGCTGATTATTCCCCACTAAGGGGCAGATTACCCACGTGGTACTCACCCGTTCGCCACTCTACTAAGTCCCCGAAGGGACCGTTTGCGTTCGACTTGCATGTGTTAAGCACGCCGTCAGCGTTCGTCCTGAGCCAGGATCAAACTCTCCGTTGTATTTTTATCTTATTTGTTTTGTTCATTTTGAACTCAACGATTCTATTGACCCGGCACGCTTTATTTTCCAAAGAACATTTTCACCCTAACCGAAAATCTCCGGCTATATTTTAGGGTAAATAAATATACAAAAAATTAAACAATTTGTCAAGTATCTTGAGCAAAATATTTTAAAAATCCCGCTCAATTTTCAGACAAATATAAGTTAGCAAAATCCGAGGACTTTAGCAAATTTCAATGTGAGAAAAAAATTAGTTTTCTTTTTTAAAATCTTTTTTAGTCAATTACAGATAATATGATGAAGATACAGGACACAGCAGCCTGTCCGACAATTCGCCATTCTGAATGAAGTGAAGAATCGCATCCAATATAAGTTATTAAATAACAGTGGAATCCGGATACACCTACTGCGTTTCGGAATAACATTTTGATATTCTCGGGCAGACTGCAATGACAAGTGACCAAGCTCTTGGAATCATCCTGAACACTGAAAATTACGCAAAAACTTCCCGGGCAATAATCCCGCTGATTAATCCTGTTCAAGATTGACTTTTTCAGATATTTTTCGTAATATGTACGCTGATTTATTTGGGAGATCGTCCAACGGCAGGACATGCGGCTCTGGACCGTAGAATCGGGGTTCGAATCCCTGTCTCCCAGCAAAAACCCCGCAGGTATTGTGATGATATGCTTGCGGGGTTTGTTTTTTGGGAGATTTGCCATTGATTTCATCTGATAATAGCTGTAGGGCGGGTTCTTAACCTGTCAAAATATAATTGTTGATGCGGCTTTCGCTGCCGCCTTTGAGACTATTTTCATGCTTTGTTGTGCCGATAAGTCAGCATGAGGGTTTACATTGAAAATGTCCGAGGACTAGTAAAAAGAGTCTATTCCTTGATCACTAGCACATGAATTGCTTTGACTATCAGCTGGACATTATCACCTTGTTTCAAATCAAGGTCTTCCAGTGATTCGATGGTCATGACAGAACACATTTTGGACTTTTCGGGAATCTCAAATTTGACTTTGCACATGAGACCGCCTTTTTGGATGTCCACTACCTTCCCGGTGACCTGATTTCTCGCCCCGTATTTCATTGTTAATATCCTATATATTATGAAATTCGCTTTTTTCTAATATCTCATTTTTTTTAAAATATGTATTTAAGATAATTTTTGATCATCAATCCAATTTAATAAATCCTTTTGACAAGAAAACTCATTAATTTTACTAATTACCCAAAGTAGTAAGTCACCACAAATGGCAATAATTTCCTGCATCTCTTCATCCTTAATAACTTTTTTACCTCCATGTGAAACAGCACTCCTTTTACTATAATATTCTTTGATCTTTTTCTTTAAATATTTTCTCTTTTCAAGACTATCGCCTAATATTATCGCAGTTGCTTCGGCAATAGCAGTTCCTATTGGATTTCCATCTCTTGGAGTTAAAATAGTTTCTAAACAAATTATCAAACTTAAAAATTGGTTATCGGTTTCGACTTGTGCAATGTGGTTTGAAAACCAATGAATTCCTCGAATAATCGTTTTTTCATAATCGTTTAACTGATCATCTTTTTTTGACATTATTGAATTCAACTCATTAAATCCTCTTTCAATCATGTGGATATAAATAGTATCATTAATTAATAACGGCATACATGAACCTACAAAGTCATATCTTATATTAAATTCTTTTTCACTCTTAGATATCATCGGAATAGCTCTATTTGTACAGTACACATCTCCTTGTATGCCAATATTTACATTATAAATTCTTATCTCATTGTTGGTCTTATGAGTTCTTTGTGGAATTGGATATAGCGAAGGTATATAGAATTTAAGAACATCTAAAGAGCGTCTGATCTCCATTAATGCTATTTCAAGAGCTCTGCCTGGTTCCGCATTTTTTTCACAAATAACGCAACATTTACTTACCATTGATATAAATCTTTTTCTTAAATTTTCTTTTAAACCTTTTTTTGTTACTTCATCACTTTTTGATGCATTAATTACTTTTTCAAACTTACTAATTAAATTTTGTGCTTTATCTTGTGTTAAATTTTCAATTTTTATCTTACCTATGTTTAATTCATCTTTTTTTAGGTCTATGCCAAATATAGGGATAACAACAGTCCAGACTTCATTATATTCCTCTAATTCTTTTATTAGGTCTATCAATTCATTTTTTATATTGTTTTGATCATATTTATTAATAATTGTTAATGCAATAATTCTTTGAATTCCTTTGACTATATATTTTTCAGAAAATTTAGAATTAATTTTGATATCGTTTAAGAATTCTTTGATTATATAATAATATTCTTCAGCAATTTCGTCTATTAAGCAAAATGTTATATTTTCAATATGTATTGTTTCTGTTTTCCATTTTCCATGTTGATCAAATGGTTTTTTATTTTCTGATATTTTTAATATCTTTTCTACTATTTTTTCTATTTTATCTTCATTCATTTTGAACCTCTCTTTCTAAAAATATTCTCTATTCTTTTTCCTTATCGCTTCTCTTATCCTTTCCGGTGTGACCGGCAGTTCGTTGATTCTGACGCCGGTGGCGTTGTATATGGCGTTCAGGATAGCAGGTATTGTGGGCATTATCGCGCCTTCGCCCACTTCCTTAGCCCCGAAGGGACCGTTGGGTTCGTGCGATTCAATAATGATAGATTCCAGAGGGGGCACATCCAATGCGGTAGGGATTTTGTATTCCGCTAAATTAGCGTTCACAATTCTCCCGCAGTTATCGTACTTGACTTCTTCCATTAGTGCTTCGCCCATTCCCATCGACATCGAGCCCTGCATCTGCCCTTCGACCTGGGTGCGGTTGATGGCGAAACCGCAATCATGAGCTCCGGTGATTTTGTTCACGGTGACTTCGCCGGTTTCCAAATCGACATCGACTTCAGCAATCTGCGCGCTGCATCCGAAGGCGGGTGAAGTGCCGACCGCCGCGCCTTTGAAAGATCCGCCCAAAGGCGGCGGTTTGTAAGTCCCGATTCCCACAATGGTACCCTTCTCGATGAACGCCATCCTGGCGGCTTCAGCGAAAGTCAGATTGCCGCTCAAGGGAATCCCGGAAAATCCTTTATGCTCCATGCGGTAATCATGGCGGTAATCCTTGATGTCAAGTTCTCCTTTTGACCAGATAATCTTGCCATCGACAATATCCAATTCTTCCATAGGCGCGCCGGTTTTACCGGCTACCACTTCTAAAATCTGCCTTTTCACCGATTCGGCGGCTGCTTTAGCGGCGGCCCCGGTCATCAATGTAGTCCGGGAAGAATAAGCGCCCAAATCAACGGCTAAATCGGAATCGCCGGAGATCACTTTCACATCTGCCAAGGGGATGCCTAAAACTTCGGCGGTGATCATCGCCAGCATAGTGTCAGAACCCTGCCCGATATCGGCGGCGCCGGATTCCACTATCACTCCCCCGCCCACTTCGGACAGTTTGGTGACTACCACAGCGTGGTGAGTCTTAGAATAATATATGGGATAGCCGGCTCCGGAGACGAAGAATCCGCAGGCTGCTCCGATGCCTTTGCCGGGAGGCAGTTTATCGCGAATTTTCCGCCAGGCGGCGCTGTCCCGCACCGCTTCTAAGGCTTCGCGCATACCGAAACTGGAAAGATATAATTCGTTGCAGGTAGTTTCGCCCGCTTCGCGGACATTTTTCAAGCGCAATTCGATGGGATCCATTCCCAGTTCTTCCGCTATGCGGTCTAACTGCACTTCAAAAAGGGCCCGGGCGATAACTGCGCCGTGTCCCCGCTGAGCGCCGCAAGCGGGCTTATTGGTCACTACGCGGTAACCATCATATTTCATATTCTCCAGCCGGTAAGGTCCCCCCAATAATGAACCGGCGTAATATACGGTGGCGATGCCGAAACTGCAGTAAGCGCCGCCGTCGAGGATACATTCATGTTCCAGGAAAGCTAAAGT
The DNA here is from genome assembly GCA_016783645.1 of bacterium. Lineage (GTDB taxonomy): Bacteria > Electryoneota > Tariuqbacteria > Tariuqbacterales > JADHWD01 > JADHWD01. The sequence goes on from JADHWD010000173.1 coordinate 6,354, forward strand.
CCCGTCTTTCCGCACCCCGGTGGTCATTTTATGGAAGAATTGATGCCGCGCCCGGCTGTGCAGGAATACCTCTTCACGGTCAAAGTTGATTTTCACGGGATGACCGGTCTTCATCGCTAATAAACAGGTGATAAGCTCCATGGAGGAACAAGCCGCTTTGGGACCAAAACCGCCGCCGACCGCCGGTTTGACTACCCTGACTTTATGCAAGGGCAGTTCCAAAGTCATCGCTAAAGTCCTTTGCACATAATGCGGCGCTTGAGTGGAGGAATACATGGTCAAATAGCCGTTTCCGTCGAAAACCGCTAAGGCGCATTGCGGCTCCATGAAAGCGGCATCCTGCATCTTGCTGGTCAAAGTGTCGGTGCGGATTATAGCGGATTCACTGCGCCCTTTCTCAATATCGCCGAAATTCCAATGTACCTTTTGGACAATGTTGTTGGTGTATTTTTCATGTAACTGCGGCATTCCCTCCTCCATCGCCCGCTGTCCGTCCAATACCGTTGGCAGTTCCTCAAATTCCACTTTTATAAAATCCAGCGCATCCCTTGCGATATCGGGACTGACCGCCGCCACTGCCGCTATCTCATCACCGACATATCTCACCTTATCGGAACAGAAAATCTGTTCATCGTAACGCGCCGGGCTGACTCCGAAGGATTTTCCGGGAGTATCTTTATGGGTTATGACCGCGATTACACCGGGTAGTTTTTCCGCTTCGGAAGTGTCGATATTGATAATCCGGGCGTGAGGGAGCGGACTATGCAGTATTGCGCCGTACAGCATCCCCGGCATGGTCATATCATCGGTATAGACCGCTTTTCCGGTAACTTTATCGAAGGCGTCCACGCGGGGAGCGCGGGTGTTTAGTATTTTGAAAG
>JADHWD010000174.1 GCA_016783645.1 bacterium
CTTATGTATGAGGTCAGTCAATGGGAATTGCAGCGCAACGCAGTTGGCGCCAAGGTCGATTGGCATTTCACAACCGCTGATGCAAGGATAAAATTGAAACGGCTATACCCATCATTATTGCTGTGACGTGACACTAGTCGAATGTTGCAGTGTCCTTTAAAGTCTTCACGATTAACTCTTTCCCAATTAATAATTCCATGTAAAATAGATTTTACAATATATAATGATGCCAATTCCTCATCAGTTGTGACAATACCTTCATTGGAATCACTCTCCACCGTTTCGATTTCTTTTGTGGTTAATTCGTCCTTTGTAGGCTTTTCTCGAATTGCCTCAGTAATTTTTTCTCTTATTCTGTCGTTGATAAAATCCATAAGTGCATTCTTTAAGGGCTCTTTGAACTTATCACGCATTTTTTTTGTTTTTGATTGACCCGGAAGGACTTGACTAAGGAAGAAGTCGATGAAATCGTCGGAAGGGGATTCCAATTGTTCTCTGAAAATTCGCTTTGTCTCATCGGCGTATTTAAGGGCACTTGCCTTCGTTATCAGCTCGCCGACATCAAAAGCTTCCTTGGTAAATTGCTTAAGCTTCTCCACAATGTTCTTATCATCGGCATGTTCCAGAACATTGAATTCAAAGAATGGTCGTTCGTCCATCTTGTTGGTCTCATCAATATCGCTGTAAAAACGATAGACAATACCATCTGAAAGAACCGCAAACTTAACCTTTGTAAACGCAAAGTATCCACATAGCTGGTTGTAATGTTTGTCAAGATCCTCCCCGCATTGTTTGCACTCGATGATTATGATCGGATCGCCGTTTTTTATTATAGCGTAATCGACCCGCGCATCTTTACTCGTCCCTGGGGCAGCAGTGAATTCAGGAATGACCTCTGCACCGTCAGTAATATCATAACCCAATCGTATTATGAATGGCTGGATTAGTCTGAGTTTTGTTCCTTCCTCTGTCCTAATAGTATCCTTTTGGATTAGGACGTGTGATTTGTGTTTGCGAATTTCGTCGATAAAATCCATTTTATTGTCCTTTCTTTAATTGTCAGTTGTATCGCCCTTTTGCCTGTAAACTGGTTTTTACAGGCTGGTGGGCTGGTTTGCATGAAACCTGGGTTTCATATCAGTAGGCACGACAATCCCGACTCCACCAATAAGGTACACCCTATGGAGCCAAGGTTATCTCAATCCTAACTTATGATCCAATATATAAGAATTAATTTAGTTATTAATGAGAACGGATAATAGTGGACACTGGATTCCCGCCTTCGCGGGAATGACAAATAATGAAAAAACTATTCTTATGTCACTAACCCCTAATTCCTAACTGTAATGTCTTTTTTCATTAGTTCCAATAATTTTATTTTTTCAGAGAGATTGCTTCAAGGCTTTCAGCCTTTCGCAATGACATTCTCGGACAGAATGCCTAGCCCCTTTTTTCCGAATCGATCCATTTTTCTAACCGGTTGACCGCTTCTTTTAAGTCTGGGAGGGATGCGGCGTAGGAGATCCTCAGATATCCTTCCGCTTGACTGCCGAATTCCGCGCCGGGAGTCACCGCCACATGCGCTTCCTGCAACAACCGGTTAGCCAGTCTGACCGAATCTGTGTCGTACCGTTTAGCGTTGATAAGTAGATAGAACGCGCCCTGGGGCTCCGTTTCCATTCCGAATCCGAGTCTTCGTAATTCGGGGATCAGATAATCCCTGCGTTTTTGATAGATATCCCGCATCTCTTCAGCCTGCTGACGGCACTGATTAATCGCTTCTATCCCCGCCATCTGCACGAATCCTGAAGCGGACAGGAAATAATTCATGTGGATATTTTTCATCGGCTCGATGAATTCTTCCGGGGCTATCAGCCATCCCAATCTCCATCCGGTCATGGCGAACCGTTTTGACAATCCCGACATCACGAAAGTTCTGCCGGTGAATTCCAATATCGAACGGGCTTTCACACCATAGGTCAATCCATGATAGATCTCATCGCTGATAATATATATTCCGGATTCTTCAATTAGTTCCGCTAATCCCCGCATCACTTCATCGCCTTGCAGCATCCCGGTGGGATTGGAAGGCGAATTAACCATTATCCCTTTAGTGAGAGATGTGATTTTCGCCCGAACCTCATCGATATCATATTGAAATCCCGTCATTTCCGATAATGCGGTTTTCACCGGGACTCCACCCAGAAAACTGATATTGCTGGGATAGGGCGGATAATGGGGATTAGGGATGATAACTTCTTCGCCGGGATTCAGCAGGGCTCCGAAGATGAGGAACATCGCCGGCGATGAACCCATGGTGACGATGATCCTATCGGGATCGATTTCCACTCCGTATTCAGTATGATAGCAGTGAGCGATAGTCTCCCGCAGAGCGAGCAGACCCTGTGTGGGAGTGTATGATGTGAAGCCATCATTAATGGCTTTTAAACCCGCCTGCACCACATTATCGGGAGTGGGGAAATCCGGTTCGCCCAATTCGAGGTGGACTATGTGATGTCCTTGGGCTTCCAATTTGCGGCAGCGGTCGAGGATTTTCATCGCCAGGAACGGCGGAGCCGCTAACGCCCGCCGGGACACTCTATTTGTTTGTGAATCAGCTTTATTCACAGGGATACTCAGTCTTTCAGCAGATAACTGGAAATCACCAGCCTCTGGATTTCGGAAGTGCCTTCATATATAGTAGTGATTCTGGCGTCCCGGAAAAATCTTTCCACCGCGTATTCTTTGGTATAGCCGTAGCCGCCGTGAATCTGCAGGGCTTGGTCAGCGACCCAATTAGCGGTTTCGGAGGCGTATAATTTCGCCATCGCTACTTCATTGGTGAATCTTTCGCCCCGATCCTTTTTCACCGCCGCCTGGAAAGTCAGTAATCGGGCGGCTTGGATACGGGTCTCCATATCAGCCAGCTTGAATTGTATCCCCTGGAATTTAGCGATGGGTCTGCCAAATTGATGACGTATTTTGGAGTATTTAACAGCTTCTTCCAGCGCGCCTTGAGCGATTCCCAAAGCCTGCGCCGCAATACCCATGCGGCCGGAATCCAAAGCGGTCATCGCCACTTTGAATCCCATCCCCTCTTCACCGATGCGGTTTTCCGCCGGAATGCGGACATCTTCAAAGGTAACCGAACAAGTATCGGAGGAGCGGATACCGAGCTTCTTTTCCTTCACGCCTTTAATGACGCCGGGAGCGTCCCCTTCTAAGATGAAAGCCGTGGTGCCATGCACTCCTTTAGATTTATCAGACATGGTAGTGAGGACGAAATAATCAGCGGATAAGCCGGAGGTGATGAAATTTTTGGAGCCGTTGATGATATAATAATCGCCGTCCCTGACCGCGGTGGTCTTTTGAGCGGCGGCGTCGGAACCCGCTTCCGGCTCGGTCAGCATGAAACCGCCAAGTTTTTCACCCGCTGCTGTCGGAGCGAGGTACTTGTGCTTCTGTTCCTCGGTACCATAAACTAATAGGGGATAGCCAAAGAGAGAATTGGTCACTGATAAGACCACTCCTACAGAGGCGTCAACTTTGGAAATTTCTTCGAGAGCGATGATATAGGCTATAGAATCCATACCGGCGCCTTTATACTTCTCCGGGACGAAGATACCGCAGAATCCCAATTCTCCCAGCTGTTTCAGTTCCTCCGGGAAAAATTTCTCGTTTTCATCCCGCTCGGCGGCGGATTTTGCAAGAACATTCTGCGCGAAATCGCGGGCAGTCTCGCGGATCATCTCATGTTCTTCGGTGAATGTTAAATCTATCAAATTATAATCCTGCCAATTGATTTAAAGTTTAAGTTGAATATTTACTCTGAAAATAGGGTCTAGGGGCTGGGGGCTAGGGTCTAGTTCAATGTGGTGTCGACTCTCCGCAGTCGACACCATACATAATAAATACAATATCTTAGTGTCATGCGGGGACGCATGACACCACAAGGAACTGTGCAGTCAGGCGTCCCCGCCTGCCAGTAATCCGATTTTCATGCTTCAGGGTGCGCCGAAGGCGCATGAGGGTTTATTTTGAAAATAGGGTAAAGGGTCAGGGGTAAAGGGTAAAGAAAAAATATTGTTATTCCCGCTAAAGCGGGAATCCAGTCAACTTAAAAAAAAGCAGTCTGTTCCAGATTTCGGAGAAACCGGGTTGCCGTTTAAACCTGTCAACTTGTAAACCTGATAACATGCAAACTTAATTTTTATTGTCGATAATCGTAGAAACCGATGCCGGTTTTTCGGCCCAGATGTCCGGCGGCGACCATCTTTTTCAATAATGGACACGGGCGGTATTTGGAATCGCCTAATCCTTGATGCAAAACTTCCATAATGGACAGGCAGACATCCAAGCCGATCAAGTCCGCTAATGTCAAAGGTCCCATGGGGTGAGCCATGCCTAATTTCATCACGGTATCGATAGCTTCCTTAGTACCCACTCCTTCCATCAGACAGTAGACTGCTTCGTTAATCATGGGCAATAAAATTCGATTGGCGATGAAGCCGGGGTAGTCATTGGCTAAAACCGGAGTTTTACCCAGGTCTTTGGCAAACTGTTCGGTAATATTGAATGATTCATCCGAAGCCGCTAATCCCCTGATTATTTCCACTAACTGCATCATGGGAACCGGATTCATGAAATGCATTCCGATGATTTTATCCGGGCGTTTTGTTTTCGCCGCAATCTCAGTGATAGAAATAGACGAAGTGTTGGTGGCGATAATCACTTGCGGATTACAAATCTCATCCAGCTTGCGGAAGAGGTCGAATTTGATATCGGGATTTTCCGTGGCGGCTTCAATTACGAAATCCGCCCCGGCGGCGTCTTCTATATTAGTGGACGGATTAATATTCGCCAAAGTTTCTTTCAACTGCTCTTCGGTGATTTTCTCCTTTTTTAACTGCCGTTCCAGATTCTTTTGAATCGTTTTCAACGCTCTATCGAGGAATTCCTGTTTCACATCGATGAGTGTGACTTTACAGCCGCAAGAACCCATGACATGGGCGATGCCGATGCCCATAGTACCAGCGCCTATAACCGCGGTATTTTGGAATTTCATATTTTGAGCTCCTGTATATCTTATTGTTAATATTATTGATTTATTATAAGATGAAAGTTTGCAAGTTTGCAAGTTGACAAGTCAGATTATCACGGCGTCAGGTCACATCCGCTGTACAGCGGACAAGACCTGACGCAACAGAGAAAAAGTCTGCAAGTTAAAATAGTTTCATTCCGGAAAGCCGAAGGCTTATCCGGAATCCATTTTATAGTTACAGTTTAGACTAGTGCCTTGACACATAAATAATGCTATAAAATTATGACAACCTATTTATTTGATAAATGGAAAATATTCACAGCAGATTAAGGTAATTAAGCAGATATTTCGTGCAAAGATTCTGACTAAATCATCTGCTTCATCTGTTTAGTCTACTGTTAATCTACATTGCATATTTATAGTGATATATACATGTCAAGGCACTAGACAATGAATCCGTAATAGAAATTCTGGATTCCGGGTCTTGACCACCTGCGGCGGACGCCCGGAATGACAATTTTAAATTAGAATGCGATATAGTTTGTAGGGGCGAAGCATTTTAAGTTAACAATAATAATATTAATCACTTATAAAAAATGCTTCGCCCCTACATCCCTTGAATATATGTCTTATTTAAGCGCTTATGGAGATTAAGGGGGATTATTATCTTGATTAAGTCAATTAAAGGACAATATTTAGTGTTTTTTATTCTATTCTTTCCACAATCAGCGCCGACGCTTCGCCGCCGCCGATACATAAAGCGGCGCATCCTTTTTTTGCGCCGGTGTCCTTCATAGCGTACAGTAAAGTTGTGAGAATCCTTGCTCCGGAGGCGCCGATGGGATGCCCAAAAGCGACCGCTCCGCCGCGGATGTTGACTTTAGCCGGATCAAGTTCTAATAAACGGTTATTGACGATAGCCACCACGCTGAAAGCTTCATTGATTTCCCATAAATCGATATCCGCTTTAGTCAGACCTGTTTTCGACAACACTTTTTTAATCGCTCCGGCGGGAGCGGTAGTGAACCATACCGGTTCTTGGGCGAAAGAAGCCTGCCCGATAATCTTCGCTATAGGTTTAACGCCTAATTTTGCCGCTGTATCAGCCGCCATCACCACTAAAGCGGCGGCGCCGTCATTTATAGAAGAGGCGTTGGCGGCGGTTACAGTGCCCTCTTTATCGAAAGCGGGGCGCAGTCTGGCGAATTTAGCGGGACTGCCTTTACCGGGTTCTTCATCTTCGGAAACCACAATTGGATCACCTTTACGCTGAGGAATTTCCACCGGGACGATTTCAGGTTTGAATAATCCTTCCGCAATCGCTTTCTGCGCCCGGGTGTACGATTCCGCCGCATATGCGTCTTGTTCTTCCCGCGTGATTTTGTATTCTTTAGCGCATACTTCGGCGCAGTTACCCATGTGTACATTATCGTAAGGGTCCCATAGACCATCGAATACCATACCGTCAACGATTTCGCCGTTACCCATGCGGTAGCCGGTGCGGGCTTTAGGTAGATAATAGGGTGCGATGGACATGTTCTCCATACCGCCGGCGACGATGATGTCGGCGTCGCCTAAAGCGATAGCCTGCGCCGCCAGCATCACCGATTTCAGACCGGAACCGCAGACTTTATGGATGGTCATCGTTTGAGTGGAATCGGGTATTCCGGCGAACCGCATCGCCTGCCGAGCCGGCGCCTGCCCAATACCGGCTTGCAAAACGCAGCCCATTATCACTTCGTCAATCTTATCTTTAGCGATTCCGGCGCGTTTCACCGCCGCATCGATCACAACTGCGCCTAATTTGGGAGCGGGAACAGCGGAAAGACTTCCCATGAAAGAACCTATAGGCGTCCTGACCGCTGATACAATCACAACTTCGCGGATATTGCTCATGCAATCCCTCCTTATACTTAAAGTTGATTAATTTTTAGTAATATATTTGTATTTTAAGAAATATTTGGTTCTTCACTGAATCGTGTGGGTAAATAATTGTTATACTCTTCGTAAGTCAGCGTTTTGATATGAACAGTTTGTTATATAATGAGCGACAATAATTTTAGGTATTTGTGCGACCCCTTTAGGGTCGAACCGTTTCGTTTAATTTATACCGTAGGTTTCACCTACGGCTATTCACATGCGACCCTTTCAGGGTCGAATACTAAGACATATGTTCAT
>JADHWD010000175.1 GCA_016783645.1 bacterium
ATAGAATCAAGTTCCCGTCAGGTTTCAAACGAAGAGTAACCTGACGGGCAATTTAAGTATCTGAATTCTGCCGGGTTACGCTTCGCTTGAAACCCGGCAGAAACATTTGTAGAGCGTTAAGTTAGCGCCTATGGAGGGGCGGGGGGATTAGAAAGAATTATCCTCACCAAATAGCGAAGAGCCAAAAAGATTAATAATACCTATGAGGAAAAGACTTCGCCTCTACTCAGACAAATCAACTTACCGGACGCTTCAATATCATAACTTTTTACTTTGCAGCCCGGAAAATCATCGGAAATGGACTTTGCCGTCCAAATTATTACCTTCCCGCCGTCATTTACATGACTCATAAAATCGCGGTACGTCTCTTTCGGTTTTCCCATAGCCCTGGAAACCAGCAAATCGTACTTCGAGTCAACTTTTTCCAACCTGCAATTGAATATTTCTGTATTTTGCAGCCCAAGTTCACTCACCACCTGCTTCAAAAATAGGGCTTTTTTTCTATTAGAATCACACAGATGCATGATGATATCGGGTCTGAAAATTTTAATCGGCAAGCCCGGGAATCCCGCCCCGGAACCTGCATCGATGCACATTGCAGATTCTTCAATCAATCCCAATTCCAGCGGTTTCAGAGAGGGGATAAAGTGTTTTTTCCACAAGTTATCAACATCGCGACGGGATACCAGATTATGCCTATAAGTCCAATTTCTAATCATAGATTGGTATTTATAAAAGTGACTTAGAACACTATCGAATCCATCTCGAGACAGCCTTGGGTATGCTCTGTAAATACTTAATAAATAATCATATAGAAGCTTTTCCACGAACTTATCCACACAATTTTATCAATTTCGGCGAAATACTACCCCCGGGTAAGATATTTCCTCGTTTACGATGAAATCTTTTCAAAAAGAGTAAGTTATCAACACTCGGAAATATCAAAATATCATTGATTGCGTCAACAATATTTTGGTGAATTTCAATAAACTGTTCATTGTTCCACGTGGAACGTCCGTTTCCGGAGACTTATCGCTAATACGGCTATATCCGCCGGAGTGACGCCGTACAGCCTCGACGCCGCTCCCAAAGAGCGTGGATGAACCTTCTTCAATCGAGCCCGTCCTTCAAATGATAAAGAAGATATTGATTCGTAATCAAGATTATCCGGTATCAGCTTCTCCTCCTGATTCCTGAATTTTTCCACATCCTTGAGCTGGCGGCTGATATAACCTTCATATTTCACCTGAATTTCAGTCAGGCGTTTTACTTCTCTGTTGAAGTCACCGTTCACCTTTATTTCGGGAAAAAATTCTAAAACGTCTTCAATGGTGTTTTCCGGGCGCTTCAGAAGATTGATCCCGCTGAAGACACTGCCGTCGATCTCGATACGGTTGGAAGACAATATTTCAATAAGTTTGTTGACACTGTCATACTTATCTACGACTTCACTATATAAATTTTCGCTGACAAGACCGAACTTCCGTCCATACTCAGATAACCGTGAATCTGCATTGTCCGAACGTATCAACAACCTGTATTCAGCGCGGGAAGTGAACATCCTATATGGCTCCGGCGCTCCCCGGGTTATCAGATCGTCTATCATCACACCGATGTACGCCTGAGAACGATCCAGTATAAAAGGTTCTTCGCCGCGCAGTTTGAGGACTGCATTGATTCCGGACATAATCCCCAATCCGGCGGCTTCCTCATAGCCGGAAGTCCCTAAAATCTGCCCGACAAAATACAACCCTTCAACTAAACGGGTCTCCAGCGTATATTTTATCTGGTGAGGAGGGAAAGCGTCGTACTCAATCGCATATCCCGGGCGAGCAATTACGGCATTCTCCAGTCCCTGTATTGTATGGATCGAATCTATCTGGACCTGCTCCGGCAGACTGGAGGAATAACCGTTCAGATATATCAGAGGATCGTCCCATCCTTCCGGTTCCACAAACAAAAGATGGCGATGCCGATCGGGAAAGTTCACCGCCTTAGTTTCAATCGAAGGGCAATATCGCGGTCCGACTGCATTTATGGTCCCATCGTAGAGCGGCGCTTCCCATAGATGTTCTTCAATTATTTTTATTGTTTCGGAATTCGTGTAAGCCTGATAACACACCATCTGCTCCCCCGGGAAATCCGCCGGCTTAGTCCGCTGGGAAAAGAAATGTATATCTTCATCACCGTATTGAGGCGTCAATTTTTTATATTCTATAGAAGAAGATACTATTCGCGGTGGAGTCCCGGTTTTCAGCCGCATCCTCTCAAATCCAAGCTTTTCCAGATTTTCCGAAAGACCTGAAGAAGGATTCTCCCCCCACCTGCCTTCAGTCTTGCTCGACCTTCCGACAAAAGTCTTCCCTTCAAGAAAAGTTCCCGCGGCTAAAATTACGGCTTTAGCGCTGACAATACCGGATTTCCTAAGTAAAACACCTTTAATCTTTCCATCTTCAGTGATTATGTCCAAAGCTTCATCTTCAATGATATCCAATCCCGCAATCTCTCCCATCCGTTCTACAGCAATCCGGTTATACAATTTTCTATCGACCTGTGCTCTCGGAGACCACATAGCCGGACCTTTAGACCTGCCTAACACGCGGAATTGGACCGCGGCTTTGTCGGTGAGAAATCCCATTTCTCCGCCTAACGCATCTATCTCTTTGACGAGCTGTCCCTTCGCCATCCCGCCTACAGCCGGATTGCAGGACATCCTTCCGATGGCGTCTTTTTTCAGGGTCACCAGAGCCGTCCGGCACCCCATCCTGGCAGATGCGGAAGCGGCTTCCACCCCGGCGTGCCCGCCGCCGATTACTATTATCTCATAATCTGTCATTAATATACGCCGTCAAAAAACCGATTAATATTATAATTCGGTTATCCAATTAATTTAGAAAATTCATAAGCGGTAAATTTCTTTACAGAAATGGATTAGCTGTCATTCCGGCTTGTCCGGAATCTGACAGCGGAAATAATTATGTCAGATTCCCGACGTCTCCGCTGTACAGCGGATTGCGGGAATGACAATTTGTGCGGATACTTCTCGAACTTAAAAATGATACCGAAAATTTAATTCTTGCTTAGTAAATAGGATAACCGTTTATTATAGCAACTCCCGAAAGTTTTGTCGTATAATCTCAAGGATAAATTGTAGGGTAGGTTCATAACCTACCATAAAACAAACAGATTGCTTCGTCGCTTCGCTTCCTCGCAACGACGTTATCGGACATTCTTTTCGAGATACACTATGTAATTATCCATAATGTCTGAAAATTTACCTCTATTGCCCCATATTGTTCCACGTGGAACATCCATATCTCTCACTTCCCCACACAGAAACGGGAAAAGATGTTTTCCAGAACTTCTTCCGTAACGCCTTCACCGATCACTTCGCCCAGCGCTTTAGCAGAATCCCGAAGCTCGAAGGCTGTCAATTCCGTTTCACCTTTAGCATTTACGATACTCATTGCCCTTTCAATCGCATCCACAGATTCTTTGAGCGACCTTATATGTCGTTCGTTGGCTATCACGCCGCCTTCGATACTGCCGGAAAAGGCTCTCTTCGCTATAATTTCCCTGAGTTCCTCTAAATTGTCGCCTCTTTTAGCGGAAATCTTCAAGTCGCATTCGCAATCGCTATCTTCGCATAAATCGACCTTGTTCCCGATAATCATCAGCCTTTCTGAAACAAAATATTTCACCGCTTCAGCGGCAAATTCTCCGCAGAGATCGAATATATATAGTATAAGGTCGGAAGCTTCAATTTCACTTTCAGCGCGCCGGATACCTTCGTTTTCAATTTCATCGCCGGATTGTCGTAAACCGGCAGTATCCGTCAGCCACACCTTCACACCGCCGATCTCGGTATATTCTCGGATAACATCCCGGGTAGTTCCGGCAGTTTCATGAACTATAGCTCTGTCTTCACCAAGCAGCGCGTTCAAAAGGGTCGATTTACCGCTGTTCGGAGGTCCGGCGATGGTGACCCGGAATCCTTCCCGCACAGCTCTGCCCTTTTTACCGCGTTCTATAACCTTCCGAATTCTGTCGGAAATGTCAGACAATTCATCAGTGAATCTTTCGTAGTCGATTTCGACAAATTCCTCGTCGGGAAATTCCAGCTCCGCTTCCAATTCGGCTATCAAATTCAACAGAACGCTTCTGAAATCCTGAATGTCTTTCTTCAAACCTCCGTTCAACTGCATGAGCGCATTCAGCCGCGCTTTTTCGCTGTCCGAAGCAATCAGGTCGGCGACAGCTTCCGCCTCTGTTAAGTCCATTTTGCCGTTCAGAAACGCCCTGAACGTAAATTCACCCGGTTCAGCAGGGCGGGCGCCAAGGGTGCAAAGTTCGCTTATTATCCGTTTTACGATATACTGACCGCCGTGGCAGGATATCTCAATTAAATCTTCGCCGGTGTATGATTCGGGATTACTGAAAAATACAAATATCACCTGATCGATTATCTCGCTTCCTGCGATAAAATCGGTCAGATATACTCTTCTTGGCGTTATCTTATTGTTATTATTTACCATACAATTTCTAAAGAGAGAGAGACACCCGTCTCCCGACAGCCTGATAACGCTGAGCGCCGATTCACCGGGTGGAGTAGCCTGTGCGGCTATTATGTCATTTTTATCTAACATTAGAATTTATCAGCACTTACACAAACACCAAAAGCCCGGGAATATCCCAGGCAATTTGTTTTCAGTGAAATATAATCGTTTAATTTAACTCCGACGCAGAAGTGATATACTTACTCGAACCAACAAATCTTATCTACATGTATCAATTATATTAAATTCAATCATTCCGTTAAGTCAGCAGATTATGAAATTTTTAGTTCAATCGAAATTTGAGCTGGAACGTCATTCCGGCTTGACCGGAATCCTTTCCAGGGCGCTAAATTCTATTTCCTACTTGACTTTAATCAATAAAGTCAGCCGATTCTGGTCGCGCTTCGCTTGCCAGAATGACGAATTAGTACATGTATTTATGTCGTTTAGTATAAATTCACTTCTTCTTTGCCGCTACAAGCACAGGTTCATTTTTTCCCATAGGAACCATCTTCTGCTGAACGACCGACAATACATTGAACAGCGTGTAATAAAGCGTCAGCCCCGAGGGGAAACTATTGAACATCAGAACCAGGAAAACAGGCATGAAATAAAGCATCATCTTCTGGTTCGGATCAGTCATAGTCATTTTAGACTGATAATATGTGGATGCGCCCATAAGCAAAGGAAGAACCGATATCTGATTACCGTACATGGGAATAGTGAATCCCAAATTAATAATTGTATCCGGCAGCGAAAGATCTTTTATCCACAGCATAAACGGCGCTCCCCGAAGTTCAATAGTCGAACGGAATACTATGAATAATCCGAACAAAAGAGGCATTTGCAGCATAGTAGGCAAGCATCCGCCTAACGGATTCACCTTGTGTTCTTTATACAAAGCGGCTGTCGCTTTCTGAATTTTCTGCGGATCGCCTTTGTATTTTTCCTTTATTTCCTTCATCATTGGCTGTAATGTGGACATCTTCCGCATGGAAACATAACTCTTATGAGTCAGGGGCCACAATATTACCTTAATCAGAATCGAAAATACTATTATCACCCATCCGTAATTCGGGATGACTTTATGCAAAAGTTTAAATGTCCACAGCACCAGCTTGCTGAACGGTTTAATAATACTCATCCCCCAGTTCATCGTCGCTTCCAGACCCACGCCGAATTTTGCCAACCTTTTACTGTTCATGGGACCGATGAACAATTTGTATCTTTGGTCGATGTTTCTGCCGGGATTGTTCATTTTTATGGCAAGCTGGAATTCTTTGGGTGAAGTTTTACCGCTGCCCAACCGTCTTCCGACAAAATCTATACCGCTGGTGTTTCCTTCAGGAATTATCCCAATTTCAAAGTACTTTGAACGAACCGCCGCAAAAGCTACCTTACCGGTCGGACTTAACTTCTTCTCGCCCTTCCCGGGTGCGTCTAAAGTTTCAAGTTCTCCTCCCATCATTGCGTAGGACTTGGAATACGATAAATCCTGCAATGTATCCGGCTCGGTGACATTCACGCCGCCTTCCCATCCAAAATAATATTCATCATCTAAATTCACGTTTTCACTTAAATGATGCAGATTAATTACATAATCGTCACCGTTAAAATTGTAAATGGACTTTATCTTCCCGCCGTTCTTCAAAGTCGCTATGAAAACAAATTCTCCATCCTCGCCGGCATCCAAATTCAGGTTCTCCATCGATGAGGTGAAATATAAATCGGCGGTTGAAAAATCCATCCGATGAAATTTCATGAATGCGTTAGGATAAGCATCTCCATCCCTGCGCGACAACATCATCTCGGTCATACCGCCTCTGCGGTCATCGAATTCCTTGAGTTTGAAGCTGATAAGTGTCGCGCCAAGGCTCCGGAACTTGGCTATATATAAAGGCGTTTCAACCTGGAATGTCTGGTAATTCTTTACTTCATTCTCCTGCCAGCTCGTTTCCGCAGAGGGAATCACAGAATCTTCAACGGTGGTTCCGCTTGCCAATTGAGCCTTCAATTCTTCGATCTGTTTCTGAAGCTTGATTCTTTCAGATTCTTCCCGGGTTGTTTCTATGCTTTCTGCGGGAGTCTCTACAGAATCGGCAGCGGTTTGCAAAGAAGTAATGCCGGCTGGTTTTCGAGCGCTTTCGGGAGTGGTCATTTTGTAGTAATAAGGCATTAAAATAATAATAGCGCCTATTATAACAAACGCCATGATGGTTTTTTTATCCATAATAAAGTACTAAATCGTGTTTTCTTTTATTTTGATTTTACGACCTAATTTCAGAGAGTTTTTTTCCAACCCCTCAGGTACAGGATCATAACCGCCTTCATGAAAAGGATGACAGCGCAATATTCTTTTCACAGACAACCATATTCCACTTATTATACCGTGCTTTTCCAGGGCTTCGGAAGCATAATTACTGCATGTAGGGTAGTACCGGCAATTTGCGCCTAAAATCGGAGACAGAGCATACCTGTACAATTTCAGAAGACCTAAAACAGCGTTCAATAAAATCTTGTTAATAGATAATTTGTTATTCAACTACAGATACCTTTGCACACTCTTAAAGTTAATTTAATATTCGGTCAATTGTGAATTCTATTATCAAAATACTGCTGAGATAATCTCAACAGCTCTTCTTT
>JADHWD010000176.1 GCA_016783645.1 bacterium
ACAAGCGGACAATGTACTTTTTCATGATGTTCCTCAAGACTTTGATGAGAATAATAGATGTCTTGAGGAAATATACTAAAAAGAACAATAAAATGCAATATTATTACATATCAATATTAATGTGTCATGACACTAGATAGTTCCGCATATAGTTGAATCTTGAAATTGGAGTAATTTTTTAGTATCTTAATTCTTTCGCCGGAGGCGTCATAGAACATTTTTAGCGATTCTTATTCCAAGTAACAACTAACGCTTTGATGTTGTCGTCAGCCATAGTATCCCGCTTAATTATATGCATTCTGGCTTCGGCTTTGATGCTCTCCTTATTGTGTCCGCTGGTTCATGCAGTCGGTATCCGGCTTCCTCCGCCCCCAATTCCCGGTATTTCCACCCCCAGATCTCCCCTTTCGCTGTCCCAAATCGACTCACCGCGCCTGCTCCCGCTGGAACCCACTTTTTTAAAACGCACTTTCAAGGTGGACAGTACGGAAATTATGATGGTGGGCCGAACCGAGATACTCGATATTCATTTTGGACGACCATTTGTCTATAGTTTATCCGATTTCCGCGATTACAAATTGGATTATAGTTTCAAGCAAAGCTGGCGGGATAATATAGTGCGGCAGTTGTTTCAGGCGCAGGCGGGCGCGGGCTCCGGCGCTTTGGAAATCGAAATCCCCTGGCGGGTAAAATCCAAGACCTTCCAGCGTATTTTCGGCGGCGATAGAGTAGGCTTAAGAGTCTCCGGCGATATCGGCATCAACGGCAGCCTCCGCCGCCAAAAAGACGAACAGAATTACACCACGCAGAACGACAACACCAACTACGCCTTCCGCATCGACCAAACCCAAAGATTCACCATCGAAGGCAAAGTCGGCGACAAGGTTTCAGTCAAAGTTGATCAGGATTCGGAACGGATGTTCGACTTTGAAAATTCCATTCACCTGGAATACACCGGTGAAGAAGATGAGATAATCCAGAAGATTGAAGCTGGCAATGTATCGCTAAATCTCACCGGCACTCAATTAGCGACATTTTCCGGTAAGAGCACCGGTTTATTCGGTTTGAAGACCGAATCCAAAGTTGGACCCTTAAGTTTGACCACTATCGCCTCCATCGAAAAGGGACAGAAGAACAAGAAGAGCCTCACCGGCGGCGCCGAAGAACAGGCAATCACTATCCAAAGCACAAATTACATTCGTAATAAATATTTCTTCTTAGATGAATATTACACCAATAATTATAGAAAGTTCAGTACGGATTTACAGCATATCGCAGTTCCACAGGACAGCCAAATATTCACCGCGCAGGTATTTAAACGGGTAACGCAAACCACTGGTGGTTCTGTCAAGGGAGTAGCGGTAGTGAATCCCAACGATCCAGATACGACCCAATCATCTTTTTCCGGCTATTTCCGCAAATTGGATCCCAGCACCGGCGAATACTACTTGGAAAACTTATTGGGAACAATCAGGCTGAAATATCCCTTGAATGACAGCGATATTCTCGCCGTGTCATACCTCACTAAAAATTCCACTATGGTGGGCGATACCCTTATACCGAATATGATGGAAGGGTATGTATTCAAATTAATCCGCCCTGAGAATCCCCTGCCTGCAGATCCCACTTGGGATTTGGAGATGAAGAATGTTTATAACCTGCAGGCGACAAATATACAGGAAGAAGGATTCGAGGTTTCGGTTAAGTACAGTTCCGGGCAGGCTGCCAATGATCCGGAAACCCAGATGGTGAACGGCGTCAATCAGACTTATCTCACCATTTTAGGACTGGATACCCGCGATCAGAGCGGCGCGGTCAATCCCGACGGCGTCATCGATTATCAGTATCATTCCCTCGTCGATATGTACAACGGCGAATTAATACTCCCCGGTCTGAGACCTTTTGACCCGGATCCCGTTAAAGGCGGCGGTTATTATATCGGATCGGATTTCATCATACCCGCCATCGATTCAAATACCTGGAATAACAGCATCTATGACTCCCTCGATGACGACCTTTTCCCTTCAAAATACTATTTCAATGTGAAATATAAGAATCTTTCCGCATCTTACAGTTTAGGATTTGGCGTATTGGAGGGTTCGGAGGAAGTATATCTCAACGGTCAAAGACTGCAGAAGAATAAAGACTACACCATCGACTACATGACCGGCAACCTGATAATCACTAACGAAGCGGCCGCTTCACCTTCAGCCGATGTCGATGTGTTATGGGAGAGCGGCGAGATATTCCAGCTGGATAAGAAGACATTGCTGGGTGTCAGAGGTGAATATGATTTATGGAATGAAGAATCATTCATTGGAGCCACTGCGCTGTATTTGAACGAAAAGCCGTTAGAGGAGCGGGTGAAAGTAGGCAATGAACCCACACGGAATTTCATCTTAGACGCCAACACTCGAATGGTGATGAGGCCGCAATTCATAACAACAGCGCTGGATTACCTGCCTTTATTGGAGGCGGAAGCGCCTTCTGAAATTAACTTTGAAGGTGAAATCGCCCGCGTCTATCCTAATCCCAATAGTCTGAACAACTCGGGTACCGGCGATAATGACGGCGTGGCTTATCTGGACGATTTTGAAAGCGTGAAGCGGACTACCACGCTGGGAATCATGCGCCGCAACTGGACCATCGGAAGTCCGCCTAAAATCGGCGGTATAGCGGCGGATATCGGAAAAAAGGGAAAACTCTTATGGTACAATCCCTGGCAGCAGGTGCCGATTCAAGAGATATGGCCTGAACGGGAAGTCAACAGTAAAGTGGCTTCCAATGTCCATATACTGACTTTGGAATTCACACCTGACAGCGCGCTCATAGATCCGCAGGACAGCTGGGCTTCCATTCAAAGATATATGGGCGCCGGGTTCGCCGACCAGAGTAAATCAAAATTCTTAGAGATATGGGTTAAAGTCAGCGGCAAGGCGGATCCGGGATATATGCATATCGATATGGGAGAAATATCCGAAGACGCAATTCCTAATGGTATCTTAAATAATGAAGATAAAAATCTGCCCGAATTACCTTACGGTAACTATATTCTTGACAACGATGAAGATATCGGACTCGATTTGATGGCCAACAACGATCCCCGCGCCCAAGCCGCTAAGGTATTATGGGAATCCACTTTCCCCGATAGAGATGAATGGGATTTTTGGGATATTAATGATGACAGCGTCAGGGGTGAAAATGAACCCTGGTCCGATGATGATTATTCTTACACCGCCAAGGGGAGTGTGGAGCATATCAATGGCACTGAAGGCAATATGTATGACGAAGGTGAACGGCGCCCCGATTCCGAAGACTTGAACAGTAACAGCATATTAGATAAATCTGAGAATTTTTTCCGCTGCAGCGTCAATCTGTCGAATGTGATTTCCGGGATGGATACTCTAATCGCCGGGGAAGGCGGCAACAATTGGAAACTTATCAGATTCCCCCTGAAATACGCCGAACAGATAGGTTCTCCAGCTTGGAGCCAAATCAAGTTTATCCGGTTGTGGATGGATGGGGCAACGGAGGAAACTACGGTGCAGATTGCGCAGTTTGAACTGGTGGGCAATGAATGGGAGGAAGTTATTCAATCTGACGCCGCCGGCGTTCCCCGGGAGAGACTGGAAATCGCCGTCATCAACACTTATGATAATCCCGATTATGCCAACGATCAGCCTCCGGGAGTGAGCGGTGTCCGCGACCCCATAACCGGTATCTTGTCTAAAGAACAATCGCTGGTGCTGAAAATCACGGAGATGCCGCCCCGTTCCACCGCTATGATTCATAAAACATACTATAACCGGATGAGTTTTTTGGAATATAACACATTGAAGATGTTTGTGCATGGCGGCGGCGGTAATACCTTGAGTTTTCTGAATTATGATATGGATATGTTCTTCCGTTTCGGCGCTGATACCAGTTCCAATTATTACGAAATCTACCAGAAGTTAAAGCCGGGATGGGATGTTGATAATGAGATTCGGATAGATTTGGATGCGATTCCGCAGATCAAACGCGACCGTAAGGCGATAATGGCGGGGATAACGGTGGATACCGGCACAAAAGTCGATTCCATTCAAACTTCCGCAACTACTTGGAAATATTACGCTTACCGCATAGCAGACAGCGATTCGCTGGTAGTTATGGGCAATCCCTCCATGTCGCAGATTCAGCAGTTGACTGTGGGACTGCGCAATATGAGTAAGCGGACAATAACGACCGAGGATCAGATTGAAGTGTGGCTGGATGAACTGCGGTTATCGGATGTGAAAAAGGATCCCGGCACCGCTTACCGCGCCACCGCCACGATAAAACTGTCCGATTTCGGGCGGGTGTCCGGTGAATTGAGCGAAACCGACGCTGATTTTCATAATTTGAGCCAGCGGATTGGATCTAATCAGATGAGCGCCCGTCAGCGAATCAACGGTAATTTCAATTTGGATAAATTCCTCTCCCCCACCTGGGGACTGCGGATACCTGTCAACGCCTCTTTCCAGCGGGATACCAAAGTACCCAAGTATTACACTAACAGCGATATTTTAGTGGATCAAGGAGATCAGGACGCGGTCGATACCGTGAAGACTTTGACCGAGAGTTTCGGCTGGGATGTCAGTTTCGCCAAATCCACCAAGTCAACTAATCCTTTCATCCGTTATACTATCGACGATATAACTACCAGCTACAATTTCAGTAAATCCAGCCTGACTAGCCCGGACAAGATATTAAATGAAACCCGTGCCCATAGCGCCGATATCAGATACGCTCATACTTTCGGCAGGGAGAAATCCTTCAAGATATTCGGTTGGACTAAAAGCATCCCCATCCTGAAGAAATTAAGCGAGACCCAGTTCTATTATTATCCCACTAAAATAGATATGCGCTTGAGCGCCACGCAGAATGAGACTTATTCATTGACGCGCTCTTTAGTGGAATCCAACAGCGGCACTTTCGGATTAACCCGGACTTTTTCCACCGGCTACCGGCCGTTCAACACTTTGAATTTCGATGTGAGCCGTACTCACAAGAGCGATATGCTGGGACATGAATGGAATGAGATATTGAACGGCGAATTCGGGACCGAGAATAATGTTAATCAGACTTTCACCACCTCCTTTGCGCCCACCATCTTAAGCTGGCTGACTCATGATGTGAACTATAATTCGGTTTATCAATGGAACTGGGGTAATGGTTACGCGGAATCCGGCAAGAGCCTGAGTTCAAGGCGGACAATTTCGACATCCTGGAATTTAAAGACATCCAGTATTTTCGGCGGCAGGCGCGGCGGCCGCAGCGGCGGCAGGGAAGGGCGGGCAGCTCCCAGCGGGCGAGGAGGAGAACAACCGAAGCCTGAAGAGGGTGAAGAGAAGAAGGAAGGCGAAGAAACGAAGAAGAAATTCAAAATTCCTAATCCGCTGAACGCGGTGAAATTCTTCGCCTCTAAACTGAATGACATCCGCTTCGACTTCAGCCATTCCAGCAATCTCACAACCCCGGCGGTGATAGGACACGCTTCTCTGCCCTATCAATTCGGTTTCACTGAAGACCCGGGCGTCGGACAAGTCGCTGATTACGCCGGGAGCAGTATCAGCACTAAGAGCGTAACTAAAGATTTCACCGTGCGTTCAGGTTTGAATCTGTTCGCCGACCTGAGGACCACTTTCGATTATTCATACAAGACCTCCGCTAACTACGGGAACACCCGCACTGGTCAAGTGACCAGTTCCAGATTTTATTTAGTCAGCGGTAAGGACAATTCCATCAGCGATTTCCCCTTCGTAAATCTGTCAGTTCGGCTTACTGGATTAGAGAAGCTTAAATTTTTCAAGAAATATGCCCAGACAGTGAGCCTCGAAAGCGGCTACTCCGGGAAATCCACGGATAAATGGAATGACTCCAAAGAAAATGTGACTGAAATAACCTATGACCGCGGTTTATCACCTCTGGCAGGATTGAATATCAGCTGGAAAGGCGGAATATCGAGTTCCATACAATTGAAGAAGACCCAGCAGTTGACCGACCGCATCAACCTCGACCAGAAGAACCGTTCCAACAGCACCACTTTCACTATCACCGGCAGTTATTCCCGCAAGACCGGTTTCAAAATTCCCATTCCTATCTGGCCCTTCAATAATAAGCGGTTCAAGAATAACACCAATTTCTCGCTCTCTTTTAATTACACCGCCCGCCAGGATGAAACCCTTCAGGGCGAAGCGGACAGTTTCTCCATCACCAGCACCAATACGCAATGGTCGCTGCAACCCAGATTAGACTATACATTCTCGAATACTGTGACCGGCGGAATCCAATACGAACTCGGCGCCTCCAAGAATAACACCACCGGTAAAAATTCCTTCCAAGAGTTCGGCTTCAATATCAGAATACAAATCCGCGGCAGGTGATATAGATACTTACTCATTAGATGTAAGAGTTAATCTCTTACATTAACATTTCCCCGCATTAAAATTTACAGGGATAAAAGGGATGAAAGGGATAAAAACACTGAATTTATTCAATCTTCGATGAAATCCTGTTATCAAATCTCCGATATTATATAACACATGAATTTAATCCTTTGTGTCCTTTGTGGTTTCTCTTTTTTTAATTCTAGCCACAAAGAACACGAAGGAGGCGCAAAGTTCACCAAGTTTTCAAAATAATTGAATTTTTTGTGAAATCCTCATATTGCATTTTTTATCCCTTTTATCCCCTTAATCCCTGTTAATAACGATAAAAATATCAATCACTTGTAAAAAATGCTTCGCCCTGATAAGCACATCCAATTCCGCTTATTCAAGCGCTTATGGCCCTACCCTCCCGCTATTACTCCCAGCGCCTTGCGGATAATATCCTCAATCTTCTCCGCGCCGCCTTCTTTCATCACCCTATTCACCGCCTTCTCCGCCTGAAGGCGGTTGTAGCCTAAGGCGGTCAGGGCTAAAGCGGCTTCCTCATAGTCATCCTGCAGATGGATCAATTCGCCGCCTTCGATCGTCAGCGCTTTGACCTTATCTTTCAACTCCAGCGAGATTCTTTGCGCGGTTTTCTTCCCGATGCCCGGCGTCAAAGATATCCTGTCCATATCACCTTCCACAATAGCCTGGCATAATTGCTGAACCGACATTGCGGATAACGCCGCTAAAGCGGATTTGGGTCCCACTCCCGCCAC
>JADHWD010000177.1 GCA_016783645.1 bacterium
ACGCAGACCGCCACTGTCTGCGCTTCGTTAAGGCAGGGCATCACTACACTGACTTCAATCTCATTCGGTTTTTCAGTCATCATCAATTTGATTTTGATTAAGCTGGAATTAATTTACCAAAGATAATACAATTAGCGGAAATATTCAAGATAGAATGGGAGAATAATGGAAAATACTGAATGCTGAAAAATATTCACAGCAGATTAAGCGGATTAAGCAGATAAAAAAATCGTCATTAGTCACTCGTCATTGGTCATTGGTGTTTCGGATTTTATAGCTTTAATCGCTTTCATAGCTTATGAATTTCCTACCATAATTACCTTAATTACCTGTGAATATTCTTCCGCGCTCCGCATGTAATAGCCAAAATAACCATAATAGCCAGTGAATCATTCTCCAGCCCCCAGCCCCTGCTGCCGGAAAATTTTCTAAAATTTTCCTCCCAAAACTTGACTTTTATTTTTTTTTTCTTAAATTTACTATTACAATTTGCTAATCAAAAAGAAAAGGGCGCTTGTTCATAAAGTAATTTCATTTTTTTCCAAGGAGGAAATATGATTTCCAAAAAGAAGGTAATATTCAGCTTGATCACAATTTTAATCATAGTGGGTTTTGTGATCGCTGAAGGAGATCCGCCCGGCTACGGAACATTAGGTCCCATCACGCCCGGGCAGGCAATGACAGTCCCGGAAAACTGGGACGGTCAAACCGCTGAATTGAAAGTATGGGGTACTAGAGGAACCGGGAACTGCCATCAAAGTGAGAATATCTGGGGTCAATGCTCCAATCTATCTGTAAATTTCCACCCATATTTTATGAATCCAGGAAATTTTGTTGGATATGATTTCGACGAAATAGACCGCTCATACTCTACAGTTTTTGGCTTGACATATTCTTATCCAGGACCGCCTTATTCTGCTATATGTTCCAATATATATGCAAAGGCTTATATCTGTGATAATCCGCAGGAATAAATTGCATAATTAATCCTTTTTAATTGAATTAGTTCAGAATGAACAAGCGCCCTGTTTTTGCTATTTTATTAAAATAACTGAGGTTAACATGTGGAGAAAAACTTATCTTTTAATATCCACTCTGTGTATGACCTTCATCCCCATTTTTTCACACGCTCAAGTCAATTATTGGGAACATATCGGGCCTAACGGCAGTAATCCCTGTTCTGTTTATTTAATACCTGAAACAGATGAAATACTGATGGGCACTTTCAGAAGAGGGATATATCGAGCGGATTCAAATTGTCAAACTTGGATCCCTTCCCAGCAGGGATTTATTGATACTGTTTCGTTATTACACATCGTCGACTTGAAACCGGTTCCCGACCTCGCCGGAGGCATCGTGGCGGGGATTGAATCTTATCAAATAAAACCCCAGGGGTACATTTATTTCAGCCAGGATTATGGACAAAGCTGGGAACCGATAAATCCAATTCAAGCCGGAGTTTGTTCCGGGACTTACACTTTACATGTCGACCCGGAAGAACCCAATCATTGGATTTGGTCCGGACATACTTTCACATTATACCACACTTTCGATTACGGCGAAAATTGGGAATATATAACTTCACAAGATCAGCCTGGCGTAAGAAGGTTCTATTCTCCTCCCGGTTATGACAGCGTAGTTTTCAATTTAAGTTTGGCGGGCCCCCGCCCTAATCCCGATATGGGCGGGATTGAGAGGTCTACTGATGATGGTCTGTATTGGAACAGTGTATGGAACCTTGGCACTTCTTTCGTAGTCATTCCCAGCGATATTGCCCTTGATCCTTTCGATAATCAACATTTAATAGTCGTTTGTGAAATCCCTGATGAAAATTTCCTGGACTATCTCATTCTCGACAGTTACGACCGAGGATTAAGCTGGAATCCCAGAAATTTTACCATTCCCTCGAATTATTTTTTAGAAATTGAATTCGATCCGAATATTCACAATTTAATCTATGCCGGTACCAGCGACAGAGGTGTTTTAAAATCCACCGACGGCGGTTTCACCTGGGATCATATCAGCGCCGATATTTCACCCGGCGGTATTGTGACTGAGCTGCAGGTGGATTCTTCAGGCGCTTTATATGCCGGTATCTATGATATCGGATTATTTCTAAGCGTCGACTTCGGGGAAAGCTGGGAACATTTGACCGAAACCTTCCCCGGCGGCCAGCATAGTTTTTTTTTAGATATAGACCCGGTGAATGACAAAATCGTCATCTCCGGATACTTTGGCGTCAAAGTAAAACAAGATGATGAATGGAGCCGCATCGACCAAGGGATCCCCTTAAGCTCCGGCGAATATATTTGGGGAGTGTTGTTCGATCCGGTCGATCCCAATCGTATATATGGAGCGGTTGAATATTCCTGGAATGGTCTGCTAAACTTATGGTACACCGATGATATGGGCGCTAACTGGACTGCGGTGGAAAGCCAACCGGATACCATCAGCGCTATTTTTCATCTCTGCGATGTTTTCCCCGGCGATTCAAGGGTTTTAATGAAAAGCTGCTACAGCAGACTATGGATTTACGATACCGCAAGTGATATATGGCAGGAAATTACGCCTCCTAATGTTCCAATATATTATACAGGTCAACCCAGAGCATCTTCAATAGTTCCGGGATTGTTTTATTACGGCGGCGAAGGATTCGCTTATCGCAGTGAAGATTATGGCGCAAGCTGGGACTCTTTAGCTATGCCTAATCTCGGCCTGAATCAGTGGGATTTATTCCCGGATCCTGTATTTCCGGATTTGGTTTGGGCTTCTAATATAGACAATTATCCTCTGCTTAAAAGTTTCGATCGAGGTGATAATTGGGAGGTGTGTACATCAATATATCTTAATCCTGCAAATTGGACTACATCTATATGCCGTTTCATTGATTATCCCGATGTTGTAGTTGCGGGAACCTGCCATCCATATTCCGCTTTCATAAGTTATGATTCCGGGGACAATTGGGAGGCTTTCGCCGAAGGATTGAATTATCGGACAACATTCAATCAGATGATTTGCGATCCGTCTGAAGGGGGGATAATATGGGCGGCTTCTACAGACGGCGTTAAAAAGCTGGAGTGGAACGATGTTGTGGTGAAAACAAAGGGAAGCTCTTCTGTTTATGATTATAAACTCCATACCCCCTATCCCAATCCCTTCAACGCGAAAACAGCTATCAGCTATCAGTTAACAGCTGACAGCTATGTGAGTCTGATTGTGTATGATGTTCAGGGCAGAGAAATTCAGTCATTGGTCACTGGTCACTTGTCACTCGGATATCATGAAGTGGTATTCGATGGAAGTGAATTATCCAGCGGAATGTATTTTATCAGGTTGACGGTTGATCCGCCGTACGGCGGACAGGCTAGTCAGTCGATGGTGAGGAAGGTAGTGTTGATGAAATAGTGAATGTAAAATAGTGAATAGTGAATGAAAAGAAGTGTGAAAGTGTAAAAGTGTGTAAGTATGAAAGAAAGATTCACCGGTAATGGGGGTAATTAAAGGTAAAAAATTCACAAGCTATTAAAGCGATTAAAGCTATAAAATCCGAAATCCGAAATACTAATGACGAATGATGAGTGACAAGTGACCAGTGACGAGTGACCGACTTTCATCCGCTTCATCCGCTCAATCTGCTGTGAATATCTCTTTCGTTTAATTCGCTGTGAATATTCCTCCTTTTTACTTTTCTTTCCTCCCCCTATACACTTCAGATTTGAGTTTTCCCTTTTCGTTGAAGCTGTAGTATTTGTCCTCGGCGATGATGATATGATCCCATAGATCGACTTTCATGAGTGAAGCGGCGGATTCGACGGTGGCGGTCAATTCTTCATCGGCGTCGCTGGGAGCGGCTAAACCGGACAGATGATTATGGGCTAATATCAGCCCGGTAGCGCCGTATTCCAAAGCCGGAGTTAATACCTCCCGCGGCGACACTAAAGCCTGTGAAAGCGAGCCAATCGACAGAATTTCATCGAACAGCAGTCTTCCCTGAATATCCAGATATAAACCTCTCAAATGTTCCCGCTTCAGATAGCGCATATCCGCCAGATACTGAAAGGCGTCTTCCGGGGATTTGATCACCCGCTTCTCTTTAGGGTTCGGCTGGAATAACCGGCGGCCTATCTCCATCAAGGCTAATATTCGGCCGAAAGTTTCATCATCGACGCCGAGATTCTTCATCAGTAATTTCCGGTCCCTGTCTTTCAATACCGCCCTGCCGCCGAATTCCACTAATATCTTCTGCGCCAGTTTGATATCGCATTCCAAAGCGGAGGCTAAAATTTCCTCGTCTGACAGTTTATCCGGTCCCAGTTCGATAATATGCTGCAGGATATGTTCCCGCTTTTTAAGCGATTTCGCCGTATCCCGCCGCCGGGAATCGGATTTTTCTTTGACAGACCGTTTCCGGGCGCTGATTAGGGTAAAGGGGAAAATCTCTATTCCGCTCTCTTCAATCTTCCTTTGGATAATATCTGCGTCATCATTATGACGCTCCGGCAGTTCTTTCAATAATATCTGCGAAATATTTTCTATATCTTTTTCGGTGAAGGAATCATCCCGATGATTGATTCGCTGACTGCGGATGCCGCTCAAACCATTCCGCTTTAATACCGCCTTCAGCCGGTCGAAGGGAATAATCTCCGCGCTGTAAAGAATCTGAAGCGCATTCAGAAAGATACTGTGTCCGGGATCATCCGGAATATTTTCGACTTCTACCGCTAAAAAAACTCCTCCCGGTTTAAGCGTATCAATAATCCGCCGGAATAGTTCTTTTTCCATCAATAAGCGGGATAGTCCCCAAGCGCAGAATATTGCGCTGAAATAGCTGTCTTTTAGTTCGGATAAGCCGCTTTCAAGGCTGGGGATATCGTATGCGGGGGAAAGTAACACCGGATCGGAGGTAGAAAAGCGCGCTTTATCGGTCCAGGCTTCGCCCTGACGCCCTAATATCAGGACATCGTTTTCCGGCAGGAGGTTGAGAAACTTGGCGGCGGCGGGATTCATGAAATTTTAGCTCCCGCCGGCAGATCGCCGTCGATGGTCAACAATTTCATGGTCTTACCGGCCTGCGCCGCCAACAGCATACCCTGCGATTCCACTCCGCGGATGACCGCTTTCTCCAAGTTGACTATCACAATAATCTTTTTGCCCGGCAGTTCATCTAACTTATAATGCTGAGCGATGCCGGCGATTATCTGCCGCTGTTCACCGCCGATATCTATCTGCAGTTTATATAATTTATCAGCTCCTGCAACCGGTTCCGCGGTCATAATTTCCGCAACTCTCAATTGCAGCTTCTTGAAATCATCAATCACGGCGATATCGGGCATGACTTCTTCCTTCTTCTTCTCAGAAATAGCAGGCGGTTTGTATTCGATTCGAGGGAATAGAGCGTCCCCCATCTCAATCTTCGTTCCGGGTTTTAAGACGCCCCATCTCCATTCAGCGTCACCGTTATTCATTCTGTTTAAGGTTTCCCGCATCTTATTGGGCATCACGGGTTCTAACAGCGAAGCGGACAGTCTGAGGGCTTCCAGAGCGTTGTAAAGGACAGCGCCGGCGGATTTCTTATCGGTCTTCACTAATTTCCAGGGCGCTGTTTCCTCTAAATAACGGTTAGCGCGGACAATCAAATTCATCGCCGCTTTCAAGGCTTCATCCAGGCGGAAATTTTCAATTGATTCTTTTACCGAAAGGATGACGCTTTCCGCGAGTTCCCGCCATTCCGGCGAATCATCACCCTCCGGTGTCAAACCATTGAAATTCACCTTGATTAATCTTGTCACGCGGGACAGCATATTGCCGAAGTCGTTAGCTAAGTCGGTATTGATGCGGTTGACCATCATCGCTTCCGAAAAGGAAGCGTCCTGTCCGGGCGCCATATCCCGCATGAGGAAATAGCGGAAGGAATCAACTCCGTATCTATCCGCCAGTTCTAAAGGTTTGACCACATTTCCGCGGGATTTGGACATCTTCTCCGCTTCGATAAGCCACCATCCGTGCGCGAATATGGTGCGGGGAAGCTGCAAATCCGCCGCTTTAAGCATTATGGGCCAATATACGCAGTGGGTAGTCAGAATATCCTTTCCAATCAAATGAACATCGGCGGGCCATAATCCTTTCGCCTTCACCGCGCTGTAGTAGTTCAATAACGCATCGAACCACACATAAGTGACATAATCGGCGTCGAATGGGAGGTCAATCCCCCAGGATAGTCTTGATTTAGGGCGGGAAATGCACAAATCCTTCAACGGCTGTCTTAAGAATCCTAATACTTCGTTCCGCCGGTGCTCCGGCAGGATGAATTCGGGATGACTATTTATATGGTCGATCAGCCAATCCTGGTATTCGCTCATCTTGAAGAAATAATTCCGTTCGCTCATCTGCCGCACTTCTCTGCCGCATAGGGGGCAGTTACCCTCCTTTAAATCCTTCTCCGTCCAAAACCGTTCATCCGAAACGCAGTACCAGCCTTCGAACTCATCCGCATATATCTTCCCCTTATCCATGATATACTGCAGTATCTTCTTCACTTCGATTAGATGCCTCTCTTCGGTAGTCCTGATGAAATCATCATTCTCAATCTGCAGTTTCGTCCATAAGTTTCGGAAACGGAGCGCCATTTTATCACAGTGTTCCAGGGGGGTGACTCCGTATTTATCCGCCGCTTCCTGCACCTTTTGACCGTGTTCGTCAGTGCCGGTCAGGAAATATGTCTCTTCACCCAGCTTACGATGATATTTTTTCAATACATCCGCTAAAATAGTGGTGTAAGCGTGTCCCAGATGAGGTTCGTCATTCACATAATATATAGGAGTGGTGATATAGAATTTCATTTATTGACCTTGAAAATAGAAAGCTGCTAACTGCAAGTTACTGATGTGCAACAGAGTGCAGGGACTCTATTGCACATGTAAATTTCATTCACTCCTCTTAATAGTCTGTCCGAGAATATTAAGAACACCTTTTGTCATTGCGAGCGAAGCGAAGCAATCTCTCTTATTAATAATCAGGCACTTCGCTGTTTTGTATGGGTAATTGTGTGTAATCCCCCTTAGTCCCCCTTTAAAAAAGGGGGAAACCAACTCCCCCCTTTACTAAAGGGGGGCAGGGGGGATTATTGAAATCAAGTGATATAAAAACAAACGATT
>JADHWD010000178.1 GCA_016783645.1 bacterium
AAATGCTTTGCTCCTACAACAATTTTTTATCCCTTTTATCCCCTTAATCCCTGTTAATTATCTTGAGTCTTTAACCTTTTGCATTGTGTATCTCAGTGTTCTCTGTGGTGAATATCAAATTTCAAATATCTTTGGCTAGACTTTAGTCTGTTCACTGCAATTTAAACGCTAAGATGTCGGACTGAAGTCCGGCCTCTTATAAAAAATAGCTGGTATAATTAACCTTATTAATTCAAGAATTTAGCAAGGATGTACAGGATAAACAGAATAAGTCTTATATTTTTAAAATCATATACTCTAAATTTTCAGATTTGGATTTTGAATTTTAAATCCTGTGAATCCTGAATATCCTTGTTAATTTATGAATAATTCAGGTTAACAGAAAGGGTGAAATGATATGCAGAAAATCGGGATCGATTTGAAGCAGACCGCCCTGAACGGTATATCAACGTGTGAAGATAAATCTGTCAAAGGTCTGTTAAACCTGACAGCTGTTGACAATGAGCTTTTCAATGAATTTCTGATGAATTCGTTGAAAGCCGGTCAGAACCATTCGCCTCCGATTGGCAGGAGCGACAGCGAGAAACTGGCGGCGGAAGCCTCGTCTTCCGCTGATTTACAGCGTCTGCTGTCTGCGGGAAGGAATTCCAATTTGAAATTCCCTTCCAAACTTGAGGATGAAATCCTGAAAGCGGAGAGATCCGGAATCAGAGAGGAATCCTCACAGGCCGAACGAGTGAGGCGTGACCACGCGCACGATGTTTTAGCTGAAAAGCTGAATAAACCGTTCATGGGTGATGAATTGAAGGAAGCCTTAAATCAGGCGCATGAGAGATTGAATGAATCCGCCTTAAGCGAATTCGATCAGAATTCGAAGATCAATCATGAACTGCATGAAGCTTACCGTGAGATGATAAAGCTGGAAAATCTGCCTTTCGAGGTGAATTTCGACACGCTTCCCGCCGATGCGGTGATGCAGAACCTGTGGTCTTTGCCCGAAGACCGTTCGATATTCGATAAGGGCAGGAAATCCGAAATCCCTCATAAAACTGACCGCGAAAGGACTGAAAAGGTCGATGCGGAGATCGACACCGCCCGCTGGGATGAACAATTTGAGACCGAATGGGCGAAATCGACGGCTTCCGACAGCGGCTTTTCCCCGCAGGATAATAATCCGCAGTCATCTTCGACAATGGTATCCGATGCGCGAGCCGCTTCTGGCGGCCGTAACGGAAATCCTCTGCCGGACGGTGACCGGATATTTTACGACTTGGTCAACCGCGCTAAAATCAACATTGAGAACGGTAATTACCGTATGAGCCTGGAACTGCATCCTGAACATCTGGGCGCGGTATCGATGAGAGTGGCGATGGAGGGCAGCAAGATGACCGCCCGCTTCCTGGTGGAAAACGGCCAGGTGAGACAGTTGCTTTTATCGAAGATGAACGAACTAAAATCCGCCTTGAATAAGAGCGGTGTGGAAGTGGAGCGAATCGATGTGATGGTGTCTGGCGAGCAGACAGCTTCTCCGGCGCATAATCACCGTGAACTCGATGCGGTTCATTCGGATTCCCGTTTCGATTTTCCGAATACACGGGCGAGAATCGCGTATTTCAACTCTAATCGTGAATTCCACAGTTCCACTTGGTTGATTTAATCGGGGCGGATATTTCCGTCATATTAGGCAAAAAATACCTAACAAATTCCTAATCACGGAATCCGCCTCAATGACAATTAGTTATTTCTAATAATAACAATGATATACGCAGAAGCGAAGTCTCTGAAGATGGAAATTTTAGCTGGTATGAGGTTTGCTTAATTGCTTTGCAAGTATAATATCTATTCACCAACAAGGAGATTTATCATGCGTTGTCATTGTGGTTCCAACCGGTTCATACCGCTTGGTGTCCAGAACGATGAGATCACTGCGGAAGAAGGCGGGAAACGGAAGAACCTGTATTTGATCAATTGTATCGAATGCGGAACTACCATCTCCTGTTCCAAAACCTTCTATGCGGTGGTGGAATATCTATCGGATCATAATCCTGAAGTTGAAGAAATCAACCAGTTAGCCAATCTGGCACACTGAAAGGATGGAAATTTATGCCGACAATAAATCCATTAACTAACAGCGCTTATTCCGTTTCACAAAGTTCGTCTTCCAGCCAGCAGGGCGGTAATTCCATCATGGGGCAGGATCAATTTCTGAAGATGCTGGTCGTCCAGATGAGTTACCAGGATCCCATGAATCCCATGGACAGCCAGCAGTTCGCATCTCAATTAGCGCAGTTCACTTCAGTCGAACAGCTGTTATCCATCAATGAGAACCTGGAAGCTTCTTTGAGCGCCCAATTAATGCTGAATCAGTCTATAAGCAACACTATGGCGGCGGGTTTGATCGGCAATGAAGCCAAAGCCTTGAACACTATAGTGAACTTAGAGGATGATGCCGCCAGTCCGATTCAATATGAACTGGCGGGCAACGCAGATTCGGTGCAGTTGGAAATCTACGATTCCGACGGAAATCTGGTCTATTCGGAAATACTGGGCGCTCAGCTTGCCGGCGAACACGAATTCCAATGGAACGGTAACAACTCAACCGGCGCCTCCATGCCCGATGATACTTACACCTTCTCGGTCACCGCCGAGACCAATTCCGGATACAATATAGCGGTGGAACAGTTCATCGAGGGCTTAATCACCGGTGTCAATTATGAACTAGGGCAGGCTCTGCTGACTATCGGCAATGTGCAGGTAAGCCTGGCCGATGTCAT
Organism: bacterium; assembly: GCA_016783645.1. Classification (GTDB taxonomy): domain Bacteria; phylum Electryoneota; class Tariuqbacteria; order Tariuqbacterales; family JADHWD01; genus JADHWD01. The sequence continues at coordinate 2,775 of JADHWD010000178.1, forward strand.
GGAACTTAACATGCCTTCCGAGGGCTGATCCGATGGCTCTTAAGGAAAGGGGGTGTAATAAGTGGTAATAGAAAGCAAAGCCTTGACAATCGAAATGCTGAGGCTTCGGCAGTTACAGCGGACGGAGCCGCTGAGACCGAAGACAGCGGCAGTTCCGCAGACTTCGCAGCCTGGAGCGCCCAACTTCGCCGATGTTCTCCAGGATATGCTGTCCACTCCTGATATTATATTTTCCGCTCATGCGGTCAGCCGTTTGATCGACCGCAATATCACACTGAATCAGGAGCAGATAGACCGAATCCGCGGCGGCGTTGGTAAAGCTGAAGCTAAAGGCGCTAACGATTCATTAGTGCTGTTGAACGACTTGGCTTTTGTAGTTTCTATCAAGAATCACACGGTGATCACCGCTATGAGCGGACCCGGCTTGAAAGATAATGTCTTCACCAACATCGACAGCGCGGTTATTGTTTGATGTGAAGCTATGAGATTTCAGGGATCATCGTGAATTAAACCGGATGGTATTATTTCAATCCCATTAATCTGTGAAATTTAAACAAGGTTAAATTACTAAGCGGGCAAATCCCGCAGACAAATTAATCAACGGGGCTGGACCTTAACGAGGAAGCCCCCTCACCGGCGCCAATCGACAGCGGCGCCGAAAAAGGAGTCTGAATTATGATTAGAGCATTATTTTCAGGTGTCTCCGGTCTCACCAATCATCAGGTGATGATGGATGTGATCGGAAACAACATCGCCAATGTTAACACCTTTGGCTTCAAAGGCGCAAGGGTGACCTTTGCTGAGGCGCTTTCACAACAGGTCAGTTCGCCTTTCTCCCCCTACGGCAGATTCGCAGGTGTGAATCCTATGCAGGTGGGATTGGGGATGAAACTTTCCTCTATCGACAACAATTTCACACAGGGCAATCTGCAGTCGACCGGGATCGCCACTGATTTAGCGTTACAGGGCGACGGATTTTTCGTAATTTCCGACGGCTTGAGCAGGTATTACACCCGCTCCGGCGCGTTCCAGGTGGACGCCAACGGCAACTTGGTGGCGCAGGGCGGAAAGATGTTCGTGCAGGGCAGAATGGCTGACGCCCTCGGCATCGTCGCCTCCGGCGCTGATGTCGGAAATATCACTTTACCCTTCGGACAGAAAGAGCCTGCTAAAGAGACTCAAAATGTCGATTTCTTCTGCAACCTGAACGCAGATTCTGACGCTCTGCAGGAAATTTGGTCCGCCGACGGCGCATTTGAAACCTATGCCGCGGTGAAAAGCACTGATCTAACCGGCGGCTTTACTGTCGCTGCCGGCGCTAATGATACGATGCGGATAGCGGTCGACGGCGAGTCCGCGGTGGAAATCACGCTTGCCGCCGGCACTTATGCCGACGCTTCCGCAATCGCCGCCGCCATAAACAATGCATTAACCGGCACCACGCTGGAAGGCGCGGTGGAAGCGGTTGTAGATCCTTATCCCGCAACGGGCACTGAAGGGGTCTATATCAGAACGACTGAACAGGGCGCTGGCAAGACTATCACTATCACTGATGGTACCACTTCAGTCTTAACAGATCTTGGTATCGCTACCGGCGCTACCGCCGACGGCATCGCTGATGAAGATACCATCTTGAACTGGATTTCCGGCATCGATTTAGTGGACGGCGACCAAGTTTTAATTACCGGCACTAATTCGGATGGTTCTTCCGTGGACGGAACTTATGTGTACAACGACGATGGTATAGACGCATACGACACCGTCGCCGACCTGCTGGAAGATATCAACGCCGCCTTTGCAGGTTCTAACGCCGCTATCAACAGCGACGGCAAGCTGGTATTGACGGATAATCTGCCCGGCGCCAGCCAGACCACTATCAATCTCAACGCCGGGACTAACACCACAACCGGTCTTTCCATCTCCTTCGATGAGCCTTCATTCCTCAATACGGTAGCAGGTCGGGATTACGCTTCTCACACCACTTCTATCAATGTCTATGACAGTCTGGGCAGCGCGCATTTAGTGGAGATGACCTTCACTAAAGCGCCGGAACAGAATGCTTGGAATTGGGAAGTGAAAGTTGACGGAGGTTTGACCAATATCACCTCCGGTGGAACCGGAAATATTACTTTCAACAACAACGGTTCGCTGGCTTCCTTTGCTTCCAGTGACGGGGGGCCCATGGTATTCACGCCGGATGGCGCGAATACTATGACCGTCAATCTGGATCCGGGCAGCGCCGGTTCTTATGACGGTATCACCCAGTTCGATTCACCCTCCACCACTATAGCGGTGAGCCAGGACGGCTACGAAATGGGTAATTTGGAAAACATCTCAATCGGCATAGATGGAATAATAAGCGGCAGTTTCAGCAACGGGGTAGTCCGCAATCTGGCTCAGATTGTAGTCGCCGATTTCACCAACCCTATGGGTTTGATGAAGCAGGGCGATAATCTTTTCGCTGAAAGCGCCAACAGCGGCCAGGCAGTGGTAGGACTGGCGCAGACTAATTTCAATACTGCGATAAATTCGGGATACTTGGAGATGTCCAATGTGGATTTATCCAAGGAATTCACCGGGTTGATCATCGCGCAAAGGGGATTCCAAGCCAACGCGCGGGTCATCCAGACCAGCGATATGGTGCTATCCGAAATTAACGGTCTCAAGAGGTAATCTTTGAACCGCTGGGGGTGAACTCCGGTTCACCCCCGTCCCCTTTTATCAGTTGAAATTTTCCGACGCCATCCCGCCATCCTGCCGGATTTTCCTCCCGCTGTCATTCTATAATATTTCAATTATTCCAAGAAAAACATCGTTATTCCTCAATTTATACAGTGTTGTCCACATATAGTCTTTTGACGGAATTGAATTTTATTTTATACTGAATTGAAAATCAAAAAATGGTAGGTCGGGGGCTTGTCCCCAGACATATTGTGCGGGGGGATGAACCCCCGCCTACCAATTATTTCGGAGTCAATCACGATAAATTTAACAAGAATAAACGGCGAAGAGATCATACTCAACGCCGATTTGATCGAAACTATCTCTCAAAGCCCCGATACGGTGATTCAACTCTCTAATGGCAAAAAGATGATGGTGCTGGAAAGTCCTGCAGAGGTCTTGGAAAAAGTTATCGCTTTCCGCAGATCGTTGATGTCAGGACCTGTTACAGGCTGTCATCCGCCTTCGAGGCAAGACGAAACATAAAATTATGGCTTTGGGCTCTGGGCTTCAGGATGAGACACATGACTCAACAAGCTGTCCGAGAATGTCATTGCGAAAGGCTGAAAGCCTTGTGGCAATCTCACTAATTGATTATTGATAAGAGAGATTGCTTCGCTTAGCTCGCAATGACAAAAGGTGTTCTTCATATTCTCGGACTAACTGTCAAGACTCAAAACCCACGCTCTAGCAGGTCACACCCGCCTGTGGCGCCCAAGACCTGCCGGAAGATGGAACTATTCCCTAGCCCCCAGCCCCTAAACCCTATTTTCAAAGTAATCAATAAAAAATAATCCGGAGCGGAATGGATTTAGCTACCATAGGCGGAGTCGTAATAGGCCTGCTTTTTGTGATAGGTTCTATCATGATGGGCGGCGATATCGGCGGCTTCATCAATATACCATCGGTTATGATTGTGGTGGGAGGCGCTTTTGCCGCGACCTTCGTGAATTTCCCCCTGAAAACCGTAGTTGAGGTGATGAATGTCGCTAAAAAAACATTCCAGCATCAGGAGGTTTCACCGGTGGATACTATAAATACTCTGGTGAGATTAGCGGAGAAAGCCCGCAGGGAAGGAATATTAGCGATTGAGAAGAGTATTTATGAAATTGACGATCCTTTCATGAAGACCGGAATTCAATTAGCGGTTGATGGTTCGGAACCGGAAATCATCCGCTCCATCATGGAGAATGAGTTATCAAACCTGGAAAATCGGCATCGAATAGGACAGGCGGTGATGCATTCTTTAGGAACATACGCCCCAGCTTTCGGCATGATCGGAACACTGATAGGTTTAATTCAGATGCTGAGAAAATTGGAGGATCCCACACAGATAGGCGCGGGTATGGCGGTGGCGTTGATAACTACATTCTACGGAGCGGTGCTGGCAAACCTGGTATTCCTGCCTATGGAAGGGAAGCTCAAGAACCGGACACTGGAGGAGATTCAACGGCGGGAGATGATTATTGACGGTATATTAGCGATTCAATCGGGAGATAATCCCAGAGTAGTTCGTGGAAAATTAATGACTTATGTATCCCCTAAAGAGCGGGGCGAGGAAGCGGCTTAATATGGGAAAGAAGAAGAAAGAAGAAGAGAAGGCCGAAGGCGCGCCGGGATGGATGGTCACTTA
>JADHWD010000179.1 GCA_016783645.1 bacterium
ATTCACCATCACCAATGACGGAACTGAAACGGGTTCCGGCACGATTTCTTTAGACAATACCAATGATTTCATCGCGGATCTGCCGCTCCCCTATGACTTCATCTTGCAGCCTGATGAAAGCCTGGAAATATCGGTGACTTTCATTTCGCTGATGCCGTCCGGGGAGAAAACCGGTGAGTTGTTAGTCGACGGCGATGCTCCGGCGAATAATGTCAGCGCCTCGCTTCAAGGTTACACACTGTCTGCGGGGGGGGACTGGTCTGCAGAGCTTACAATAACCGGTGAAACCGGCTCAGCGCCTAATATATTTAATGTGACTATAGGCGCTATGGAGGAATCTTCCTTCATTCCGGCTCCGCCTCCGCCGCCGCAATATTTGACTTGGCCCGGTCTTTATGATATCAATTGGGGAGGCCCCTATTTCGAATTGATCTATGAATTTGTCTATGATACTCTGACCTGGATATTGGAAATCGATCCCAATGGCAATGTGATGCCGCCGATTTCCCGCACCTCGGTTGTATCCTGGGATAACGCCGGATTACCGGCCAGCGGGGAGCTTTATATCGAAGACTATTTCACCGGCAGTGTTATCGTGCCGGATATGCGCACTGCCACGAACTTTAGTCTAACAGGGACGGAGAATAAGTATTTCAATATCATCAATATTCCCGGCGCGCCGCCGGTATTTCCAGAGATCGAATTGTCGGCTGAAGAACTCGATTTCGGTTCAGTGGCGGTCGGAAACGATGCGGATTTGCCTTTGACCATCTACAGCGTAGGCGACACCACTTTGCAGATAATCTCAGTCATTTCCAATGATCCCGCCTTCACTGTCGATTTCACTCCCATAGGGATAGAGCCCGGCGACAGCCTTGTTCTCATAGTGAGTTTCTCCCCGCCCGATACAGCTGTCTATGAAAGCATCCTGTCAATTATAAATAATGCCCAGACGCAGGAAGTGGATTTATACGGCGAAGGATATTCGGGATTGTTTGTCGGAGTGACACCGGTAAATCCTCCAATAATCATTCCCGCCTCCGGCGGGACCTTCGAGTTCATATTATCCGGCGATAACGCCACCGGGCAGGCTCAAACAGTGGACATCTGGACCGAAGTGGCTCTGCCGCAGGTGGGGACAGTGGGACCATTGCTGTTAGTTGAAAACTTCACTCTCTCTCCTTTCCAATCCGTCAGCCGCAACCGCTTCCAGGCGGTGCCGGCCAGCGCTCCGGGAGGGACTTATACTTATTACGCTTACCTGGGCGAATATCCCTGGGTAATCGATATTTACGATACTTTCATTTTCATAAAGGCGGGAAGCGACGGCGGCGATTATTTGGGATCAGTGGAAGATTGGCGTTGCAGCGGGGAAGATTTTGACATGATTTCCGCTGTCGTTGAAATACCTTCGGAAACCGCCCTACATTCCCCCTATCCCAATCCCTTCAATCCCTCCACAATCATCAGTTTCGAGTTGCGGGATGCGAGTGAAGTGAGTCTGATTGTGTATGATATTCAAGGTCGCGAAGTGCAGTCACTCGTCACTGGACATTTGTCACTTGGGTATCACGAAGCGGTATGGAATGCTGAAGATTTCGCCAGCGGGATATATTTTGTTAGACTACAGGCGGGTGATTTTATGCAGACGCGGAAATTACTACTGATTAAGTGAAAGAAGTGTGAAAGTGTGAAGGTGTGATAGAGATTCACTGGCTATTATAGTGATTTTGGCGGTTATGAAAAATCTATAGTTTTAATAGCCAGTGAATAATATCCGCTTAGTCCGCTTCATCTGCTGTGAATCTCATTCACCATTCAGTATTTAAATTATCCATCCCTGTTCTTTATACCAATCCGCCGCTTCCCGTATCCCTATTTCAATGGGATATTCAGCTCTAAATCCTAACTCTTTAACCGCTTTTTCGATGGATATCACCCATCCCTTCGCCTTCAATTCCCGAATTTTCTCCCGGTTCAATGTCATCGGCTTCTTACAGATATTACCGAATAATTCCATACTTTCCGCGACAACGGAAGTTAATACCATAGGAATTTTCACTTTGCGCGCCCGCACTCTCAAGGCGGATTCGATATATTCCGATAATTCCTCCCAACTGTAACTCCCGCCGTCGGAAGCCATGTATATTGCGCCCGAATCGCTTTTGACAGCGGCAAGATAAGATAACCGCGCTAAATCTTTTACATGAATCAACGATACTTTCCCGCCGCCGGATACCAATATCTTGAATCCTTTGCTTATCATCTTGAAATATATGAAAATGTCTTTATCTCTTGAACCATAAACGCCTGTCGGCCGCACTATCGTCCAAGGTACCTTTTCGCCGCACATTTTTATGATTTGTTCTTCCCCCGCTAATTTACTGCGTCCGTAAATACTGATAGGGCGGGGAGGAGTCGATTCATCGACCGGTTTTTCATCAATCTGAGGTCCAACCGCCGCTAATGATGAACAATACACCAGTTTTTTAATTCCCGGTTCGTTCAAACAGGCTCTGGCGATATTACCTGAACCGTCAGCGTTCACCTGCAAGTATTCCGCCTCCGTCCGCGCCTTAGTCAAAGCTGCGAGATGAAAGACATAATCCACTCCATCGAGAGCCAGAGGCAGTGTGTTCGGCTGAGTGATTTCGCCGTAATGATATTCAACTTTCAATCCCTGCAGATTACTGAGATTACTGGTCCTGCGCACCAGACATCTGACTGTATGCCCTTGTTCAAGCAGATATTCCGCCAGGTGCGACCCGGCGAAGCCGTTGGAACCGGTTATCAGCGAAATCGGCAATTTATTTCCTTTGTATTAATTAACCACGAATGGACACGAATTAACGCGAATGTTCACGAATAAAATTCACTGGAAATGATGGTAATGGTGGTGATTATTCACAAGCTATGAAAGCGATTAAAGCTATAAAATTCGAAATCCGAAATTTGAAACACCAATGACGAGTGACCGGCTTTCATCTGCTTAATCCGCTTCATCTGCTGTGAATCTTTTCGTTTAATTGGTTTAATTCGTTGTGAATCTTCTTACTTTTGCCTTTATAAATACTATGTCTTTGTTAATTCATAAATAATCACAACTTATAATCAAACAGTCTGTATGTTTTATACGGTTTAGCGCCCATATTCTCCGCCGCCCGGTTCATCGCCTCGTTAGTTTCCAGCATCCAGGAAAATTCGCCGGAATCATAGCCTTTGGCAGTACCGTTCATGAAGGTTTCTATATAAAAAATCGCATCGATCCCGCGATTGCGGTATTCGGGGATTACTCCCATCGTCAACACCCGCACCTGATGTACCTGCTTCTTATAATGCAGTAATTTGAATATTCCGAAGGGCAGTAATCTACCGTTCAAATGTATTAAAGCTTGATTGATATTCGGTAGTCCCAGTGAGAATCCTACTGGTACACCAGCATCCTCCGCAATATACGCCAATTCCGGATCAATTATTAATTTCATATCTTTTGCAATATGTTCAAATTCGCTGTCGGTCATAGGGACGAATCCCCAGTTCGCTTCCCAAGCTTTATTATATATCTGCTTGATTAACTTCACCTCATCCCAATATTTTTTCATGTTCAGCTTTCTTATAGTGATTTTCGTCCGCTTCTTCAGCATTTCCGCTATCCTCATCAGACGGTCAGTCATTTCGTATTCAGACATCCGGAATGCGTATAAATCCATCACTTTTTTGAAGCCGTATCCTTCGACTAATTTGATATAATACTGCGGATTATAGGGCATCATGACCGCCGGCGGTTTATCGAAGGCGTCGATAAGGAGTCCCCAGTCGTCATTGGAATTAAAATTAGCGGGACCGCGAATTGTTTCGAGGTTTTCATTTCTCAGATATTCCGCAGCCGTATTAAATAGAGAATCAGCTGTTTCCTGATCATCTATCGATTCAAAAAATCCGAAAAATCCGGTCTTTTCGTTATGAGCTTTATTATGATTCGCATTAACCGTCGCGGCGATCCGTCCTGCTAATTGTCCCTCCTTATATGCGAGAAAATATTTCGCCCGCGAATGCTGGAAATAGGGATTTTTCTTAGGAGATAATTTTGTTTTCATATCGATTATTAGTGGCGGGACCCAATTGGGATCGCCTTTATAAATCTTCCAGGGGAATTTTATGAAGCGGTTTAAATCGGATTTAGAACTCGCTTCGCGGATAGTTATTGCCATAGAAACTCCGATCAGTGAATGGATATTGAGGGAAAGTTGATAAAAAGATCTGCGGATATTCTGCGGCTGATGAACATGAGAAGGCGGATTGAAATGTTAATAGACAGCTGATTCTACTGGATAACCGATTTTAAGGTTGAGATGAATAAAGCCAACGGTCAAAGCTATAATTCTGAACGCTCTATCAGTTTCATTTGACCATTGTCATCTACCACTTCGTAGATTTTTTCGGCGTTTTGAATATCTTTTTGCAATTGCCCCATACCGCCGCTCTCCTTTTTCCAAACATCCCCCTTCACTTTATATATGTACTCGCCATAGATATACGGGATATAATACCAACTGTAATGAATCACCACATTGGTCATCAAATCCCCGTCGGCTTTACTCAAAGCGTCATCGATGGCGTCTTCGAAATTGGGATGACCCATGGGGATACAGATGATGATGGGCTTGGAATTTTTCCCTTGAACATCTTTGGCGACCACCACATATTTATCGCCGATATTGACATTTTTGGTGGAGGCGATAGTCAAATCGCCCAGCCGGTAAGAGCAGCCTGCGAATAGAATAGCTGCCATGATTAAAAGGACGATAATGTTTTTCATCTTTTTACTCCTGCAAATGGAAATAATAAATAATTTTTCCGTAAACTGTGTTGACGGACAATATTAGTAGATTTTACGATTATCCAGTAAAATCAGCTGTTGTTGAAGATAAGTGCAGATTATATCACTCCGACTTCTCTGCCCGCCTGCTCCATCTTGCTTAAGGCGAAATCAATTTGCTTGAAAGTATGAGTTGACATCAATGACAACCGGATCAACTGATCTCCGGGCGGAACACCAGGCGATACCACCGGATTAACAAATACTCCTTCATCCTGCAGTTTTCTACACATTTTGAACACTTTGAGATTATCTCCGACTAAGACAGGAATAATCGGTGTTTCTGCGTTTTTCGTGTCAAATCCAAGTTCCCGTAATCCTTTATGGAGGCGGTTGGTATTTTCCCAAAGTTTTTCTCTCCTTTCCGGTTCGCGCTTGATAATCTCCAGCGCCTTTAAAACCGAACCCACAGAAGCGGGCGGGGGAGAGGCGGAGAAAATTAACGCGCGGGAGTTATGTTTCAGAAAATGTATGAAATCTTCATTGCCGGCGATAAATCCTCCGATGGACGCTAATGATTTTGAGAATGTGCCCATAATGAGATCCACTTTATCATTCAATCCGAAATGCGCCGCTGTCCCCTCACCTTCAGGGCCTAACACTCCGATGGAATGAGCGTCGTCCACCATGATTTCCGCTTGGAACTCTTCCGCAAGTTTGACAATATCCGGGAGTTTGGCGATATCACCCTCCATGCTGAATACTCCATCCACCACAATCAGTTTACATCCGCTGTTGTTACAACGGTTTGTGAGCGCTTCGTGGAGACTGTCCATATCATTATGCTCGAATTTCACCGTTTTACCGAAAGACAGCCGGCAGCCATCGATAATGCTGGCGTGATCGAGCTTATCACACAGAATCGTATCATTCCGGCCAATCAAAGGCGAAATCACGCCTTGATTTACCTGGAAACCGGTGGAATAGAGCAGGACCGCTTCCTTCTTCATGAATTCCGCCAGCTTCTCTTCCAATTCCAGATGAATCGACAATGTTCCGTTGAGAAATCTGGAACCCGCGCAGCCGGTGCCGAATTTCTCAACCGCATCCTGCGCAGCTTTCTTGACCTCAGGATGATTAGTCAATCCCAAGTAATTATTGGATCCGAGCATTAACACTTCTTTGCCATGAATAGTGACCACCGTATCCTGCTCGGAATCAATGGGGCGAAAGTAGGGATATAATCCTGTCGCTTCGACTTCACGCGCCTCCGTGAAGGTTTTTACTTTATCAATGAGCTTCAATAATACTCCGGATATTTTTCTAATTTGCGCAATGAATAATTTAAATTAAGGAAATAAATAACGCATCAGATTTTAAACTTGTCCGCCAGATCTTTAAGAAATGGTAATTTGATACCGCTGCCGGTCAACATCCCTATAGCGCCCACCAGCGAAGCCGCCAGCGCCACTAAAATAATTAGGTTCCAGATCGCGTCAATCTTGAGCAAAAGAGCAAAAAGAATGATCAAGAATAAGATGAATCCCTGCTTGGCGTGATGCTGTATCTCATCATCATCACGGTTTAAAAACAGAGGAATGAGACATATAAGGGGGAGGTATGACAGCGCCAGCTGCCATTTCTTTCCGCTGTCCCGCCCGGAATCTTCGGTCTTACCGGTATCGCTGGAGCTATCCTGGGGAGATTCTTCCGTGAAATCAGCTTTCTCTTCTTCCATAACTACCTCGGTTATTTATTGAATTGTTTAACAATATTAATAATTATCCTGAAAATAGATTCGAGTTGCGTGTTAATGTCTCAAGTCTCGTGTCTCATGTCTTAAAAAACTGTTCTGGCAGGTCTTGCACGCCGTTGGCGGGTGTGACCTGCCAGCGAATTCCGTTTCCGCCGGGTTTCAAGCGAAGCGCGTCCAGAATCGGCACATCAGTAGTGATACCAGCCGATTCAGGACAAGCCGGAATGACGAATAAGGGAAAAATTTTAATAAAGCTAAAGTATTACAATATTTTTAATGTAGAAAATACCTATAATTTACATATCCGCAGGTTACTTCCACCACTATTAAACTTATAAGGTATCCAACATCTTTTCAACTTCTACGGCGGCATGTTGCAGTTCAA
>JADHWD010000180.1 GCA_016783645.1 bacterium
AATCCGGCTTCGTCGCCCCAATGGATTTGGGCCCCTTTCTGCTTGGCTTGCAGCTTGATTTCGGGATATTCGACTTCCAGCCATCGATTGACCGCTAACGGGTCTTGTTCGAAGGCGCGCCGCGCCGGCTTCTGGGGTGTGAATCCCCATCTTTTGAGATAGCGTCCCACCGTCCAACGGGAAAGGCGAAGACCAAATTTCTGTTCAATCAATTGCGCCACCGCATCTCGTGTCCATAGCGCGAAGGGTAATTTCATTTGATCCGGCAGTCTATCGGTGATGAGTCGGACTGTCAACGCCGCCTGCAAAGGTTTAAGTTGTATGCGGCGGGGACGGCCTTGTTTTTTAGCTTTCAGCGCCTTTTTACCGCCTTCTTGATAAAGGCGCATCCACTTCCGTAAGGTGAAAGGGGCAACGCAGAATAGTTTTGCCACTTCGCTTCGCTTTTTCCCTTGGATAACGGCGTTGACGGCGCGGATTCGCAGCGCTTCCTGCGCGGTAGGTGATAGTGATCGTGCATCTTTGATTTTCATGAAGAATAATATACGAAATTCCAGGGAAATATGCAACTATTTTATGCACGGATTAATATAATATAAAAATATTTCATTTGTAACCTCAAAATTATTGAATAATTTGTGTATTAAATGGTAAAACGTGCTCAACTTATTAATTATAATTATTCTTAATATTATCTTATTATAACGGATTATTTATATCAATAACAATTATAATAAAATCATTTTATACTGGATTATAAAATAATAATAAATTACTTTGTCAAGTTGTTTCACCAAAAAAGGCAAAAAAACTCGAAAATACCTAAAAAACCCGCAGGCTCACACCTGCGGGTTCGATCTTATATATCCTATCCTTCATATCATCTTTAGTACATATCCTCGCCCATTCCGCCGTGAGGCATAGGCGGCATTTTACCCTTTTCTTTCACTTCGTGGATAGTGGCTTCGGTCATAAGCAGGAGGGCTGCCACCGAGGAGGCGTTTTCCAGAGCGGTGCGCGATACCTTGGTGGGATCGATAATTCCGGCTTCGATCATGTCTTCATATTTTTCAGTCTGAGCGTTGAAGCCGAAAGCGCCTTCGCCTTCCTTGACTTTCTGCACTACAACCGAACCTTCCAGTCCGCAGTTATTGACGATCTGGCGGATGGGTTCTTCCAAGGCGCGCTTAACTATATTGACGCCGATCTGCATATCGCCGTCTAATTTGAGTTCATCCAATGCGGGGATGGCTCGGAGGTAAGCCACTCCTCCGCCGGGGACTACGCCTTCTTCGACCGCGGCGCGGGTAGCGTGCAATGCGTCTTCCACGCGGGCTTTCTTCTCTTTCATCTCCACTTCAGTGGCGGCGCCGATATTCAATACCGCCACTCCGCCGGCTAATTTCGCCAGCCGTTCCTGCAGTTTCTCTTTATCGTAATCGGATGTAGAGGTCTCAATCTGTTTCTTTAGCTGTGAGATTCTGCCCTTGATATCCGCTGTTTTACCGCCGCCTTGAACTATGGTGGTGTTATCCTTGTCGATGGTGATAGTCTTGGCTTTACCTAAATCGGACAGCATAGCGTTTTCCAGTTTGAAACCGGTTTCTTCGGAAATCACGCGTCCGCCGGTCAATATGGCGATATCTTCCAGCATGGCTTTGCGCCGGTCGCCGAATCCGGGAGCTTTGACCGCGCATACCTTCAAAGTGCCGCGCAGTTTATTAACAACTAATGTCGCCAAAGCTTCGCCCTCTACATCTTCCGCGATAATCAATAACGGCTTACCCATCTGCGCCACCTTTTCCAGTATCGGCAGAAGGTCTTTCATCACGGAAATCTTTTTATCGTAAATCAAAATAGCCGGATCTTCCAGCGCCGTTTCCATATTTTCGGCGTTGGTGACAAAATAAGCGGACAGATAGCCCCGGTCGAACTGCATACCTTCGACCACTTCCAAAGTAGTTTCCAAGGTTTTGGCTTCTTCCACGGTGATAACCCCGTCTTTGCCGACTTTGTCCATCGCATCGGCTATCAGATTACCGATGTCCATGTCGTTGTTAGCGGAATTAGCGCCGACGAAGGCGATTTCCTTCTTATCCTTGACCGGACGGGACTGCGATTTCAAAGCTTCTACAGCTTTCGCAACCGCTTTCTCAATGCCGCGCTTGAGATCCATAGGATTAGCCCCGGCGGTGACATTGCGCATACCTTCTTTGATAATGGACTGCGCCAGCACTGTAGCGGTGGTGGTGCCGTCTCCGGCGATATCAGAAGTCTTGGAAGCGACTTCCTTGATCATCTGAGCGCCCATGTTCTGCACGGGATCCTCCAGTTCTATCTCCTTGGCAACGGTTACGCCGTCTTTGGTTATAGTGGGAGCGCCCCATTTCTTCTCAATGACCACATTACGGCCCTTAGGACCTAATGTCTCCTTGACCGCATTCGCCATGATGTCGACGCCCTTCTTCAACTGGGTGCGCGCTTCTGAGCTGAATGTTATTTCCTTTGCAGGCATATTCGATTTCTCCTTTATTTGGATTAGTTTATATCGTTGATTGACTTATGGGTAAAAACCTATATATGGTGGTGTCGAGTCTCCGCACTCGACACATAACTTAATTAATAATAATATGATGCTGTCGACTGCGGAGATTCGACAGCACTCGATAGGGACTTTTTACACAAGAATCTTGATTGATTTAGAATATTTAGATCCGGCTTGGATTCCAAATGGAATCAGCCGATTTTGGCTAAAATATCGCCGCGGGACAGGATTAGATATTTCTGCCCTTCCTGTTCGATTTCAGTGCCGCCGTATTTGGAATATATCACGCGGTCGCCGGCTTTCAACACTTGCGACAGCAGTTTGCCGCCTTCTTTTTTTGGCACATCGTCACCGACAGCCACCACTTCGCCCATCTGAGGACGCTCTTTGGCGGTATCCGGTATGATGATTGAGCCGACTTTCTTCTCTTCATCTTCTTCCAAAGGCTTGACGATTACTCGCTCGTCTAATGGTTTCAGGTTCATATAATTCTCCTGTGGATCATTTATGATATTGAAATATAATTAGTTATGATTATTAACAGTAAGAATGTGATTTACATCAATTTGACAATCAGCATAAGTGTCTGCAATATTCATACCAACATATTCATCGGTTTTTATCTTATTGGTATTATTACATTTATAGTATAGTATCATTGTTAATTTATATCTTTTTACAGTTTATGACAGGCTATAACTGCCATTATGGCAGTATCATCATCATAAAATGAGTTCCATTAACTGGCAGTATGGCAGTATAGTTATGAATCAAATGTTGGAATTTTGTGAAAATATTTACTATAATATCTTAAGAAATAGCGTCAAATATTTCTCGTTCCCATGCCTCTGCAGGCTGTCCGTGAATGTCATTGCGAAAGGCTGAAAGCCTTGTGGCAATCTCTCTAATTGATTATTAATAAGAGAGATTGCTTCGCTTCGCTCGCAATGACAAAAGGTGTTCTTCATATTCTCGGACAGACTGTCTGGGCGGGGACTCGAAACATGAAAATAATCTGAAGGGCGGCAACAGCAAGGGTCGCCCCTACATACAGGATATTTGAGTGGTGTCATGCGTCCCCGCATGACACTAAGATATTGTTTATATTATGTATGGTGTCGACTGCAGAGAGTCGACACCACAATGAACTAGACCCCAGCCCCTAAACCCTATTTTAAAAATAAAACTACTCACTTGGCGACACACTATATCGGCGAAATATTCGCGCTTTCAGCGGCGGTTACCTGGGGATTCGCCGTCATACTGTTCAAAAAAAGCGGCGAAACCGTTCATCCCATCGGATTAAACCTGTTTAAAAACCTCCTCACCTTCTTCCTTTACCTCCTCACTATGCTCATCCTGGGCAAAACTCTATTCATAAAAGCCCCGCCCGATGTATATCTGCTCTTCCTCGCCAGCGGCGTATTAGGGATCGCAATATCCGATACTCTGTTCTTCATGTGCTTGAACCGTTTGGGAGCCAGCCTTTCCGCTATTGTTGACTGTTTATACAGCCCCTTCATCATCGGCCTGTCGATGCTGTGGCTGGGCGAAGAATTGACCGCAGTGCAAATCATCGGGGCGGTGATAATCATATCGGCGGTTTTGACCGGCACCAGCGGACACAACGGCGGCAATATCACCCGCAATAATCTGATACTCGGTGTGACCTTCGGCGCGCTGGCGCTGGCGGCGATGGCGGTCAGTATCGTGATGGTGAAACCCCTCTTGGAAAAGTCGCCGGTGTTCTGGGTGATGCAGGTCCGGCTGTTCGGAGGAATAATGTTTCTGTTGATCGGATTGCAGTTCCATCCCAAACGAAAACGGATAATGGAATCGCTCTATTCCGCTAAAGGATGGAAATACACCGTTTCCGGCTCCTTTGTGGGAACATATTTATCAATGGTATTTTGGATATGCGGAATGAAATTCACCTTAGCTTCAACCGCGGCGGCTTTGAATCAGACCAGCAATATCTTCGTCTTCGTATTCGCCGCTATTTTCTTGAAAGAAGCGATAACCGCGCGTAAAACTATCGGAATTATATTAGGTGTCGCAGGGTCGTTTTTAGTGATGTTCGGATGAAGGAGGGAATTAACTACGGATATACAGGATATTCAGGATTTAAAAGTCAAAAGGAAAAAGTCAAAAGGCAAAAGTGAGGAGATTCACGGCGGATTAAACGGATAATATTCACTGGCTATTGTGGCTATTCAGGTTTCAATCAGCCGTACGGCTGAGTAACCTGACGGGAACGAAAGTTTCAGGCGGGGACGACTGCCTGACACCACAATTTAAATTAAACTCTTCATATCCGCATCCTGGTCACCCGCGGATCGATTATCACCTCTTCCTTTTCGAAGTCCAGCTTGAACCGCCACTTCTGCAAGGTAACCGCCCCAATGATTACTTCTTCCGATAATCCCGTAACCAGATAGAACTCGTCGGAGAAACGGAGGTCGTCGATGTAAAATTCAAGTGATACTTTTTCATTCACTTCCAAATGTTTTTTTTCATCGGCAG
The DNA here is from genome assembly GCA_016783645.1 of bacterium. Classification (GTDB taxonomy): domain Bacteria; phylum Electryoneota; class Tariuqbacteria; order Tariuqbacterales; family JADHWD01; genus JADHWD01. Next base: position 5,069 of record JADHWD010000180.1, read on the forward strand.
TTGAAATCCGGAATGGACGCCTTAAGGGTATAGGCTGTTCCAGCTTGTTAGCCAATTCCGGGCGAATGCAGGAAACTGACGCTCCGCTGTCAAACAGCGCCGTAACCTCTTTTACCCCCAAAGGCCCTTCAAGTCGAATTTTCCGTTCAATAAGTGCCATGATTTACTCCTTTATGATTTGCTCAGATAAAAACCTTTCCCATTCTCCCCGCTTGAAAACACCCCCATGCGCAGCGATGAAATCCTCCAATAATCCGATTTCGCCGATATAGGCTTCTACATTGTAAAACATGGAGGGGCTGAATTGCACCACATTTTCATGGGTGAAAGTTGTATCAAGGGCAATGCTCAGGAAATTGAAGGTTTCGCCCAACACCTGCTTGAAATACACCAAATAGCAATCAATGGTAATCGGTGAACCGTAAATCGAAGCGGTAACCGGATCCCAGTTCAATATTGCATCCGGATAGACTGATTCTATAGTCAAGTTCCTCACTGTATCAGGAACTATGCCGCCTTCGCCGCGCAGATATACCATAAAAGTATCATTGACTGTATTGTATGCGTTACACAGGACAAATAGTGTATCTTCATACAGGATTTCTTCTTCCGGTGTGAAAGTCACAAAGCAGGTGTCGGAAGTCCCGCCGGGAGGAATGGGAGCGCTGATAGCGGGAAAGTCGATGGTGAAGACGGGATTGGATGTAACGATATTATAAAAAATCAAAGTATCATCACCGGTGTTTTGAAACAATATTGATAATGTTGTGTCCATTCCCATCTCAAGAGGGGGGAATAATAATGAATCAACAGTAGGAGAAATAAGCGGAACAACGCCAACACCGCTCAAATAAGCGACAGCATCATATTGGGAGTTGAAAACAGTCAACGAATCTTGATATATCAATGTGTCCGAAGGCGCAAAGGATACTATAACTTCGAGGGAATCCTCAGGATATAATAAGCTGTCTTCCGGTGTGAAATTTGTATAGAAATCCGGATTACTCGATTCAATATCATAGATTATTATAGTTGATCCGGAGTTATTGATAACAAACATATTCAGGTCTTCGACCGATCCAACGCTGACAGATCCAAAATTTAATTCCTGCGGTGATAATTGAGGTTGAAAAGGTTCTTGAATTAACAGTGCTTCATTCACCGAATAGATATAATCACGAAAAGCTGATCCAGCATTATTAGCGGCATTGCCGGTATAGTAAAAATAGACAATACCGATATTCGACGCCGGAGCGTTCCAAGTGAATGACCAGTTAGCTGATCCAGTCTGCCCGGCGAATGTGCCGGAAGAAGTCTGTTTCACATATTGAAAATCGGCGATTGATTCGTCAAGCTGAGTATTTGTGGGATCAGTGATGGTGAAACTGCCGGCGGTCTGCCATAGACCGGGACTGATTTCATAAACCGCAGTGAGTTCAAATCCCCAGCGCGATAGATCAGTTTGCGCTAATACTAACTGCAGGTTATAAGCCGTGCCGGGAACATAGCCATCATTTGGAAGACCAAATAGCGAGAGAGTCCCGCTCCCTGAATTTAAATCATACCAATTATGGCAGGCTATAGCCCAGCATGTCTGGTTTAAGGGAGGTTCACCCGCACGCTGGGGAGGGGGTCCCGCCGCATTGCCCAGCGCTAACTGAAATAAAGTCAGAATTATGAAAAAAACAAAAAAAATTCGCATCTTATCCTCCTAAGAGTTATATGAAATGTAACTTTGACCTGAAGAAAAGGCTTGTATTCATATTATCCGGCGTATCTCCTCAAGCGCCTTTCCACCACATGAAGATATTTACTCATTTTTTGAGATTATGTCAAATTTTATCCACAGTTTTCAAAAATATTTCCTCCCCGTTTTTTCCT
>JADHWD010000181.1 GCA_016783645.1 bacterium
TGAACAATCCGCCGATGATGATGGTCTTGCGCATCCCTAACAGGCGGTCGGCGAGGATGCCGCCGAAGAAGGGGGTGAAATATACCACTCCCACATACAAGCCGTATATCTGCCCGGTCTTGAAGGTGGAGAAGGCAAGTCCGCCGCCTTCTAATGACTCGTTCATGTAAAGCGCCAAGATGGAGAGCATGCAGTAAAAACTGAAACGCTCCCACATCTCGGTTAAAAACAGAACCTGCAGTCCCGGAGGGTGCTTTTTCTTCACCAGGGGAATCGGAACGAAGGGTATTGTCTTGTCTCTCAGTTTGTTACTCCTTCTTGTTGGTTAAGTAGTTAAGTAGTTAAGTAGTTAAGTAGTTAAGTAGTTAAGTAGTTAAGCGGTTAAGTAGTTAAGTAGTTGAATAAAATCGTAGGGTGGGTTCTTAATCCACCTTTGTATGCATTCCCACGCCGGAGCGTGGGAACGAGAGGGGAGAGCCCAGAGTCTAAAGTCACATATCACATATCACATATCACATATCACTTATCACATATCACATTTCTTTGGCTAGACTTATCCGCTCGAAGCCAGATTTTTGACAGCACAGGGTTGGAGAGAATCTTCTTTCTTGTGAAGTCATCTTCCTCATCCGGTGAAAGGCCCTTCATCTCGCGTAAAAGCCTTTTTTGAATGTCCCATTTCATCTGAACACAATCGAATCGTTTATCCTTCATTATTCTATAACCTCATTTGGACTATGAATTGAAATTGGATGATATCCTTGAACTAAATTAACGGCATGATAACCGCGGATTTTTCGGAAATTCACAATATGACGGAAATTCCAGCTGACAATCAGGTCAACATTGGCAACAGAAGCGCTGGCTATGTGTTCCGCATCAAATAGGTTGGCTGAGCCTACAACCCCTGCATTTATATAGGCGTCTCGCAAGGTTCTGATTTCATCCGAATAAGCGATTACTTCGATGAACTCTTCGGGCAACTCTTCCAAAAGTCTCCATATTCGCGGTGGCGCATAAGCCAACTCTCGTAAAGTAGTTACAGAAACAACCAGAATAAACCGCCCTGCCTTGATTTCATCGAACAACTTCCGACTGCTCTCGGAAAATTCATCATCGAAGCAACCGCCGAAAACCGAAGTATCCATATATAATCGTAATCGTCTCATAATATTTCTTCCAACGCTCCAAATACTTCCTTCACTTCAATTTCCTTCATGCAGCGGAAATGCTTTTCAGGACACTTGACTCCGCCGATATGAGAACAGGGTTTGCAGTAGATATCCTTTTCCACTACAATCGAATCCGCTTTGAAGGGAAAGAATCCGAATTCTTTGACCGTGGGTCCGAATATGATAACCGAGCGAGTTCCCGCCGCCGCCGCTAAATGCCCCAGTCCCGAATCATTGCCGATGAAGGCTCGGCATTTTTTCATCAACGCCCCGGCTTGCCCGAATGTAGTGCCTCCCGCAAGATTCAATACTCCTTCACCGATCCCATTGGCTATATAAGAACATAACACCGTTTCGTTTCTTGACCCTAATAGTAATATCCCATGTCTCGTCTCCAGGCGGATCCGCTTTCCCAGTCCGATGAACTTATCCGGAAGCCATTGTTTAGTGAACCATTTAGCGCCGGGAGCTATAGCGGTCAATCCCTCATGTTGGAATCCGATTGAATTCACCATCGATTCCGCGGAGGCTTCATCTTCTTCGGAAGGATAGAATTCCAAACCTCCGCCGTCATCTATCACACCCAAGTTTTTCACCGCTTCAAGATACCGCAGGGGAACCGGCGGAGCGTTCCGTAGTGAATTACATTTAAAGTTGACCAGCGCCCAGCGTCTTAGTCTTGGCAGTCTAAATCTGCGGATTTCAGCTTTCCGCCCGGCGCACAGATAATGGCTTCGGAAATTGGAATGAATATCAGCTATTAAATTATAATTATTGTCAGATACTTCATGTTTCAGTTTTATCAGTTCCTGTCTTCCGCCCGGTTCTTTCAGAATCAAGATATTGTTTATATGGGGATTATTGTATAAAAGAGCGGCAAATTTTTCTTTAACCGCGAAATCTATCTGTGATTGAGGAAATTTTCTTCGCAGCCATCTGATTAACGGGGTCGCAAGCAGAATATCCCCCATCGAACTTAGGCGGATTATTAAAATCCTGTTCATTGTGAATCCTTATTCCACTGTGGAGGCACGGCGAAGCATGAAAATAGTCTTAGGGCGACCGCAAGGGTCGCCCCTACAACCTGATATTTGTGTAGTGTCGACTGCGGAGAGTCGACACCACAATAATATGTCGGGATTGAGACAATCCCGACTCCACAGTTTTACTTGCTACTTGTAACTTGCAACTCGAATCTATTTTCAAAGTAAACCCTCATGCGCCGGCGGCGCACCACGAAATATGAAAATAGTATCAAGGGCGACCGCAAGGGTCGCCCCTACAACCTGATATTTGTGTAGTGTCGACTGCGGAGAGTCGACACCACAATGAACTAAACCCTATTTTCAAGGTAAAGTGAAGCTGTTTTTCAAGCCGCTGCTGATCACATGGGTCAATTTCCCTTCACCGTCGAAGTAGATAATCAAGCCTTCATATTCATCATTCGCTTCCAGCCATTTCATACCATCTTCCGGACCCATGATGAATAATGCTGTCGCGGCGGCGTCAGCGTCGATACATAAATCGGTCACACAGGTGGCGCTGACACATTTATCGCCGGGATAGCCGGTTTTCGGATCGATGATATGGTGATACCGCCTGCCGTCTTTGATGAAATACTGCTGGTAATCACCGGAAGTGGCTGCAGCGCATTCGCCGATTTCGAGCACTCCGTATAAGTTATCCATCTCACGGGGATGTTGAATTCCGATTTTCCATTTTCCGCCGTCAGGGCGGATTCCGAAACTACGCAGATCGCCGCCGGCTTCCACTATACCGGATTTCATACCGGTATGTAAAAAATTGTCAACCGCGAAATCGACGGCGTAACCCTTGCCGATGCCGCCCACATCTATCCGCATCCCCTCCCGCATCAGTAAGCAGGTGTTACCGGCGAAGATCAATGAAGACTGCAGTAAAGGGAGCGCTCCAGCTATCTCAGATTGTCCGGGTATATGCGGATCAGAGCCGGCAAAGCCCCATAATTGTGTCAAAGCTCCCACCCGGATATCAAAAGCGCCGTCAGTGTCCTGACACAATTTCATTGCTCTTTTCAATAAGTTTTCTGTATGAGGGGACATCATCTGCGATTTAATCCCGGCGAATTCATGAAGCGTCACTATATCGCTGGAATCGCCTTCCGAAGCCCAAATCACATCGAAAATCCCCATTTCATCGAATAGCTTATCCACTGAATCGCTAATCACAGCCGGCGAAGCGTCATCATAAACCGAAATATTGACCATAGTCCCCATCAGCATCCTCTGCTGGCGGTAGGGACCCTTTTTAGCGCAGGAAAAGAAGATTAGAAAGAGAGGCAGGATTAGCAGGGTGATTTTTTTCATTTATTTCTCCTCAATACAAAATCCGTTAGTTTGATTAATAATTTTTTATTTATCGATTCGGGGAAAACATTCAAGTTCTCTTTCGCTTTTGAAGTGTATTCGGCGGCTTTATCATAAGCGTAGTGCAGACCATCGCTGTTTCGCACAAATTTGACCACTTCTTTGGCGCGGCGTTTTTTAACCTTGCGTAAAATGACAGCCCTTTGCGAATCATCCGCGTCTTCCAAAGCCTTAATCAACGGCAGAGTTATTTTTTTCTCTTTCAAATCGCCGCCCACCGGCTTGCCTAAAATCCCCGCTCTGCCGATGTAATCCAGCATATCGTCGCGGATTTGGAAAGCCATTCCGATATTTTCGCCAAAATTGCGCAAAGCTATCCGCTCATCTTCTCCGCCGCCGCCGGTCAGCCCGCCTAATTCCGCCGAAGCGCTCATCAAAGCCGCCGTCTTATCGGCTATCATCCGCAGATAAACTTCTTCGGTTATATCCAGCTTGCGGGTTTTAGCGGCTTGTAATAGTTCGCCTTTTGCCAGTCTGCGGGCGGTGACAGATAATATATCAAAAACCGTGAAATCCCGCAATTCCAGCATTGCCATCAACGAATGCGCCAGCAGGTAATCGCCGTATAACACAGCTACTTTATTATTCCATATCTTCTTGATGGAAGGTAAGCCGCGGCGGATATCGGAATCATCGACAATATCATCGTGGACTAAAGTGGCGTTGTGCAGAAGTTCCACAATCAACGCTGCCCGGATAGTCTCATCGATTACTCTTCCCCCGGCTAATCTGGCGCATAGGAACACCATGATGGGCCGGATGGTCTTACCCTGTCCTTTAACCATGAAACGGTTGACCTGATCGATGAGAAAAATCCCGGATTTCAGATAACGGCGGAATTCATCCTTGAACCGCTCAATTTCATCCTGCAGTTCATCGGTGAAGACGCCGAATTCAACCACACTTTCCGTTTCCGCCATCATATCATTGCGGGATAATGCGTACAAATTTCTTCTTCCCCACCTGCAGGATGAAAGGATTTTCCAATTTAACTATCATCAACGGGTCCATCATCTTTTCGCCGTTCATCTTGACCCCGCCCTGCTTCATCAACCGCTTCGCTTCACCGCCGGAAGCGGCGGCGCCGGATTCGTATATCAATTTGCATAATAGCATGTTCCCCTTCGACACATGGTATTCATCTATATCTTCCGGTATGTCCTTTTTTACGAATAATAGATCGAAATGCTCTTCCGCTTTTACAGCGTTTTCAGGAGAATAATACAAGGTAACGATTTCGCGGGCGAGCCGCCGTTTTAAATCCCGCGGATTGGTGAGGTCATCGCTTAAAGCCTCCTTGATTTCCGATAATTCAGCGGGAGAAACATTAGTGCCGAGTTGAAAATAACTGAATATCAGCTCATCGGGGATGGACATAGTCCGCCCGTAAATCTCCTCCGGCGGGTCATTGATTCCGATATAGTTGCCCAAAGATTTGGACATTTTCTCGCTTCCGTCGGTGCCGATAAGCAGGGGCATGAGGAACACCACCTGCCCCGCCTGACCGTGAGCTTCCTGCAATTGCCGGCCTAAAAGCAGATTGAATTTCTGGTCGGTGCCGCCAAGCTCGATATCGCATTTTAAAGCGACCGAATCATAAGCCTGCAGAAGGGGATAGAGGAATTCCAAAATAGTGATGGGTTTTTGCGCCAAATAGCGTTTCTCAAAATCGTCACGCTCCAGCATCCTGGCGACGGTGTAATTCGCGGTCAATTCTAATAATTGATAAACATCCAATTTCCCCAGCCATTCGCTGTTGAAACAGACTTGAGTCTTATTCTGATTGAGTATTTTAAAAACTTGTTTTTTATAGGTATCAGCGTTCTCTTCCACTTGTTGGCGGGTCAAACGGGGTCGAGTGGCGCTTTTACCTGAAGGATCGCCCACCATGCCGGTGAAATCGCCGATGATGAAATAAACTGTGTGCCCTAAATCCTGGAACTGTTTAAGTTTGCGGATAGTGACCGCATGTCCGATATGCAGGTCGGGGGCTGAAGGGTCGAAACCCTGCTTGACGATTAACGGCTTTTTATGCTTAATGGAATAGGCGATTTTCTTCTCCAACTCACCTTCAGGCAGAATTTCCACCGCGCCTTGCAGGAGGATATCCATTTGATAGTTTAAAGGGGGGAACAACTATTTTATCTCTCCCGTTTTCTTTTCAATTTTACCGCTGTTGAATTCGACCAGTTTTTCCCAATCGATGGCGCCGGATTCAAGGCAGAATTCGTTAAGAAATTCACGATTATACACTTCTACAACATTATAATTTTCTAAATCTTCCGGAAATTCTAAAAGTCTGCTCTCGGCGATTTTACAATAATCCTCGATTATCTCAATGCCAATATATTTTCTTCCTAATTTTTTAGCGGCGACTGCGGTAGTTCCTGAACCTATAAAAGGATCTAATACAATATCACCCTCCTGGGTGAAAAGTCTAATAAACCAAGCTGGTAATTCTATCGGGAAAGCGGCGCTATGACCTTTATATGAGCATTCGGTCGCCAGATGAAGAACATTTGTGGGATATACTTTGTCCCTGCCTATCCAATTAGATACATTCTTACCGAAGCCGCTTTGGGACTTTGATATATCTCGTATTTTATCCGTTTCAGATAAATTATTTAGTCTTTTCTCCGCCCATTTACCTATTGGAATCATGACCTCTTTTTGGAACATCTTGAATTTCTTATTCTTAGTGAAGTGTAGGCATCTTTCCCAAGCGTCCCTGAACCTGTTAGGCCATTTACCGGGATAGCAGTTTTTTTTATGCCAGCAGTATTCTTCAATCCAATACCAGCCCTGATCCCGCATTTTAAGTATTAATTCCATCACGAAAGTATGTCTTTCACCATTTACCACTCGTTCCTTAATGTTCAATACAAAAGAACCATCCGGCTTCAATACTCTTTTCAACTGGTCAGAAATAGGCAGGAACCATTTTACATATTTGTCAGGATGAATTCCGCCGTAACTCTCCTTTCGCCGGTCGGCATAAGGCGGCGAAGTGAAAATTAAATTGATGGAATTATCCGGGAAGTCCTGCAGGATATATAAGCAGTCTCCGTTGTATATGTTATTTAATTGCATCTTAAATAAAGTTGATATTATCTCTATATAGAGAAATTATAAAATCCTCTGCACAAAAGCAAAAAATCCCTGAAGGATTATACCTTCAGGGGTTTTATCTGATAATTGTTTAAGCTTTATGAATACGACCGCTTAAAATTTTCGGTTCTTCGCTGAATTGTATGGGTATTGATATAATAAGCAAGCTGCTTAACGCTTCATTCAAAAACACCCCCGCACCGTCATTCCCGCAAGTCCGCTGAAAGCGGACGCGCCGGGAATCTTCTTGTATTACGGAACCGA
>JADHWD010000182.1 GCA_016783645.1 bacterium
ATGGGTTCGCCCCTACATTCCCTGATATTTGTGGTGTCATGCGTCCCCGCATGACACTAAGATATTGTTTATATTATGTATGGTGTCGACTGCGGAGAGTCGACACCACAATGAACTAAACCCTATTTTCAAGGTAAAGTAACCCTGCAGCCTGTTGAGCGGGCGGCGTAAAGGTTATTTTCAGAGTAAATCATAATCGAAATAATTTCGCTAAAAATTAAAAAAAGGTGATATATGAATATACTTATGACCGCTGCTGAAACCGCGCCCATCGCTAAAGCCGGCGGATTGGGCGATATGGTGTTTTCACTGTCAAAGGTACTCAGGAGTGAAGGGCATGATGTCAGGATAATCCTGCCGCTCTACCGTAGTATTCGGCCGAAATTAAACGGCGCAGACAAGGAAATCCTCCGTTTCATGGTGAAGTACCGTGAAAAATCCCGCAGGGTGACTATCCGGTCTTGGAAAATTGAAGGCATACCTTTATATCTTGTGGACTGCAAACATTATTATGACCGGGAAGGAATATACGGACCCTCCGCTGACAGCGGTTACGATGACAACCTTGAAAGATTCATCCTCCTCTGCCATTCAGCCATGAAGCTAATCGAGAAGGATATTTGGATTCCTGATATTATCCATGCGCATGACTGGCATGCGGCTTTACTGCCCGCTCTATTATATCAGCGGAGCATGATTAAGCCTGACTCGCCAAAGATAAAATCACTGCTTACGGTCCACAATATGGCGTTTCAGGGAGAAGCTCCGATGGATGATTTCGCCCTGACCGGTTTGAATACCGAGCTGTTTCCCCGGGAAAATATCAAATTCTACGGCAGGCTCAACCTGCTGAAGCTCGGTATTATATACTCCGATAAATTGACCGCTGTCAGTCCAACTTACCGGGAGGAGACTTTGACCGATGAAATCAACGGAGCGGGTTTGAATGACACTTTGTCAAGCCGCGGTGATGATTATTCCGGGATTTTAAACGGTATTGATCATGAATACTGGTCACCGAATGAAGATAAACACCTGCCATTCATATTAAAATCGGATTGGACTGAATTTAAAGCTTCCAATAAGCAGGCTATGATTGACGAATTGAAGCTCAGCGGCGGGATTGAAAAACCCTTAATCGGTGTAGTGTCAAGATTATCCTGGCAGAAAGGGATTGATTTATTATTCGAGTGCGTTCCCAAAATCCTCAAAGACGCTAATCTGGTGGTGCTCGGTTCCGGCAATAAAAAATACGAAGATAGACTTAGCGGACTCGCCGGGGAGAATGCAGACAGCATGTTCTTCGATGCAGCTTTCAACGAACCGCTGGCGCATAGGATATATGCGGCCTCCGATATGTTCTTGATACCAAGCCGCTATGAACCCTGCGGATTGACCCAGATGATAGCTTTGCGATACGGTTCTATACCTATTGTTCACAGTGTTGGAGGATTGGCGGATACAATTATAGACTATAATGAAGACGCTGACAACGGGAATGGCTTCGCCTTCAAGGATTTCAATAAATTCAGCTTGATAGATAAAATCACAGCGGCGCTGGAATTTTTCCGGGATCAAGATTCCTGGAATATTTTACTAAAGCGGGCGAATAAAAGCGATTTCAGCTGGAACCGTTCCGCTAAGCGTTATATAAAAATATATAACGATTTGACTGGAGCGAATTGAAATTCAAAGTATCAAAGGGAACACCCCTCTTCCTGGGTTCGCTCATTCACGGAGGAGGGGTGAATTTCGCTCTATATAGTTCGACTGCAGAAAAGATCAATCTGGCGCTTTTCGCCGGCAGGGAAGATACAAAACCTTCATATGAAATCGAACTTGATAATGCCCGTCATCGTACGGGAAGTATTTGGCATGTTCATATTGAAGGTTTGAATGAAGGCGAATTATACGGTTATCGTGTTTTCGGCAAACGGAGCATCAAAGACGGACTGCGCTTCGATCCCAGGAAGATACTGCTTGACCCTTATGCGAAAGCTGTGGTTGACCTGCATGGACTGCCTAAAAGCGTAGTCATCTCAGATGAATTCGACTGGGGCGATGTCCCCCGCCCGGAAATCCCTTTGAATGAAATGGTCATCTATGAGACCCACTTACGGGGATTGACCATACATCCGTCCGCCCGTGTTCAACATCCCGGAACATACAAGGGCGTCATCGACAAGATTCCCTATTTCAAAGATCTGGGGATCACATCGCTGGAATTCCTGCCTATACAGGAATTTAATCATCGTGAACTTAACAGGATTAATCCTGAAACCGGAGAACTTCTGAGCAATTATTGGGGTTACAGCACCATAGCTTTCTTCGCACCTAAGGACTCGTATTCTTCTAAAGACGATACCGGCGGGCAGGTAATTGAATTTAAAGAGATGGTGCGGGAACTTCATAGGGCGGGGATAGAAGTGATCCTTGATATCGTGTTCAATCATACCGCAGAAATGAACCACCGCGGTCCCTTGTACAATTTCCGGGGAATCGATAATCCTTCGTATTATATCCTGCGGCAGAATAAGCGGGAGTACCGCAATATTACCGGCTGCGGCAATACTTTCAATTGTAACAATCCGGCGGCCGCCGATTTGATAATCGACTGCCTGCGTTACTGGGTGGGAGAGATGGGAGTTGACGGATTCCGTTTCGATTTAGCCACGGTTTTTTACCGGGATGAAAAAGGTGAATGGTGGGAAAATGCGCCTTTGACCGCAAGGATCGCCAACGATCCGCTGTTGTCCAAAATAAAACTCATTTCCGAACCCTGGGACGCTAAAGGCGGATACCGCGTGGGTAATTTCGGAGGCAGCCGATGGTACGATTGGAACGACCGGTTCCGTGACGATATCCGCCGCTTCTGGAAGGGCGATATTAACACTGTGGGAGCGCTCGCCACCCGTTTATCGGGAAGTTCGGATTTGTTCTGGCGGAAGAAAAACCCGCTCAACAGTATAAATTTCATCACCTGCCATGACGGTTTCACACTATGGGATTTGAACTGCTATAATGAAAAGCGCAATTTAGGCAATGGTCATAAGAATACCGACGGCGCGTCTTTGAATCATAGTTATAATTTCGGTATCGAGGGGGAAACCGAGGATGATGATATCAACAGACTCCGTCTGCGCCAAGCAAAGAACATGTTCGCTGCTTTGATGTTAAGCCAGGGTATTCCCATGATTTTAGGCGGTGATGAATTCCTGAGAACTCAAAAAGGGAATAACAACGCTTATTGTCAGGATAATGAAATATCCTGGTATGAATGGGATTTGCTTGACAAAAACCGCGGATTTCATCGGTTTTGTAAAGAGATCACAGCTTTCAGGAAGCGGCATCCCGCTTTGCGAAGAACCGAATTTTTTAACGGCGCTGATTCTGACAAGAGCGCTCCCGATATAAGCTGGTTTGCCCCTGACGGCGAACCCGAAGACTGGAAACCTGAAAATCGGACACTCGCCTGCCTGATTGACGGCTTTGAGAGCGAAAGGTGGGCGGATGAACCGGACTGCGATATCTATATCGCCTTCAATTCAGATATTAAAGAGGTCGAATTGACGCTTCCCAAAGCCCCTAACGGAAATAATTGGCGGATGACGGTGAATACCGGCGCTGATTATCCGGATGATATTATGCCTCCCGGCGGCGAGAAAGTGCTTGACAGAGACGCGAAGCTGATAATGCCGCCCCGTTCGTTGATTGTGCTGATTTCAAGATGAAGTGGACCTTGGACTCTAAACCTTGGCGGCCAGGTTTCTCCGAAACCGGGGAGAAAAAATTAACACGGATACACAGGATATACAGGATTATGATTTTTTTCGGTTCTTCGCTGAATTGTATGGGTATTGATATAATAAGCAAGCTGCTTAACGCTTCATTCAAAAACACCCCCGCACCGTCATTCCCGCAAGTCCGCTGAAAGCGGACGCGCCGGGAATCTTCTTGTATTACGAAACCGATTCCGGACAAGCCGGAATGACGATAAGTGGGTTGTTTGGTTTAACTTAGAAGTCACCCACACAAAATAGCGAAGAGCCTTTTTTTCTTTACCCTTTACCCCTATTTTCAAAACAAACAGCCTCTTATAGTCGTTTAATCGTAAATTATATCATGCATAAAATCCACATTTTTGAAGTATCACCCAGGATTCCCGAAAGACTGCAAAAGCTCATCCCATTGGCTTACAATATTCATTGGAGCTGGGAACCTCAATGTATCGACCTGTTCCGCAGATTGGATTCCGATTTATGGGAGGAAGTCGACCATAATCCGGTAAAACTGCTCCGCTGCGTGAGCCAGGAAAGATATCTTGAAGTGCAGGATGATGACGGTTTCATCGATCATATGGAACGAGCGATGCTTAACCTTGAAGTCTATTTGATGGAGCGGTCCTGGTTCCAGCGTGAGCATCCTGACCGGATTTCCACCACTATCGCTTATTTTTCAGCGGAATTCGGTCTCCATGAGTGTATGGCTTTTTATTCCGGCGGTTTAGGTGTGTTGTCCGGCGATCATATGAAATCCGCCAGCGATTTGGGAATTCCCTTAGTGGGGGTGGGATTATTGTATCAGAAGGGTTATTTTCAGCAGTATTTGAACGCTGACGGCTGGCAGCAGGAGACTTATAGAATCTATAATTTTACTGAATTGCCTTTACAGCTTTTGCGGGATGAAGACGGAAAGCCTTTCAAAGTCAGTGTTAAACTGCCGGAACGGGAGGTGGTCGTCCAATGCTGGAAGGCGGATATAGGAAGGGTGCCGCTGTATCTGCTGGACACTAATATCCCGGAGAACCGTTTGCTGGATCAGAATATCACCGATGAATTGTACGGCGGCGATTTGGAGAAGCGGATACAGCAGGAAATTGTATTAGGTATCGGCGGTTATCGTATGTTGAGGAAATTGGGGATCAATCCCACGGTATTCCATATGAACGAGGGTCACAGCGCATTTTTAGCGCTGGAGCATATCCGCTACCTGATGCAGGAACATGAATTGACCTTTGAACAGGCTAAAAATGCGGCGGCGGTCAGCAATATTTTCACCACTCACACTCCGGTCCCAGCCGGCAACGATGTATTCTCCGTCGAATTGGTGGAGAAATATTTCTGCGAATATCATCAATCGCTGGGGATGGGACATGAAGATTTCATCAATCTGGGGAAGATAATTAAAAGGAATCCCCGGGAAGGATTCTGCATGACCTGCCTGGCGATTCACCTATCCGGAAAAATTAATGCGGTGAGCAAACTGCACAACAAAGTTTCCCGAAAAATCTGGAAAGATATCTGGACAGGTCTACCGGAAAATGAGATACCTATAGTCAGTATCACCAACGGCGTGCATCCTTCGACCTGGGTGTCGCAGGAAATGTCGAATCTTTTGACCCGCTATCTGGGTCCGCAATGGAAAGAAAATCCCAGCGATCCCAGTGTATGGGAGCGGATAGAGCGGATATCCGACGAGGAGCTATGGCGCACGCATGAGAGGGGTAGAGAGCGGCTGGTAACATTCGCCCGTAATCGTTTGAAACAACAATTGATCAACCGCGGCGCCTCCACATTGGAAATCCGCGACGCTGAAGACGCTCTGAATCCGGAAATCCTGACTATCGGTTTCGCCCGCAGGTTCGCCACCTATAAACGGGGTACATTAATACTGCGGAATGAAGAGCGCCTGCAGAAGATATTGACTAACCGCAATCACCCGGTCCAGTTCATCTTCGCCGGAAAAGCGCATCCTAAAGATGAACCGGGTAAGGAATTTATCCGGGAAATAATCCATACTATCCGAAAGCTCGATTTACGGCATAGAATAGTATTTTTAGAGAATTACGATGTCAACATCGCCCGCAATTTAGTGCAGGGCGTCGATGTATGGCTTAACACTCCGAGGCGGGGTCTGGAAGCCAGCGGCACCTCCGGCATGAAAGCCGCTTTCAACGGAGGACTCAACATGAGCGTCCTCGACGGATGGTGGGAGGAAGGATATCAGCCGCATGCCGGATGGGCTATAGGCAGGGGTGAAGAATACGATGATTTCGAACTGCAGGATGAAGTCGAGTCCAATGCCATATATGATTTATTGGAACAGGAAGTGATTCCGGCTTTCTACGAAAGAACTTCCAATAACATACCGCGCAGATGGATACGCTATATTAAAAATTCCATGAAAGTCCATTGCTGTGAATTCTCCACCAACCGTATGATTTTCGATTATGTGAATAAATTCTATATCCCCGCTGAAAAGGCTTGGGAGAAGTTATCGGATAATAACTTCTCCCTCATCAAGGAGATATCTGAGTGGAAATCCCGCATCCGGGAAAATTGGCATCAGGTGAGGATTATCGATGTATTAGAAGACACCATAGATTCTCACAATGTCAATGACAGATACAATGTAACTATTAAAGTCCATCTGGGAAATCTTAAGCCGGATGATATATCGACGGAGATATACTTCGGACGGATAAATGAACACCGGGAAATCGATGCGGGCGAAGCGATACCGCTGGAATTCATCTCTATGGACGGAGACAGCGCCGCTTCATTCAAAGGCAGTATTCCTCTGCAATCGAGCGGCAGGTTCGGCTTCAGCGCCCGTGTCGTCCCTAATAAAGAAAAGCTCTTAGCCGGAATCGAAACGGAATATATGAGGTGGGAATGAAGACAATATCAATAGTACTCTTTTGGTACACCAAAGACATTATTAGTATGATAAACGACTTGTGCTAGTTAAATGGTATTTCTATGTATTTGTTTATTATGCGCTAATAATTTCATATCGATTTTTGGCAACTGGATTCTGAGGACTGGGGATTAGTGACCCACCCCACAACCTGTCATTCCCGCGCAGGCGGGAATCCATTTAACAGTTTAGTTTTTTTGAAGATGGCGGGGTCAGGGACGACCCC
>JADHWD010000183.1 GCA_016783645.1 bacterium
AGGCGCCGTGCGATCCCATCCAGGAATCAATCATTTTGATATTATGATGTAAAGCTTCAAGGTTGATAATCACGCGGTTCATTTGATGTACCTCATTTCAGCGTATTTGTTGGTGAATCCGATGCGCTCATACAGACGCTTAGCGGGATTATCGTATTCGATATGAAGCTTGACATCGCCATAACATTCGTCGATACAGCGCTTTATCAGCTTCCCGCCTATACCTTTTCCCCTTAAAGAAGGATCAACTGTGACGAAGAGCAGTATGTTTTCGGGAATATAGCCTTTCATGCCGCTGTTAAGCATCAACAGCGCTCCGCCTAATTTTCCGTTCACTTTAGTCAGCATCAAAAAACCGCCCTCGCCTTCACTATCGGAAAAGGCATAATCAAGCGCTCTTTGAATGTCTTCCGGCTTATCATGGTAGGGTTTCATAGTATGATGAAAAAAATCGATGATTTCCGGCTTAGAAGTCCATGATGGATATTCCTCCTCCGATGTCACTTTGTAAAATTCGATGTCCGGTTCGATTTGCTCTGTATGCATTTTAATCGCCTATATATTGTTAATTATGAAAATGAATTCGAGCTGCGGGTTGCGGGTCTCAAGTCACAACAGTCTGTTCGGCAATAGATTATTCTGGATCCGCTGTACAGCGGATGTGTCCAGAATAGGAATATTGTCATTTATTTCGACCGATTCCGGACAAGCCGGAATGCCGAATATATATTAGGTTTTTGATAAAGCTAAAATAAACGACATTATAGCTTGTTCGATAGTATGTTTTACAATGACTATAATCCCCCTTAGTCCCCATAAGCGCTTGAATAAGCGGAATTGGATGTGCTTATCAGGGCGAAGCATTTTTTGCAAGTGTTTGATATTTTGCTTGTTACCCTAAAATGCTTCGCCCCTACATTCCGTGAAAAATGTCTTAATTAAGCGCTTATGCCCTTAGTCCCCCTTTAAAAAAGGGGGAAATCTGACTCCCCCTTTACTAAAGGGGGGAAGGGGGGATTACTAAATGATTAAAATTAATGTCGCTCATTATAAAATAATACAAAATCGACCGCGAGTTGCATATTTGTATCGAATTTAGTATTTTGACAAGATATCCAGTATGAATCCGAAAGATGGGGAATGCTTCTCTTCTTTTCAAATATAACAAAATATAAAGAGAATAACAACCGTTTTTAGAATTAAATCGATTTTTTATTCTTTAAAAGAAAATTACAGATTATGGTGTGAATTTTCTAATGAGATATGCTAAAGCGTGTTAAAGCAGATGTTTACAAATTTATATTTTTATACTTTCACACAGATTCTATCTCCCTTTGATTAATTTTTAAACCGTAGCGCAATATCCTCCTTTTCATGAATATGTTTGATTTTCATCAAATAATTGGGTAAATTTAAATTTCTAAACTCGAATCACAGGATATTATCAGGCTTAAAGGGATGCGGTTCCATGCCCGCCATGGAGCTCTGCCTGAAGAACGGCTGCTGGGTTCGGTTTTCACTGTCAATCTGGAATTGAAAACCGATTGTTCCGGAGCGAAACTGCAGGATAGTCTTAAGAATGCGGTGGATTACCGCGAAGTCTATAAGACGGTTGAAAAGGTGATGGGGGATAACCGTTTCAATTTAATCGAGACTTTGGCGGAAACGAT
The DNA here is from genome assembly GCA_016783645.1 of bacterium. Classification (GTDB taxonomy): domain Bacteria; phylum Electryoneota; class Tariuqbacteria; order Tariuqbacterales; family JADHWD01; genus JADHWD01. The sequence goes on from JADHWD010000183.1 coordinate 1,671, forward strand.
AGCGGAAGAGATTCTGCGGTTTTTCACAGTAGAAGAAGTCACAGTATCAGTGCTGAAGCACCTCCCGCCGGTGCCGGGAATGATCGACGGGATTGAGGCGGTCATCACCAGGCCTAAAAGGACCGATTGATTCTCATGTGTCCCGCTTACTTAAGTTTAGGTTCAAATTCAGGCGATAGGATAGAGAATCTGCGCGGGGCAGTCAGATATATTGGGGAATTCAGTGAAGTTATTTCAACCGCATCCTTGTATGAAACACAGCCTTGGAGGGTGAGCGGTCAGCCGGATTATCTTAATACCGCATGTGTTATCAATCATTGTTTTAACCCCTATGAACTTTTAAAACGGCTTCAAGCGGTTGAGGATAAATTCGGACGGATTAGAGATGGCAGATATAGCGGACGGACTTTGGATATTGACATCCTGCTCATCGATGATTTAATCATCAATAGCGGTGAACTTACAATTCCTCATCCTTTAATGACTGAAAGGCTGTTTGCGCTGATACCTTTGGCGGAGATAGCGCCAGAGGCTGTGCATCCGGTATATAATAAAAGCATAGCGCAATTGCTCGTCGAATGCAGAGATAATCATAAGGTAACGATATTTGACGGAGATATTGAATGACGAAATTGAAATATTTGGCGGTTGAAGGCGTCATCGGCGCCGGCAAGACCAGTTTAGCTGATATAATCGCGGAAGAAATCAAGGGGATGCTGATTTTGGAAAAGCCGGAGGATAATCCCTTTCTGCAGGATTTTTATAATGACCGGAAAAGGTTCGCATTTCAAACTCAGCTTTATTTCCTCTTATCCCGTTTCCGTCAATTGGAGATGTTTCCTCAGCCGGATTTATTTCATAAAACTATCGTCTCCGATTATATTTTCGCCAAGGATCGGATATTCGCCTCCATCAATCTTGATGAAAGAGAGATGCGGTTATATGATAAGATTGTAGCGATTCTGGAACCTATTGTCCCCCTGCCGGATTTAGTGATCTATCTGCAGTCGACGCCGGAGAGGGTGATGCATAATATCCGCATCAGAGACCGGAAATATGAGCGGGAATTGAAGCTTGATTATTTGATGGAATTAAACGAGGCTTATAACCGTTATTTTTGGGATTATAATGCGTCTCCGCTTTTAGTGATAAACGCCGATCACATCGATTTCGTCAATAACAAACAGCGCCGCCGCGAATTATTGAATGAGATAAAAAAGCCAGTGCAGGGAACGCGCTATTATAATCCGAGCGTATCATTATTATGATTCTAAGAATACTATATTTCCTCATCCTATATTTACTTCTCACTGTTCTGGTAAAGAAGATAATAAAATATTCCCGTGCCAGGAAAGAGAGGTTCAATCGATACAGTTCGCCCGCTGACAGGAAGCGGTACCGGCCAGGGGAGATTGAAGACGCTGATTTTGAGGAGATTAACAATGATGAAAAGAAAAATAGAAAGCAGGGATAGAACATTTAGATATTAGATATGTGATATTAGATATGTGATATGTGATATGTGATATGTGATATGATATATGTCATCACTGAAGCGGCAGCCCGGTTTCTCCGAAACCGGGGAATACTGGCAGGTCACACCCGCCTGCGGCGTCCAAGACCTGCCAGAACGGGATTTTTTCCTCTCGTTTCCACGCTCCGGCGCGGGATGCATAAAGGTGGGTTAAGAACCCACCCTACTGCTATTTTCAAAGTAAATCCTCATACGCCTGCGGCGCACCACCAAGCATGAAAATCGGATTACTGGCAGGCGGGGACGCCTGCCAGCACCGTTCCTGGTGGTGTCATGCGTCCCCGCATGACACTATGGTACTGTATTTATTATGTATGGTGTCGACTGCGGAGAGTCGACACCACAATGAACTAAACCCTAAACCCCAGCCCCTAAACCCTATTTTCAGATTAAAATGCGGAATCCGGAAGAAACAATAAAACGGTTGAACCGTATCGGTATTGCTTTGACCAGTCAGGTGCGGTTGGATAATTTGATGGAGATGATCGTCACCGAAGCTCGTTCTTTCGCCGACTCCGACGCGGGGTCTTTGTTCACCGTCGATCAAGGGAAGCTGATTTTCAGGGTAGCGCAGACCGAATCGCTGGAGAAGAAATCGGGCAGGAAGCCTTCATTCAAAGCGTTTCCTTTACCGTTAAGCCGAAAATCGGTCGCCGGTTATGTGGCGCTGACCGGTCAGCCCATCAATGTGGATGACTGCTATGATTTGGATTCTCCCGAAGGTCCTGTCGTTGACAGATCCTACGATCAGCGGGTTGGCTACCGCTCAAAATCGATGCTGGCGGTGCCCATGCGGGATGAAAAGGGTGTGATTATCGGTGTCATTCAGTTGATAAACGCTATGGATGAAGATGGAAACATCGTATCATTTACGGATGATGTGCAGGAGTTAATACAATCAATAGCTTCGCAGGCGGCGGTTGCAATCAAAAACGCCCGCTTGATAAGCGACATCAAGAATCTGTTCGCCTCCTTCGTCAAATTTTCCGCCACCGCTATCGATGAAAGATCGCCGCATACCGCCGGTCATACCCGCCGGGTCGCCGGTATGAGTATGCGCCTGGCAAATGCGATAAATGAAGCCGGAGAAGGTCCTTTCGCGGAAGTTGTCTTCAGTGATGAAGAGTTAGAGGAATTGTGGTTCGCCGCCTGGCTGCATGACATCGGAAAAATCGCTGTTAAAGAGACGGTATTAGAGAAAAACGCCCGTTTAAATCCCGACCGGCTGAATTGGATCATCACCAGGATGAAGTTTCATACCCGTAATAAAGAACTGCTCAGATTAATCGACTCCCGTTGTGAGGATATGGATACGGTTCTTGAGGAGATGAAGGAAGAGGAGATGGAATGTGAATCCGAGGTGGAATTTTTATCGCAATTGAACACATCCGGATTTCTATCTGATGAAGCGGAGGCGAAGCTTAAGAATATCGCCGCCAAGAATATAATTGATTGTGATGACGGACAGAGACCGTTTTTAGATGAATTTGAGTACAAGAATCTTTCCATAAAGCGGGGTAATCTCACGCAGGAGGAATGGGTGGAGATGCGTTCCCATGTGGTGAAAACGCGTTCAATTGTAAATAATATCCCCTTCACCGAAGAGTTAGCTAATGTGCCGAGATATGCCGCGGGGCACCATGAGATGGTGGACGGCAGCGGTTATCCTGACGGCATTAAAGATGAACAGCTGCCTTTGCAGGCGAGAATTTTAGCGGTGGCGGATGTGTATGACGCTCTAACCGCCGCAGACAGGCCCTATAAGAAAGCCATCCCCCATGAAAAATCCATCAGCATCCTGCAGGAGGAAGCGGTGAAAGGTAGACTGGATTCCCGGATAGTGGAACTTTTAATCAGTGAAGAATTATATGAAGGACATAAAGAAGATCAAGCGGAATATCCATGGAAAAGAGAAGTATTCTAACCGATAAAGCTCCTAAAGCGATTGGACCATACAGCCAGGCTGTAACCGCCGGCGGTTTCATATTCACCGCCGGGCAGGTGCCCATCGATCCCGCCACCGGTAAAATTGCAGAAGGCGGTATCGAAGCGCAGACCCGTCAGTCGATGAATAATATCAAAGCTATCCTTGAAGCAGCTGGTTCCAAATTGGAAAATATTGTGAAAACCACTATATTCGTGATAGACTTGAACGATTTCCCCAAGGTCAATGAAGTCTATGGTTCGTTCTTCAAAGATAATCCGCCGGCGAGGTCAACTGTGCAGGTGTCGAGATTACCGCTGGATGTGAAAGTGGAGATCGAAGCGGTGGCGCTTTTATGATAAGCGTATAACTGAAAAATAGCCGCGAGTCGCCAGTAACAAGCAGCAAGTTACAAGTGGCAAGCCGCAAGTAACAAGACAAGGAGCTTGCTATGGCGGTCTTGTCTCTGTATGAGAGACTTTTAAGTATGACGATGAAATATTACCTGCCGCTGCTTTTTTATTGTATTATTATCTCTATCACTTTCACCGCGCTGTCAGCTCAAGAACTCCAGATTGACAGCGAAGTGTCTGACAGTCTCCGGTTAGCGCCGGATTCAATGATGATACAGATTCCCGCTCCTGATAGTATCATTATTGATTCCATGACTGTCAGAGATACCTTATCGGCAGAACCGGATTCGGTTGAAAAGAAAGCGCATAGCCCATCGGGAGCGATGTGGAGATCTTTAATATTACCCGGCTGGGGGCAGTATTACAACCGTAAGTATGTGAAGTCGGCGGTGACCGCCGGATCGGAGTTAAGTTTAATTTATGCTATTTATTATCAAGATTTTGAATATAATAAAGCCAAGCGCAGCGATGATGATTACCGGGCGAAATTTTACCGTAATGACCGCAATAAACTGATATGGTGGCTCACCGGATTTTTGCTTTACAGTATGGCTGACGCTTATGTCGATGCCCATCTTATCAATTTCAATGTCAGCGAAGATTTATGGACGGGGATAACGCCCGGAGGATTGACGATAATTATAAAATTACCATAGCCCGATTTCTCCGAAACCGGGGGCATTCAAATTTCCCCCTTTTTTAAAGGGGGACTAAGGGCATATGCGCTTAAATAAGCGGATTTGTATGTTTTTGTAAGGGCGAAGCATTTTTAAAAGTGATTAATGATTCCGTTGATTTAGTCCAAATTTGGCAGATATTCATAAATTTCAGTTTTACAACATATTGATTTAACTATACTTGCAAATCGCAAAATAAGTAAAAAATCTGTGAAAACATAGTAAATAAACGGAATCATTAATATTCATATTGTTAACCTAAAATGCTTCGCCCCTACGGAAGCCGCAAGTTACAGTTATTGTAGGGGCAAACGGCGTTTGCCCTCGAAATAATTGTCAACCGCGGTAGGGGCGGACGCCGTCCGCCCCTACAAACAGCCCGCTTTCTCCGAAACCGGGGAATACTGGCAGGTCACACCCGCCTGCGGCGTCCAAGACCTGCCAGAACGGGATTTTTCCATCTTGTTCCCACGCTCTAGCGTGGGAATGCATACAACAGGTGGGTTAAAAACCCAACCTACAGCTATTTTCACGATAACCCCCCATGCGCCTTAGGCGCACCACCAAGCATGAAAATCGGATTACTGGCAGGCGGGGACGCCTGCCAGCACAGTTCCTGGTGGTGTCATGCGTCCCCGCATGACACTAAGACATTGTTATTATTATGTATGGTGTCGACTGCGGGGAGTCGACACCACAATGAA
>JADHWD010000184.1 GCA_016783645.1 bacterium
ATCCGCCGAAAGTTTTAGTCCACAGCGTATCCGGCTGGGCGGATGCTGAAGCGCAGACGATTAAGATTGTTGCGATGTTGAGGATTAGCTGTTTCATTTTTTCCTCGAAAGTTGTTAAATTTAAAACCCCTTCCCAATATGGACGGGAAGGGGTCAGTTATTGTTACCTTACTAACAGCATCTTTACACTTTCAGTGAATCCGGTGGATTCCATACGAACGAAGTAGATGCCTGAAGAAGCATTCTCCGCGTTCCATTTCAGGACATGGTAACCGGGGAGAAATTCTCTGTCAGCCAGCGTAATAATTTCCCTTCCGATCACATCGTACACCACAATCTTGACCTTCGCCGCTTGGGGAACTCCGAATCTGATAGATGTTTCCGGATTGAATGGATTGGGGAAATTTTGTTCCAGCACAAAATTGTTGGGGATGATGATAAAATTGTCATAATCGCTATCCCAGCCTAAAAGTATCCAGCTATTGTATTGACTATTTGCCAAATCCAAGCCGCTCTTTTCGAAGCTAAAGCTGTCTTCATTGACTATTGTGTTAGGATAGTCGCCAATATGTCCCCAGTATTCGTAATCTCCTATCGGCGCTCCGGCTGGAACATACTGAGTCATATTTCTTATAATGGAAGCTCCGGGTGATAAGTTCATATTCTCGCGCATTAGTAACGGATACAGGGTGGAATTGGGCAGAATTACATCTATCCAGCCATCGAATGTTTCCACAACCGTTCCGTTATTAGTGATATTCAATTCGAACTCAAAGGAACCCCCTTGAGGTGGTATCACAATAGGTGTTACCGCCGGAGTCATCGTAATTACTAAAGTTGGCGCTTGTGCAGCAGTGAAAGTGAACCGTTCTTCACATTCTATAGTAGTTTCGGGAATCATTGAATGCGCAGACACATACCAAACCGCTTCCACACCAGGGGTTAATACTGCAACTGTATCCGGATCGACCAGCATTGAATCTACCATGGTATTGAAACCTATGGAGTCTTCTCCCGCTAAAAACCACAAGGTATAATCCACAACATCACCGGGATCAGGATCGATTGACTCTTCCCAATCGAAAAGCGTTTCACCCCACGCAATAGTTACGCCATTACTTGGCGCAATCAGTGCGAAAGCTCCGGGAGCTTCGGGGAAATAAGTATTGAAATAGAGTGTGTCATCCGCCCAAGTGCCGGTGGTGAAAGCGTCTTCGGCATAAACTGTCCAATAGTACATGTGGTCATCGGCGAGGGTACTTACACTCAGGGTCGTATCCGGAATATTATCGGCCAATTGCCACATAGTGGACATATCCGGTAATGTATCCGTCCACACATCGTATGTTGGAATTTCACCCGGATTAGGATCGCTGGAGGAATACCAGGTTAATTCCACGGGCAGCGCCCAGCATGTATCGTTCGCCATCGGGGTGAACAATGAAAAGGGTGTAGGCGGTTCGGGAGTATATCCGCCGTCGGTGGTATATTTAATAGCGAATTCGGATTGGAGCGGTGAAGCGTTTTCGATGTAATTACTATTATACCGGTACTGTAATCCCACTGTGCCGCTGGAATTTTCAATTCCGAGCGTGCAGTAACTAATCTGAGGCTCGACTAATTGGTAATTCGCCTGGATTATTCCGTCGCCGGTAGGAGTGGTATAAACCGCCGGATTGAATAAAATGACTTGGAATCTATGAGTAGGATTCGTTACATTCGCCAGTCTTATTTGATACCATTCTACGATGAACCGGTTATTGGCGGAATCGTAATAGTAACAGATTTGAGTGCTGCCCGCCTGCGAAAAATTACCCCATAATACTGCGATAAGATTATTAGGAGGCGCGGTATTAGGGATAGCGAAATTAAGAGGCATACCGGAAGTCAGCGAACCCATAGCGATCCAGCCATCCTCACAGATGGTGATTCCGGTATAGCTGGCGCCGTAGAACTGGAAACTGAAGGGCAAAGTCACCTGCGCAACCCCGTTCATTGGTATAGCCGCCAAAGTCCCGGAACCTCCGGCTGAAGGAGCGATCTCGGTCCACTCATATACCGGCGCTGACAGTCCATCATACATGTCGAAGGCGTAATATCCGTAAGCGTCAGGCCCGGAGGGCAGGTACTGCGAACTCCCGATTTCCAGCGAGAATACTTGTTGAGTGTAATAGCCGTTCTCGCTGGCGATATCTAATGTGAATTCCGCGATGGTACCATTCTGGATATAGGGACTGGCGGTGATATCGAAGAATTCAGCTATTGACTGTCCGCCTGCCAGTAATGTATCTATCACCGCAATTTCGTTTCCGATGGTAATCAATGGCTCGGTAGTGGAAATAGTGACTTCCAGGTCAAATACATCGCCGCTGCCATTGTTGTCCAAATAAACCTGGAAATCGACGGTTTCGCCGGGGTCAAAATGCTGGTCATTATTGCCGCCGGCGTCGATAATATCTATATCCGCGTATTCGACAATAGGCGCATGCGCGGTGATGGTGAATTCCGATACCCAAGTGCCATAGGTATTTTCGGCGGTTAGCGAAAACTCGATCTCATGCATATCCGGCACATCTTGGGAAACCGATATCTCAAATCCGTCCGCCACCACCGCGGTGCCTGAGGCAGGAATCAACGCATACAATTCCTCGTTGTCCAATATTGTTATATACATATCCTCAGTGGCGAGGGTAACGGTTACATCTTCGGCATTCTCGATTCCGAAATTCTGCATAGTGATAGACAGATAAGCGTCCTCCCCCATATCCAGCATGCCGTTGCCGTTGCCGTTCTCATCGTTGATTTCCACACTATTGAATATCACATACTGGGCGGCTTGAGGCAATACTTCCATATATTCCATATAGCGGTAGTAATTCTGCAATGTGATAGTGATCAGGAGCGAATCGCCCTGCTGTAACCCGGTTAATAATGGGATGTCCTGAGGAGTGCCTTCCGCTTCACCTACTCCCACGATTTCATTATCGACCGTAAGAGCGATGATAGCTCCCCGGTCGGCGGTGATATTGAAAAAAGAATCCGCTTCTGTAACTACCGACTGATGGCTTACAGTCAAGTTCTCCGGCACCTCGGAATAAAGCGTGATGAAGCAGTCTCCGTGATGATGAAATAAGTGATAAGTGACTATCTTATCGCCTTGATTGTAAGGCCAGCTCGAAGCCTGGAGGTAAAGTTTGCCGGAAACATTTGCGTAACAGGGCCTCTGAGTGGCGGCGCCGGTGGAATCCGCTCCATAACCCGGGTCGAAATCGGGCCACATACTGTCGTACATACCCCAGACGAAAGTGTCATTGACAAATGAATAGGAGACTTCGGAAGCGGCGTTCAATCCCAAAGCGCCGTACTGGCTGCGATGAAATACTTCCGTGAAACAGTTAGAACCGTAATTATACTTTCCGGTGAGACAATTGGTTGAGAAAACAAAGGTTGGTTGATCATTAGTCAATTGATTGATATTACTAATGGTATAGTAAGGCTCATTCCAAAGCTGTTCCATACCATGATCTCTATGCTGCACCAGGAAAGTGCCTCCATTGATTACAGAATTTATCCCATATGCGCTGCCGGTCAACATGCTGGCGAGATAAGAGGGAGTAGATGGTATATAACCCGTTCCCGCAGGACCGAAATAATTCACTACCGCGCCCGGATATGTAGTAGACCATTGTGTTCCAGGACTAGAGGAACCGTAACATAGATCATATTGCCTGACAGGTGTCTTACCCTGCTCATTAGCGAAATATCCATAGACAATTTCAGTGCAGAGCAGGAACCATCGGTCAGTTTGCCATCCGCCTGCCATTATAGGGTCAATATAGTAATTCGGATCGGTCGGCGGAGTGCGCTCGTAATCCAGCATTTTACCAATCATGGTACTCAAATGACTATTATTCTGCGCGCAGATTCGGCCTAAAGCTAAATCCGGCAGATTATCCGGTATCACATCGGAAAACATATTGTCGGAAACACAGTAGTTGTTCCAATACCCGGAAGTGATCCCATATAAATCACCGGAGGATTGATAATCCGATAGAATTAAAACTGCAGACAGTACCGGCGGCCAAACGGTGTAATATTCAGTCACCAAATAATAATAAATATTATTATAAGTGTTGCCGCCGATTTCGGCTAAAGTTACTACATCGGTGACGATACCCTGCTGGCTGCGCCAGTTTTTCAGAGTATCGGCCCAGGCGATGAAAGCCGGGTCATTGGGGACGATTATGATATATTCAGTCAATAACTCATCAGTATTATTATGAGAATTGTAGTATTCCGGCGCTGGAAGCGACCCATAATTAAGGAAGTTGCCTTTGAGGATATGTTCCCAATGACGGCTGCGGGGATTATATTCGCTGAAATTGCCGCCCGCACCCTGAAAATCCACTCTGACTCGTAAATCGCGGAAAACCACTAATTCCTTGGTGACCGGATTGTATTGGAAAGGGGTGATGCCCAGAATCACCATGTCGATACCGCGCATCTGCTGAGTATCAGACAGCATCACAGGACTGGCGGGATAATAAGCGTCTTGGGAATAGATATCCATGTCTTTGATGTAAGACAAAGGACTTTTGTCGGTTTCTTTGGGAATAGGCGGCGCTGGGGCGATTTCGATATCAGGGATGATTTCCGTTCTGAAGCTGAGGATTTCATACTTGGCGGACGCGCCTACCGGCATGGCGATATAACGGCCGGTCCCGGGGAGGTTGGGAGCGCCGGCGTCATTGGGGAGGAAAATGCCGGGGAGCTGCACCTCCTTCATCACCTGATTATCGACCACTAAGTCTTCGATGTACATATTGGTGATGGAGAAGACAATCTCGACGCCGGAATTATCCTGATCGATTAAATTAAAACCGGATTCACCCCAGCTGTCACTGTAAGTAATCACTTCCGCAGATACGCCGGTGAATGTCAGCGTCGAAGCGGCGGTGAGAATGATTAAAAATGTCAAAATTCTTTTCATGGAAAACATTCCATGTCTGTTCTTGATGTTCATAGCGTCTCCGATAAATTGTATAATGAAATTATTTTTCAATTTGATGAGCGGAAGACCGCATTTTAAAAGTTAAATATTATACTCCATTATGTCAAGAATTTCGGGGAAAACTTGAAAAATACGGTTTTAAGCGCACGGTCTATGAATATCCCTGGCAAAGTTACGGGCTTCACCCTTGAAACCTGCCGGGAACACGAATTGAGCGTTATTAAAATTCAATATGAAAAATCGTTTGATAAAGATTTTTTGTAACACTTTGTTCAATTATAATAAACGACATTAATTCTTGTCATTTACATGTCAGGATTGAGACAATCCTGACTCCACGGTGGGTGCTCTTCTTGTGTAGTCGGGATTGTCTCAATCCCGACATTTCTACATTACAATTATTTATGTCGCTCATTATAAATACCAGCGCTCTTGTAATTCTGGGTTGTGTCCCCTTATAATTGTGATCACCCCAATCATCGTCATTCCCGCAATCCGCCAAATGGCGGAGTGCCGGGAATCGATTCCGGACAAGCCGGAATGACGGTGTTATATGGATTTTTTGCAAATTAAGAAGAAATATCAACAATAATCAGCCGACACTACCCAAATTCGACCGCCGCTAGAAATACCATTCCGAATTAGCCGAACTGTCCAAACAAGCGCATCAAGCAGCCTCGGATGGGAATTTCGGCAGATTGAAAGAAATTGAAGAACAAATTGACAGCGCCGCCGCCGGGCTATGGGAAATAACCGATGAAGAATTGGACAATATCAAAAAGGCTTTGATTTAGCGCGGTTCTCACACCGGATTTTTAAAATATTCAAATCATAACAGTGAAAAAGGGAAAGATTAGCGGCGGGTAGAGTCAGTTTATCATACAATCGCTTTGAAACAGCCGGACAATACTGCGTCAAATGAATCATATACCTTCGATTTTTTAGATATATCATATATAGGCTTTCCTTCGGAATCCAATCTCCTGATTTCATCATCATCATACAATATAAAAAGCAATTCCAATCCTTCCTGTGCGATTTGCTTTTCTATCGCGGTCGATAATCCCTCGCAGGCGCGGTTTATGATCAAATACCTATTTTCCACCCTTGTATCCAGTTCTTTCAGCAGTCGGTCGATGCGTCCGGCGGTCTGAATCCCCCGCACTGATGGGCCGGATACAATGAACATATAATCGATATTCTGCGTCGTCCGGCGGCTCAAATGCTCCATCCCCGCTTCATTGTCGATAACCACATATTGGTAGTTATCGGAAAGCGTCTTCAGAATATCCCGCAGAAGGCTGTTAGCGTAGCAGTAACAGCCGGGACCTTCAGGCCGGCCCATAGTGATGAGGTCGAAATCAGGCGTCTCAACTAAACTCTGATGTATCTTATATTCTAAAAACTGCTGTTTGGTCATCCCGCCGGGAAGGTCGTTGACCTTGTCTTTCATCTCTTCGCGGATAGCTCCGATGGGTTCGCCCGCTCCCGCACCCAGCAGGTCGTTCAGGTTCACATTGGCGTCAGCGTCCACCGCTAAAATGGATTTGACGCCTTTATCATTCAGCCAGCGTATAATCAGAGCGGCGATGGTTGATTTACCCACTCCGCCCTTACCGCACACAGCGATTGTAATCGGCAATTGATAATTATCCATTATTTAACCACGAATGAACTCGAATTGTCACGAATTTTATGATCTATAAATCAAGAATCAAGAATCAAAAATCGAATATCGAGAATGTGTCAGAAAAGCGGTGGCATGGACAGCGCCGGATGATTCTTGCTCATGATAAATTCCAGCGTTTCCTCTTCGGTTACAGCGGCGGTTTCATCTGCGATCATATCGGTGAAATTTTCGATTCCATGTTCCGCCGCCATTTTATTGA
>JADHWD010000185.1 GCA_016783645.1 bacterium
TTAACATCACTTTTGACGATGTCTTTGTCGTGCGCGGGTTGAAAGTTATCCAGGGAAAAACGGGGCTCTTCGTTTGCATGCCGTCAAGGAAATTAGGCGACGGCTCCTATAAGGATATCGCGCATCCGATAAGCAACGACTTCCGCCAGCACATTGAAACCCTCATCTTGTCCCGCTATAAAGAATTGCGGGAGTCGACGGATCCTTCCAAAATCCGCAGTTACGGCGATGAGGAATAGGTGATTCAACATCTTCAAGGCTGCTAGATATAGAAATCATCCGGCAGCCTTGAACTTCATTTGGGGCGTAGCCAAGGGGCAAGGCACGGGGTTTTGGTCCCCGCATCCGGAGGTTCGAATCCTTCCGCCCCAGCTGATAATATAAAAATTAGTTTTTTCATATATCCTGATGATAACCGGAAACCGCCGGCGACGCTGATATTCCGGTTTTGATAGCGGGAACTATATCAAGGACTACTGCTGTATGGATAAAATGAACATATTCGCGGGTAGCGCAAACATGTTTTTAGGCCGGAAGGTTGCGGAATATCTTGGTGTCGAATTAGGCGGACTGGAACGCGTCCGTTTCTCCGATGGTGAAATCTTTGTGAAATTCAGCCAGAATATCCGGGGCACGGATGTGTTCTTGATACAATCCACTTTCCCGCCGGCGGAAAATATACTGGAATTGCTTTTCATGATCGATGCCGCAAAGCGGGCTTCCGCCCGGCGCATCACCGTAGTCATACCATATTTCGGCTACGCCCGGCAGGATCGCAAAGATGAGCCTCGAGTCGCTATTTCTTCAAAAGTGATAGCTCAGGTTTTAACCAATGTCGGCGCTCACCGGGTGTTGACTATGGATCTGCATGCCGGGCAGATTCAGGGATTCTTTGAAGTGCCGGTCGACCATCTGTACGCTTCGTATATATTTCTGGATTATTTAGTAAAGAAGCAGATTCCCGATCTGACTATTGTAGCCCCCGATATCGGCTCTACTAAAATGGCTTCATTTTATGGAAAGAACTTAAATGCGGATCTGGTGATTGTGAATAAACAGCGCCCCCGTCCTAATGTCGCTGAAATAGAGACGGTGATAGGTGAAGTATCGGGAAAGAATGTGCTGATTGTTGATGACCTGATAGACACCGGCGGATCTATGGTGGGAGCCGCGGTCAAGATGATGGAGCGGGGCGCAAAGAGCGTCATCGCCTGTTGCAGCCACGCTATGCTGTCGGGACAGGCTTATGAAAAAATCGCTGAATCCCCTATTGAAGAACTTGTAGTGACTGACACTATCCCCTTGAGAGAGGACAGGGAACATTCCAAGATAAAGGTGATCAGCTGCGCATCGATGTTCGGTGAAGCTATTAAAAGGACTCATCTGGAACAATCCATCAGCTCGCTTTTCGTGTAATCTGAAAATAGTTGACAGTCGACAGTCGACAGTCGACAGTAAACGGTGAACAGTGAACGGTAAATGTAGGGGCGGCCCTTGCGGCCGCCCTTCCCCGAAGGGGAAAAACTTTGAAAATAGGGTCTAGGGTCTGGGGTCTAGTAGGGGCGAACCAATGTGCTCGCCCTTGTTCTAAGTCTTGAGTCCTGGGTCTAAAGTCTAAAGTCCAAAGCCGCTATTTTCATGCTAAGTTGTGCGCCGCCGGCGCATGAGGGTTTAATCTGAAAATAGTTGACAGTCGACAGTCGACAGTTGACGGATAGATTTTGTAACTGCCAGAAAATAATGGTGTGGTATCGACCCTCCTCAGTCGATATCATTCAATTACTTGCGTCTTGAGTCCTGAGTCTTAACTAAATATCAGAGCCATGAGCCGTTTTTTCAGCGGCAGCGGAGTGAAAATCTACTTATAACAAAGAAAATAAACGATTTAAGTGATTAATTTACATTCAGAGGCAGAGTATACATGGAAGATGTGATTTTACAGGCGGCGGTACGGACAGAAACCGGCAAAAACGCTTCACGCCGTCTGCGCCGTGAAGGTAAAGTGCCCGCGATATTCTATGGAACCAATTATGAATCCAGGATGCTGACCGTCATATTGAAGGATTTGAATAATACTATCGCCAAGAAACCAAGTCTTGTCAAACTTCAGATAGAAGGTCAGGAATATGAAGTGATTTTCCGGGAGATCCAACTTGACCCGGTGTCTGATAAAATCGAACATGTGGATTTTCTCGGTATCACCCGGGGCACTAAACTGGAAGTTACAGTAAAAGTTGAGATGACCGGAATTCCCGAGGGAGTGAAGAACTCCGGCGGCGTGCTGGAAATTCACCGCCGCAGACTCAGAGTCGAATGCTTTCCCAAAGATATACCAAGTTCGATACAGATAGATGTCAGCGGGCTGGAAATCAATGAATCAGTCTTGATCAAGGATTTGCACTATCCGGAGTTGACCTTCCTCCATAATCTTGAACATCCCATCGCGACGGTCGTATCACCCACAGTGGCTAAGGCAGCAGTGACAGTTGAAGAAGCTCCGGCTGAAGGCGCCGATCAGGAAGGAACCTCCGGCGAATCCGAGTCCGAGAAGAAATAAGGGTAAAAGGATTTTTCGTGGCGCAGGAACAATTATTGATCGCAGGTTTAGGAAACCCGGGCCCCGAATACCGCTGGACCTGGCATAATCTGGGCTACCGAGTAGTCGAAGCAGCGGCTTCACGATTCAAAATAAATTTCAAGCCGGGGAAGGGTGAATATTTCGCCGCAGAAAAGATGGTGAGCGGCAGAAGAATCATGCTGGTGAAACCCACAAGTTTCATGAATTTATCGGGAAGACCTCTGCTGAATATCGTCGAACGGGAGGATATTTTCCATGACCAATTGCTCATCATATGCGATGATGTGAATCTGCCTTTGGGCCGTATCAGGCTTCGTTCCGGCGGCAGTGACGGGGGGCAGAAAGGACTCGCCTCTGTTATTTATTATTT
The DNA here is from genome assembly GCA_016783645.1 of bacterium. GTDB lineage: Bacteria > Electryoneota > Tariuqbacteria > Tariuqbacterales > JADHWD01 > JADHWD01. Next base: position 2,949 of record JADHWD010000185.1, read on the forward strand.
AGGAACCGAACAAATACCGCGTTTGAGGCTGGGTATCGGCAGGGAAACACCTCCGGGGGATCTTCGCAATTATGTACTATCCGAAATAAGCGTCAAAGAAGAGGAGATAGTGATTCATATGATTGAGCAGGCGGCGGAAGCGGTGATAACCTATATTCACGATGGTATAAACGCTGCCATGAACCGGTTCAATACGCCGACTATCGCCGATAAAGCGACCTAAATATTTCTAATTTTTTTAAATAAATTTGAGAAAAAAAGAACTAAATTAATATTTATGTGCTATCAACCCTTTACGGTCGACAGCATTTTCTTAAAAAACAAATAAATGGTGTCGACTGCGGAGAGTCGACACCACAAATAAAAGAAAAGAAATAAAAACATGAACAATTCAGGAGAGGATAAATGCTCCAAATAAGCTATTGGATTCCGCTGTTAGGGGTTGTAGCGCTCTTATTCGCGCTGATGAAATCGAGATGGGTCTCCAAACAGGATCCCGGCAATGAAACAATGCGCAGGATTTCAGGTTATATTCAGCAGGGCGCTATGGCTTTTCTGGGACGCGAATACAAAGTGCTGTCCATATTTGTGATTGTAGCAGCCGTTCTTCTGTTTGTGATTTATGCGGTCAGCAAGGACGCCAGCGGTAATTCCATCGGCAGTCCGATAATCGCAGTGTCATTTGTCGTTGGCGCATTCTGCTCCGCATTGGCGGGATATTTTGGGATGCGCGTCGCCACTAACTCTAATGTCCGCACCGCTAACGCCGCCCGTTCCGGGTTGAATAAAGCGCTCGCAGTTGCTTTCTCTGGCGGGACAGTTATGGGTATGTCCGTGGTCGGATTGGGTGTTCTAGGATTAAGTTTGCTATTTATAATCTACAGCAAGTTATTTTTAGGGATAGATGGAACTACCGATTTTGGCCGAGTGGTGCAGGCGATCACCGGTTTTTCCATGGGCGCATCATCGATAGCCCTGTTCGCCCGCGTAGGCGGCGGTATTTATACTAAAGCCGCCGATATCGGAGCTGATTTAGTGGGTAAAGTTGAAGCCGGTATCCCTGAAGATGACCCGCGCAATCCCGCGGTTATCGCTGATTTGGTCGGCGATAATGTCGGCGATGTGGCGGGAATGGGCGCTGACCTCTTTGAATCTTATGTAGGTTCAATCGTCGGCACTATGGTGCTCAGTATCGCTTATTTAACCGCTTCCAACGCCGGTATAGCGCTTAATCTGATTCTGCTTCCCCTGATTTTGGCTTGTGTCGGAATAATAGCTTCTATTTTAGGTACCTTCGCAGTACGCACTAAAGAAAGCGGTAACCCTCAAGCCGCTTTAAATCTCGGCACTTTCGGAGCCGGTATCTTGATGGTAGCCGCCTCCTATCCCGTCATTAAATGGCTGGTGCCCAATCCAATCGCCAGTCCGATCAATAATATGGGCGGGACTTTGAGAGAACTGAATGCGGGAGGATTATTCCTCGCAACTGTTATCGGTTTAGCAGCCGGTATCGCAGTAGGTTTAATCACAGAATATTACACTTCCAAAGATAGAAAACCCGCGCAATCGATTTCCAAGAGGTCGGAAACCGGTGCGGCGACCAACATCATCGCCGGATTATCTTTGGGTATGCGGTCAACCGCTCTGCCGGTGTTTTGCATCGGCATCGCTATCATTTTAGCTTATGTTTCCGCCGGTTTATACGGTATCGCCCTCGCCGCTGTAGGAATGCTGTCAACTACCGGTATCCAGCTTGCAGTGGACGCTTATGGACCTGTGGCGGATAATTCAGGCGGAATAGCTGAAATGGCAAAATTAGGACCTGAAATCCGCGCCCGCACCGATAAACTTGATGCGGTCGGCAACACCACCGCCGCTATCGGCAAAGGATTCGCTATCGGTTCCGCCGCTTTAACAGCTTTGGCGCTGTTCGCCGCCTTCCAGTCGCAGGCTGGCATCACCGCCATCGATGTCACTAATCCTTATGTGATCGCCGGATTATTCTTTGGAGCGCTTATGCCCTTCCTCTTCAGTTCTTTCGCCATGAGCGCAGTGGGCGACGCCGCATTCGATATGATAGCAGAAGTACGGCGTCAATTCAAGGAGATCCCCGGCTTGATGGAAGGCAAGGCTACCGCTGATTACAAACGCTGTGTGGATATTTCCACCGCCGCCGCTATCAAACGGATGATTGTGCCGGGATTGATAGCCATTACTGTGCCGGTTGTTATCGGTTTTATAAATAAGGAGATGCTCGGCGGATTGCTGGCAGGCGTGACCGCTACCGGTGTTTGCATGGCTATCTTCATGGCTAACGCCGGAGGCGCCTGGGATAACGCCAAGAAATATATTGAAGAAGGGCATCTCGGCGGCAAAGGTTCACCTACTCATAAAGCCGCAGTTGTGGGCGATACTGTAGGCGATCCGTTCAAAGATACCGCCGGTCCCTCTTTGAATATTCTCATCAAGTTAATGTCAGTTGTGGCGCTGGTAATAGCGCCCTTAATATAAAATATTATTATTCAGCGGGAGGGATAATTTCATCCCTCCCTTATTTAATCAACACCCTGCTCCTTTTAGAGGGGCTGTCTAAAACCGAAGGGAATCAGATGCGTCAATACGAGACTACATTCATTATTGACAGCGCGCTGGATCCGGATAAAATCGAAGCGGTAGTCACAAGATCTGTCGAAGTGATCACCAATTCCGGCGGCGAACTGTTTGAAACTACCCATTGGGGTAAACGCCGGCTGGCCTATGAGATTGACAAGCGCCAATACGGCTACTATGTGATATTAAGTTACCGCGCCGCCGGTGAAGCGGTGCAGGAACTTGAAAGGACTTTCCGCATCAATCAGAATATCCTCCGTTATCTTACAATCTATTTTGATGATAAGATATTGCGGAAAATCCGGCAGGAGGAAACTCGGATGAAGAAACGGGAAGAGGAACAGAAGAAGAAGCAGTTAGAAAGTGAACAAGTGAATACGGTTTAAAACGAGGATTTACGATGGCTGATTTAAGGATGCCCGATATCAATAATGTTATCATAGTGGGCAATTTGATCAAGGATCCGGTCTTCAGACAGACCACCACCGGGACTCCGGTGACTAATTTTTATATCGCTTCCAACCGTAAATTCAAAGACAATTTGGGTAATTGGAAGGAAGATGTGTGTTTCATCGGCGTAGTCGCCTGGTACAAACTGGCGGAAAGCTGTAACGAGAATCTTATAAAGGGTTCGGCGGTGTTAGTTGAAGGCGAACTTCAAAGCCGGAACTGGAAGACTGAAGACGGCTACAACCGTAATATGGTGGAGATAAAAGCCCGCCGGATTCAATTCCTCAATAAAAGAGAATACAACACCACCGATTTCTATAATAATAATTATCGGCAATCGGACGATGAACAGGATAATTCTGATGTGGACAGCAATGTTAGTAAGGAGGAGGCGGAAGGTTCCAAAAGTGATCATTCTTCTGACGATTCCCTGAAAGAAGATCGTTCCAGCTATGATTTCGGCTATAAGGACTTGAAACTATAAAAGATGATATCTTAAGGATTAAGCATGATAGGAATTAAAACTCGTATCTGCCGTTTTTGCGAAAACGGAATACAATATATTGATCATAAAGATGAAAAGCTTCTGCACAGGTTTGTCACCGATCAGGGTAAAATCATCCCCCGGCGGATTTCCGGAACCTGCGCTTCTCATCAAAGACAGCTGGTGAAAGCTATCAAACGCGCCAGACATTTAGCTATTCTTCCCTATGTCGCCGATGTGGCAAGGTGAGAATTGGACCTTAGACTTTAGATACTTACTCATTCGATGTAAGAGTTCATCTCTTACAGTGACATTTCCAATTATTAAAATTTACAGGGATGAAAGGGATGAAGGAGATGAAAACATTGAATTTATTCAATCTTCGATGAAATCCTATTATC
>JADHWD010000186.1 GCA_016783645.1 bacterium
GTATGTAGAGTTCAATCTGCCCGCCGGAGCAACGACGACTATCAATGTTTTTGCCACATCAAGAAATTTCAATCCTTCCATTACCTCAGAAAATTCACTTCGCTTAGAAATATATCCCAATCCCTTCAATGACAACACATCCATTCATCTTCACCTGCCAAAATCACAGAATATAAAATTATCGATCTACGATACTACGGGCAGGTTGATACAGGAGCTGGTATATGGATATTTCGCATGCGGTGATTATATCATCCCATTTAATGGCGAAGGATTATCTTCCGGGATCTATTTCGCTGTATTAAAAGCTGATGCGGAAATGAAGGTGGAAAAACTGCTTTATTTAAAGTAGTCTCAGTTATTAATCGCTTCGCTGCAGTCGAGGATCAACAAACCGTTGCGGTTAGCTACATAAGCGTAATATCCAGAGACTTCGACGCCTAAGCATACCGATGCGCCGTAATATCCCGTTAGAACGGGTTGGGATGGTTGCGAGATGTCGAGAACCTTTAAGCCTTGATAATCGACAACGATGAATCCATAGATTCCTGACACTGCAACATCGAATACACCTCCCCCGGGTATTTGGAAATATCCCACCTCAAAGGGACTCGAATTATCCCTAATATCAATTATCCTCAGCCAATAATTATAATCGGTGATGAAAGCGAGAGTATCGGCGATGGTGACATTGCGAGCGGCGCCGGGTGTGTCGCATGCTCTAGTCATAACCGGATTGTAAGGCTCTTCCACATTGACGATCACCAAACCATCGGAATAGCAAGCCAGATACGCATATCCAGAATCAACATCCACCGCTAACACATCCTCAATACCCTCCAAGGAACTTATTTCAAGCGGCTGCGAAGGATCGCTCACATCGATGATTCTCAGACCGAATTTGCCGTCCGCCACATAAGCGTAATCCCCTTCCACATCCACACCCATGCATTGCCCCGGAGTATCGCAAAAGCCGATTTCAACGGGATTGGAAACCTGGGAGATATCTATGATTCTCAAGCCGGAATCGTATTCATCAGCGACATAAGCCAGACTGCCATCGATAACGAGGCTTTTAGCGAATCCCGGCGTGTTGTATATTCCGACGATATATGGACTAACCGGATTGGATATGTTCGCAATCTTCAATCCGCTCTCTCCGCAGGCGAGGCAGGCGTAATCGCCGTAAAGCGCGACATCGGAACAATGAAACAGGCCGTATATTGAACCGGATAAAGTCACATTCCAGCTGTTCTGAGCCTGGACGGTATTAACGAATGCTAAAATAAACAGAGCCGCGATGATTGTTCTACGCATTATCATAAAACCTCCATCCTGAAATCCGCAATGTCAAATGTAGAATTTTATTGAAAATAGCTATTAGCTGTCAGCGGTCAGCGGTCAGCGGTTAAGTAGTTAATTGGTGAATCATTTAAGCGGTGAAAAGAGAGGGCGGTTTTCCATTTTCGGTGCTCGGTGCTCGGTGCTCGGAGAATAATCTTGGTACGCTATTGAAGATTATTGATTAAAAATGGTAATTTAAAGTCAATACTGCATATGTGAGCTTGAATGTGGCGGATACCTCATCTTCCCAAGCTTCGGTTTGATGCTCATAATAAGAACTGCCCTGCTGGCCGCTCGACCATTCATCATCCCCTGAAGCCTTCACATCATTGAACAGCATCCTCATACCGAATTCACCGCCGAGGGAGAAATTATCGGAGAAGAAATATTCCGCCCCGAAACCGATTTCCAGCCCCCAGAAGGATAAAATATCTTCAACCAGCTCCAATTCCTCATCTTCGAGTTCTCCGCTGTCTTCCCAAGGATCGTAATCCACTAAAACGCCATTTTCATAATACCAATTTTCATCGGTTTCTTTCCAATCTACGGAAACACTGGGGATGCTCATGAAAAATCCGCCCCTGAGATAAGGAATCGTTTTACCTGTTATAAATTCATCGTTGAAATATATTTTCAATCCGGCGTGAGGGACGAATAGAATTGCATTACCGTTCATCTCGTATGTTTCCTTGCTGATAGTCTGAAAAGCTGCTCCGGAGTAAGAAGGGTATATGAAATTGTAATCATAAGATTCATTGAAAGATACTGTCACCCAGGCAATATCGATGCCTATGTAAGGATTGACCGCGCCCATTTTTACTCCGAAATCGGCAGAGTTGATTAGCGCTCCGGGTCTGGCGGTGAAATTCGCTTGAGCGAATACTCCGCCAGCTATTAACGCTAAATAGCATAGCCCTATGACCAATTTTTTCATTTTAAGATCTCCTTTTGAATTTCAACAGCGTACCTCGATTAACCCTAATTTACATTTATTATTGATATTGTCAAGTTTTCGTGTCATTTGTTTTCCCTTTTCAATTTTTACTTGTCCGATTAAAGTATCACAGATTTTCACTATATTAAAATATGGAAAATACTTGATAATTTGTTCAATTTTCTGTAACTTATAAGATAAACCCTCATGCCGCCGGGGCGGTACAACTTAGAATGAAAATCGGGGTGGTGTCAGGCGGGGACGCCTGACAACACAGTCGAATGGTGTCGACTGCGAAGAGTCGACACCACATTGAACTAGACCCTAGACCCTAGACCCTATTTTCAAGATAAACCCTCATGCGCCGCCGGCGCGCCCCGAAGCATGAAAATCGGATTACTGGCAGGCGGGGACGCCTGCCAGCACAGTTCCTGGTGGTGTCATGCGTCCCCGCATGACACTAAGATTATTATGAATGGTGTCGACTGCGGAGAGTCGACACCACATTGAATTGAACCCTAAACCCTAAACCCTATTTTCAAGAGAAATATATAAATCCTACTACAATAAATATAAGTATTTGATAATTAAAGACATTGAATTTAGACAATAAAATATTCATCAAAGGCGCGGCTGAACACAATCTAAAGAACATCGATGTCGAGATACCCCGCAATAAGTTAGTAGTGATCACCGGTCTATCCGGCTCCGGCAAATCTTCGCTCGCGTTCGACACCATCTACGCCGAAGGGCAGCGCCGGTATGTTGAATCATTATCGGCTTACGCCAGGCAATTTCTTTCCTTGATGGAAAAACCCGATGTGGAATATATCGAGGGTTTATCCCCGGCGATTTCCATTCAGCAGAAGTCCACTTCCGGCAATCCCCGCTCCACCGTCGGCACAGCGACCGAAATATATGATTATCTCAGACTTTTATACGCCCGCATCGGCGTCCCCTACTGCTATAACTGCGGCCGGCAGATTGAACGGCAGACGGTTCAGCAGATGACCGACTTGATATTGTCCCTGCCGGAAGGGACTAAATTCCAGATATTAGCCCCTGTGGTGCGGGGGCGGAAGGGAGAATACCGTGAAGTGTTCAAAGACGCCCGGAAAAACGGTTTTGTCCGAGTCCGCGTGGACGGCGAAGTGAAGAGCCTGGAAGAAAAGATCGAACTTAAAAAATATCAGATTCATAATATCGAAATTATCGTCGACCGGTTAGTGGTGAATCCTAATATCCACGGCAGATTGAGCGACTCGCTTGAAACTACCTTGAAGCTGGCGGAGGGATTAGCGCTGATAGATGTGATCGACGGTGACGAGATATTATTCAGCGAACATTTCGCCTGCCCCGATTGCGGTATTAGTTATGAGGATTTACAGCCCCGCATCTTCTCTTTCAACAGCCCCTTCGGAGCCTGCCCGCAATGCGCCGGGCTGGGAACTAAAATGGAAATCGACTCCAAATCATTAGTTCCGAATCCTGATTTGTCTATCTGGGAAGGCGCATTGGTATCTTTAGGCGAAGGCAGGAAGGGCTGGTACTTTTCCATGATAAAAATGGTCGCTGACCATTGTGGATTCTCAGTCCATACCCCTTGGAACGAATTGACCGAAGAACAGCGGCGCATCGTCCTGTATGGTTCCGGTGAAGAGGAGATTAAATTCCGCTGGGAACATTCCAGCCGCAAGGGCGCTTGGGAGTACTTCGGTAAATGGGAAGGAGTTGTGAACAACCTCAGCCGCCGGTATCAGCAGACTGATTCCAGCGGTATCCGAGAATGGATAGAGAGTTTCATGGGCAATGTCCCCTGCGAAGCCTGCGGCGGAGAAAGACTCAGACCGGAAAGCCGTTCCGTCAAGATTCAAAATTTTTCCATCACGCAGTTGACCGGCTATTCAATAAAGGGAGCGCTGAATTTCTTTGATAATCTATCCCTCAGCGACATAGATACTATCATCGCCCGCCAGATATTGAAAGAGATCAAATCCCGTTTAGGATTCCTCATGAATGTAGGGCTGGATTATCTCACCCTCAATAGAATGACCGGCACTTTATCCGGCGGCGAAGCTCAGCGCATCCGCCTCGCCACACAAATCGGCTCCCAGTTAGTCGGAGTCTTATATATATTAGATGAACCCTCCATCGGTTTGCATCAGCGGGATAACCGCAGATTGATTGACACTCTGATTCAACTGCGCGATTTGGGCAACACTGTAATTGTAGTGGAACATGACCGTGAGATGATTGAAAGCGCCGATCATATAGTGGATTTAGGGCCGGGAGCGGGTGTCAACGGCGGCTATATAGTTGCGCAGGGAGCGCTGGAAGACATTAAAAAGACCGATACTCCGACAGGCAGATTCCTTTCCGGAAGGGAAGAAATCCCCCTGCCCTCTAACAGAAGACTCGGCTCCGGCAGGCATCTTATCATCGAAGGCGCAAAAGGCAATAACCTGAAAAACATCACTGTCAAAATCCCTTTGGGAAAATTCGCCCTCATCACCGGCGTATCAGGTTCCGGCAAGAGCACCTTGGTGAATGAAACGCTGTATCCCGCTTTGGCGCAAAGACTGCACCGTTCCAAACTGAAGCCCCTGGAATATAAATTCATTCATGGGACAGAATATCTCGACAAAGTGATTGATATCGATCAGTCGCCTATCGGGCGCACTCCCCGTTCCAATCCCGCCACTTATACAGGTCTATTCAACTATATCCGCGACCTGTTCGCCCAGCTTCCTGAATCAAAATTACGGGGTTACAAACCCGGCAGATTCTCTTTCAATGTCAAAGGCGGACGGTGCGAAACCTGCAAAGGCGACGGAATCATCAAGATTGAAATGCACTTCCTCCCCGATGTCTATGTCCCCTGCGAAGCCTGCAAAGGGAAACGCTATAACCGCGAAACTTTGGAAATACTGTACAAGGGCCGCAGCATCGCCGAGGTTCTGGATATGTCGGTGGAGGAAGCCTTAGAATTTTTCCATAACATCCCGCCACTCGCCAGGAAACTGCAGACCTTATACGATGTGGGGTTAGGATATATTCATCTTGGCCAGCAAGCTACCACTTTGTCCGGCGGTGAAGCTCAGCGGGTGAAACTGGCGGCTGAATTATCCAAAATCGCCACCGGCAAGACCTTTTATATCCTGGACGAACCCACCACCGGACTCCATTTCGCCGATATCAAGATGCTGTTATCGGTACTGAACAGCTTAGTTGAGAAGGGCAACACTGTGCTGGTGATTGAGCATAATCTGGATGTGATTAAGACCGCCGACTATATCATTGACTTGGGTCCCGAAGGCGGCGACGCCGGAGGGACAATCATCGCCGAAGGGACGCCGGAGGAAGTGTCCCAATCACCGGATTCCTACACCGGAAAATTTCTTAAACGGCTGCTCCCGAATTTTGCGGAAGCGGGATGAGATATTTGATATGTGATATGTGATATTTGATATGAGATATGAGATATGTGATATTACAGTAATCGGTTATCCAGTTTGTTCAGCATTTTTATTGGGCAGGTTACAAACCTGCCCCTACCAAAGGATATTGTAGGGGCGGGTTTTAAACCCGCCTGTACTGTCTGTTAAGGTTAGTTACATTCTCAATTGGTAGGTCGGGGGCTTGTCCCCGGACATATGGTGCGGGGGGATAAACCCCCCGCCTACCAATCCAAATCTTCATCTGAAAACAACCTATTGGGTCAGTACACCGCCCTTAATGAATAATAAGATTTCCTGACCTAAATGGATAACCGGTTACAGTATGTCCGGCAGAATATCATATCGTTATTCTCAGACAGTCTGTCCTGACTTTAGACGTAGAATCTAAAACCAATATTCGCCGCAAAAAACTACCCAGTTTCATAGCTAAAAATTGATTTTAAAATATACCGTTGTTATTTTATATATAAAAAATTATAATTTCTGGAGTAATAGATGGCAGAAGAACTGAATGTCCGAGATATCGCTCCGGACTTCATGCTGGAATCAAGTGAAGGAGGTAATTTTCATCTGGAGGATTACCGCGGCAGTATAGTAGTGTTGTATTTCTATCCCAAAGATAACACTCCCGGATGCACTAAAGAAGCCTGCGGTTTCAGGGATTATAAGAAGGAGTTAGAAAAAGCGGGAGCTCACATTTTCGGAGTAAGCCCCGATTCACTCAGGGCGCATGACAATTTCATCCACAAATTCGATCTGAATTTCCCGCTTCTATCGGATGTTGACCGGGATATCGCCGAATTATACGATGTCCTGAAGATTAAAAAAATGTACGGTAAAGAGAAACTGGGGATTGAAAGGACCACTTTTCTCATTGATAAAGAAGGAGTGATAAGAAACATCTGGCGGAAAGTCAAAGTCGACGGGCATATAGTGGAGGTGTTAGTGGCGGTGAAAAAGATTAAATGACCGGAAAGATATATCTCTCTTGAAAATAGGCGCTTACCGCTGTCACATCGACAAAAAATTGTCGATATTTTCAGAATATTTTTTTGGCTCTTCGCTATTTCGTGTGGGTATAAATTGTTACACTCTTCGTAAGTCAACGTTTTGATTTGTACAGTTATTAAAATCAGCGGCTTTGATATCAA
>JADHWD010000187.1 GCA_016783645.1 bacterium
CGCCTTGTTCTATCTGATGCTTGAACTTGTGAATGACGCTGCCCGAACTCCCCAACACATTGCCGAAACGAACGGCGATAAACTTGGTGACGCTGCAGTCGAACCTAAATAGTGTGATGAGTTCACAAATCCGTTTCGTGGCGCCCATTATACCCTGCGGTCGAACCGCCTTGTCGGTAGAAATCATAATGAAACGATTGACCCTGAATTCTTCCGATAGCTTTGTCAAAGTCAAGGTACACTGAATATTATTGCTGATCGCCGCCCAAGGGTTGACTTCCACTAAAGGAACATGTTTGTAGGCAGCGGCATGAAAGACAATCTCCGGGCGGTAACGATCGAAGATCATCCGCATATACGCCTCGTTGCATGCATCAGCTAAGATGCAGTTTATATCCTGGGAGGGAAATTGGTTTTTGAGGCCGTCTTCGATATTATAACAGTTCAACTCGCAACTGTCGATTATCAATATCTTGCGGGGAGTGAATTGAGCAATTTGGCAGCAAAGTTCGGAACCGATGCTTCCGCCGCCGCCCACAACCATCACCGTCTTGCCCTGTATCAACTCTTTGACAGGAGTATAATCGAGATTGACTGGCTGGCGGCGAAGTAAATCCTTAATATTAAAACTCCGTATCTGATTAACCGTCACCTTTCCATCGACTAAATCCTTCAGCCCGGGTATAGTCATTACTTGGATATCATCGGTATTCTCGCGGATTATTTTTAAAAGTTCCCGGTTCTCATGACCTGATAACCTCGGTATGGCTATATAAATGCTGTCAATGTTATATTTATCCACCAATGAACGCAAGTCGTTTCTGTCGCCCAGTATCTTCTTGTCATGAATATACTGTCCATGCAAGGCGGGATTATCGTCAATGAAACCGATGATCTTTACATCGATTGTGGAGGAGCTCTGAATGTTTCTGAATAATGTTTCACCAGCCTTTCCCGCGCCGTAAATCAAAACATTTCGACTCTTCTTGCTAAATTTGAACAATCTAAGGCCGGAATCAAGGAATGATCTACGAACCAGCCTAATGCTCCCGGTGAGAAACACCACCAACAGCCAATCTATCACCAATACCGATCTGGGTGGAGTCCAATACCCGGTGAAGTATCCTATGACGATTATAACGATGGTTCCAACTGTGGCAGCTTTTATAATACTGAGAAACGCATAGATGCTGGTATATCTCCACATCTGTGAATAGAGTTTGAAATATCCGTATATTACAAGCCTGATGATGATTACAGGAATCAATAATCCAAGGTCTCGTAAATACAGAGGAGCTTCCTTAAGCGTAAAACACAAATAATAACTGGCAATAAATGCTATACCAAAAGCGACGCCATCCAATCCCAATTTTGCCAATATTATTACGAAATGGTCCTTTATTCTTTTTTTTAACATTTGTCTCATCTCCAATTTGGTTGCAATTCATTTAAAAATTAAAATATCTAATTTGTTATTTTACAATTATTTAATAAAAAGCGATCAAAAGGATTTGTGATTTCTATCCTTTTAAAATACAAAGAATTAAGTAGAGTTATCCACATTGATTAGTGTTTACGGTAAATTAAGAGGAATATTCATTTAGTTTACAGAGTCTGCGGTTTATTGTTAATTATTGATTTTTGATGATTTATATTAAGTTGATAAAAGTCTAAGTCAATTTTGTTTGCAACTCTTTTGGAGATGATCCTAACATTGAAGTTGAATTTTTATATTATATGGATAGACTCATCAGGCTTTACCTGAATTTTTCATAATATAATCCATAGAAATGTCATTGTCAAGTCCGACCCAAGAAAAAATTATTTGCAGCGATATCAACGCAATATAAAATTCAGGTAACATTTTAGCTTTTTGTCAGAAACCGCACCCTCTTCGTCATTCCGGCTTGTCCGGAATCGGCTGGGATTAATGACAAGACACCGATTCCGGACGCGCTTCGCTTGCCGGAATGACGGTGATAGAGATTTTGTCATATTAATGGGAATGGGAAATGTTTTACCGCGAATAATAGCGGTGATTATAAATAATGTCGTTCTTTGTAGGGACACAAAATTTTGTGTCCCTACCCTGATGTAAAATATAATCTGTTCCTGATAATAATACTAAAATGTTACAAATTCAGAAATCCCGAACTCGGTCGAAGTCAAACTCCCCTGGAGTTGTTAATGCCCCGAATATCGGTGCTATATCGGACTTGGTCGATTTTAGGCATGAAAAAAGGCGTGCAAAATCGAGGGAAACCGTTTCGTAAGTCTTTGTTTTTTAAAGCGGAGAGAGTGGGATTCGAACCCACGGAGCACTTGCGCACTCACACGCTTTCCAAGCGTGCTCCTTCGGCCTCTCGGACATCTCTCCGAAAGAAGGCAGCAATTATACAAGTCTGCCAGTTAACAAGTTTATGCGGTTTAATTTGTATTAAACCGGCGAATTCATTAAATTATCAATTGTGACTCCATTCTCAAATAATTAGCAAATATAGCAAAATATGCGTACATAAGCAAATCTGACGGTGTTCCGCTTAATCTGTGCAATTGTTCATCGTTTTTCATAAGCATACCGCCTGAAGATACATCAGTCCGCTGAGAATGCTATAATGTCATTCCGGAATCCACTGTTATTTAATTGCTTAGTTTAGGTGCGATTCTTCACTTCTATCATAATGACTCATTGTCGGACAGACTGCTGAGACAACAGCAATGAGACTTTCAATCACATTAAATTCTGATAAATAAATTCAGAGGATATCATGAACACCAGACTAATAGTCGGCCTGATAATCGCCGTGCTGATAGTGATACTTTTAATCCAGAACAGCATGGTGGTGAGTATCAATATTTTCTTTTGGAAAATCCAAGTTTCTCAGCTTCTGCTAATTCTCATCTGCTTCGGATTAGGACTTATTACCGGGATATTACTTAGAACTTTTTTTCCTGCGAAAAAGTGATCCTATAGCAGACTTGATTTATTAGAGTAAAAATTGTAAATTAAACAGATGTTGTGCGCCCGTAGCCCAACTGGATAGAGCGTCTGGCTACGGACCAGAAGGCTGGGGGTTCGAATCCCTCCGGGCGTACCATATTTATGAAACCTCCAAAACCCGCATATTCCAGAGCCTCCTCTCTCCCAAAATATTGGAATATGCGGGCCCTCCTTTATTTCTTCTATCTGAAAACACCCCTATTAAATTTCATCACTATGAATGAACGGCAGGCTGTCCGCTCTCTGCTCAACACAACGGATTTAGATAATACATCAATAGTAGTTGACTTGGGAACCGGAGCCGCCGGTCCGCCTGTTCTGAAAAATTATGCGATATCAATCGGTATTGACTGGGCGTTCAATATGTTGAAGATGGCAAAACGATTCGACTGCGCATCATTTTTTATACAAGGCGATTCTTTGTCGACCCCGATAAAATCATCCGCCGCCGATGTGATAACCGCCATCGGTCTGACCGAATATCTGCGGGACCATGACGCATTCCTCACCGAAACCGGCAGAATCCTCAAACCCGGCGGGCACCTCCTCATAACAACATCGCCGCCTAATATTTTCAATTATTTACGACATCTGTATAATCCCAAATTGAATTTGAAAAATTCCGATTATTGGCGAAGATTATGTTTGGATAAAGGTCTAAAATTCATTTCGGAAGTGAAAACGGTTATACAAACAGCAATGTTGTTTAGAAAATAGTCCGAAAATCCACAATTCGATAAATCAGCTGTTTATGATATTAAGACATCGGGAATATATGTTAAAAGCGTTAAAAATGGCGCAGGAAGCATTTAACGCCGGAGAAATCCCTGTCGGAGCATTAGTTGTGGTCAATGACGAAATCATCGCTCTTAGCAGAAATAGGACGGAGGAATTGCACGATCCGACAGCGCATGCGGAGACGCTGGTAATGGCGGAGGCGTTGAAGGTGATCGATGAGAAATGGCTCAATGATGCGGTTATATACAGCACGCTTGAACCCTGCCCCATGTGCGCGTCAGCGGCGGTGTTATATAGAGTGAAACGGATAGTGTTCGGCGCATACGATTCCAAATGGGGCGCATGCGGCTCGGTTTACAATATCGCCGGAGACGGAAACTTGAATCACAGAATCGAAGTTATCGGAGGAGTGATGGAAAGGGAATGCGGGGGAATTATAAATGCCTTTTTCAATTCAAAAAGGAAACTTCCCCCAGGATTATAAAAGTTCAAATAATTATCACTTCACTTCAATTTTTAGTGGTGTCCCATAGTTATTGTGATAAGCTGATACCTAATATTAACTTTACCATCTTCAGTCTGTCATTCCTGCGAAAGCAGGAATCCATCTTGTTGTTATTTATATAGCCGGATTCCCGCTTGCGCGGGAACGACAAATGGGAAGCGGGAATGACAAAGTCAACTTTGATTAATAGGGCTATTATTTGCCAGTATTGACAAAAACTATAAGTACCTGATAAATTATAACATAAAGAATCATCATAATAAATCATAGACATTACCACATATTTCACTCCTGTATATTTCTATTCTGACGCTATCTCTTCAACCGCTTTCATCATAGCCTCTTTGCCCCCGGAAGAACCGATATTTACATAATAAACCTTCGCTAAACTAAACAGCCTGGTCAAGAAGCGTTTCTGCAATTCAATCCTATCGGAGGTTTTAGCTAACAGATGAGGATTGAAGAATCTCTCATCGCCGCCGCCGAACATACCGGTTTTGCCCTGCTCCATGATTTCCACCGCCTTGCCAGCCGGTAATGCTTCGGTCAAAGGCGCGAATTGGTCATTCCGCAGGATGATGATATTCTTCAAAACCGTGCGTTTGCAGTGCTTCTCCGTGCCGCCGATCCAGTAGGGGTCGAGCATAGCGCGGGAATTGCCGAAAGCGCTGTAGCAGAAAGGTTTGCCTCTATCCAATCTACAGTTATCCTCCCGCAGACAGGGTTCATTAGCGCATTCTGATTTGTTAGTGATCACATTTTCGCACTTGGAATTATCCAATAAAGGCGCAAGTTTAAGCATTTTCTCCACGAACTTGGTCTTGAAATATATCTTGCGCTCCGGCATATCGGTAATCGCCTCTCTGGCGCTGTAGCGCATCATCACACCGTCATAGGCGATTAACTTGGCGCCGGGGTTCTCCAATAATTTGAATATCGGTCCTGATTTGCCCATACCGGGGCCTCCGATAATCACAGTCCCCTTGCCGTCGATATCGACGCATGCTCCGTGCAGGAAATGAGCGTCGAACATCCGTTCCGCAATATCCGACACCATGCCCAAAGCCATACTGCGCAATTGACCGTAAAAAGCGGTATTGAATATGAATCCGGTGCGGGTGTCGGAATTGTAATAAGCGCGGGGATCGCGCCCGGTCACACCCTTGACCGCGTATATCACACCATGCGGTTCTAACTCAGTCTCCAACTGCGCTGGATACCAATTCTCCATCCAAAAGTCATTCAGATGGGGGCTGTTGGTGCGGAGTTGGATCACCACCCCGGCGATATTGGCGTTCCATTCATAATAATTATCGTATCTCAGATGCGAATCGGATTCGGCGATCAAAGCGTCGCGCATATCGAAGTTGAGATTGACATCGGTTTCGACATAATTCCGCACTTTGGTCATAGTGTCATTCAGGGCGAATATTTTAACCTTGCGGGCGGGCTGCAATCTGGCGATCGCTTCGGTGATCCGGTCCATCGCCGTTTTAATCCGCTCCATGGAAGCGGCGTAGGACAGCCGGATGAAATTATCACTGCCAAACGCCGCCCCCGGCACCACCGCCACATGCGCATGTTTAAGCAGGTAATACGACATACCGTAAGAATTGCGAATCTGCATATTCTCAAATTCCATGTCGTAGTACTTGGAGAAATTAGAATATAGGTAGAACGCGCCCTGCGGTTTGAAGCAGGATATTCCTGACAGCATCCCTAAACGGTACAGCATGTAATCCCGCCGCTTCTGGAATTCGGATACCATGCGCGATATTTCATACTGCGGACCGTTCAAAGCTTCCACCCCCGCCCATTGTGTGATAGAATTAGCGTTGGAAGTGGAATGGCTCTGCACTTTATCCATCCCCGCAATCAATTCTTCCGGTCCGACCGCGTATCCCAGCCGCCAGCCGGTCATAGCGTAAGCCTTGGAGAAGCCGTTCACTACCACCGACCGCTCCCGCGCCTTTTCGCTCAAAGCGCAGACGCTGACGAAACGGAAGCCGTCGTAAGTAAGCTTCTCGTAAATCTCATCGGCGATAATCACCAATCCCTCTTTTAAAGCGGTATCGACCACAGCGCGTAGTTGTTCCTCATTATAAGCGGCGCCGGTGGGATTGGAAGGATTATTCAGAATAATCGCTTTAGTGTTAGGAGTGATGGCTCTTTCCAAGTCTTCCGGCGTTAATAAAAAACCATCCTCTTCGCGGGTGTGAACAAATACCGGGACGCCTTTAGCCAGCTCCACCATGTGGGGATAGGACACCCAATAGGGTTCCGGGATGATGCACTCTTCACCCTTGTTGAACAGGGCGGTGCAGAGATTGTAAAGGCAGTTTTTAGCGCCGGAGGATATAATCACCTGCGAAGGCTTGTATTCCGCGCGGTATTCTTCCTTGAATTTGCGGATGATGGCGGATTTCAATTCCGGTATGCCGGAGTTTTCCGTGTATTTGGTCTTGTTAGCCTCAATCGCCCGGACAGCGGCGCGTTTGATATTGTCAGGCGTGGGGAAATCGGGTTCACCCACGGAAAAATCGACGACATCGATCCCTTCAGCAGCCATCTGCTTCGCCTTGCCGGAAATCCGCAAAGTCGGCGAAAAACCTATCCGCTGGACTCTATCTGAAAGCATA
>JADHWD010000188.1 GCA_016783645.1 bacterium
TCCCGGACCGCCGGAAGCTATCGCCGTTGCCACTCCGACAATATTCCCTGTTCCGATAGTCGCCGCTAAAGCGGTGGCTAATGCGCCGAATTGGCTGATATCGCCGCTCCCTTCGCGGGTGCGGGTCAATGATAATTTGATCGCCGTCCCGATATACCGCTGGATGAATTTCAAGCGGATGGTGAGGAATATATGAGTGCCTAAAAGCAGGAAAATCATGGGGATTCCCCAGGCCAAATCGCTTATCCCGCTCAGTATTCTATCCAATTCCGGCATTGAAAATCCGATATCCTGATTATGAATAATTTCCGATAAAAATAATATTTTAACTTTTCAGTTGCAAATATTCGGTCATCCATCTAAAATCGCACAGGTTTTGCTCATGATAGTTGAAATTATCAATGTAATGATTTAACTTGAAAATAGCTGTTAGTAGGGTGGGTTCTTAACCCACCTGTGGTACGCATTCCCACGCTGGAGCATGGGAACGAGATGGAAGGGTGGACGCAAGGTCTCCCCTACAAATAAATATCCAATAGCGTAGGGGCGAACCTATGTGTTCGCCCTTGAGACGATTTTCATGCTTCGTGGTGCGACTCAGGCGCATGAGGGTTTAATCTGATAATTCACCCCTCCGCGGGATTATTTCAAGGACTGTAATTCCCATGTTGAAAAATAGCGGTATAGCGGCTAAACTGATATTTTTCATATGTCTCAGCGGCGCTTTAATATTGACCGCTCTGTTAATGTATAATTACTTTGTCACACGAAATATTGTGATGAAAGATTTACGGCGGAACGCTAAAAATCTTGCTTGTTCGACGGTCAATAAAATTGAGGCGGTGCTGAATCCCATTGAGAAAGTGCCGGAAAGTTTAGCGCATTTTTTAGAATTTTCGGAATATGACCGGAAAGAACTGCTGGATTACTTGAAAGCGGTCGTCTCTAATAATCCTGAAATTTACGGCGCCGCTATCGCCTTTGAACCGCACGCTTTCATCGAAGATTCCCTCTATTTCTCACCATATTACTGCAAAGACGCCGATTCGGTTAAATTGACCTACTTAGGCGGCGAGTCTTATCAATACTTCTATTGGGATTGGTATCAAGTACCTAAAAAACTGCAGAAACCTATATGGAGTGAACCCTATTACGATGAAGGCGGCGGTGAAATCGTAATGTCCACATATTCCGTTCCCTTCTATCATTGGGTCAACGGTGAACGGAAATTTTATGGTATTGTGACCGCAGATATTTCCATCGACTGGCTTCAGGATTTAGTCCGCTCTATTCATATTTATAAATCCGGTTATGGATTCCTCATCTCTCATAACGGCACTTTCCTGACCTATCCGCCCGATGAAAACCTCATTATGAACGAGACTATATTCACCCTCGCTGAATCCATAAACGATAAAGATTTGCGGGAGATAGGAAATTCTATGCTCAAGGGTGATTCGGGATTCGTTCAAACTTCAGCTTTAACGAAAGGACAGGGAAGCTGGTTGTACTATGCGCCTTTACCCTCCTCCGGATGGTCTTTAGGGGTATTGTTCCCGGAAAAAGAGTTGATGGCGGATATTTACCGCTTGAGCGCTATTCTCATTATATTGGGAATTGCAGGGCTGGTTCTGCTTTCGATTACTGTAGCGCTAATTTCAACCGGTATCACTAAACCCTTGCGCGCTTTGGTGAAAGCCGCTTCAACAGCCGCTGAAGGCGATCTGGACTTCGCTCTGCCTCCCGCCAGATGCCGGGATGAAGCGGGAAAATTGTCTGACGCTTTCAATTATATGATATCTTCTTTGAAAGACTATATTCAAAAACTGACGGAAACTACCGCCGCCAAAGAGCGGATTGAAAGCGAATTGAATGTGGCGCATAATATCCAAATGAGTATCATTCCCCGCATGTTCCCTCCCTTTCCGGAAAGGGAGGAATTCGATCTTCATGCCGTGTTGAAACCCGCCAGGCAGGTGGGGGGCGATTACTATGATTTCTTCTTCCTCGATGACGACCATCTATGTTTCACAATCGGAGATGTTTCGGGAAAGGGAGTGCCTGCTTCGCTCTATATGGCGATCACCCGCACTTTGATCCGGGCGAAATCCGGGCACGGATTATCGCCTGCTTTGATGATGACCCGGGTGAATCAGGATTTGTGCGTTGATAACGATTCTTCCATGTTCGTGACAATTTTCCTTGGAATTCTTGATGCGCGGACCGGCGGATTGGAATTCTGTAACGGAGGACACGACCTCCCATTCATTATTTCCGCCGAAGGTAAAATCGGAGCGTTAGGAGAATCCGATGGCTTGATAGTGGGGATAATTCCGGATTATGAATATAATAATAGAAATATTACCCTGAAAGCCGGAGACGCTATTTTCCTGTTCACCGATGGTGTTACGGAAGCTATGAACGCTGAGGAGGATATGTTCAGCCGGGAGAGACTTGAGGAAGTTCTCGGCGAGATAAAATCCGATAACCCGGCGGATTATTCCCAGATGGTATTGAAAGCGGTGGAGAAATTCGCCGGGGATAATCCGCAGTCGGACGACATCACCTTATTGACATTAGTTTATTATGGGAGAGGCGGTGAGACAGCAGAGGAATAAACTCGAAAATTGATACTATATACCCTCTCGCAAAAGTATGAAAACACATCTGGTAAGGGCGAAGCATTTTCACCATCATATTCAAATATTTCATCATTTTATTGAAAATGCTTCGCCCCTACAGATACAGGCTTACCCTTTGAGGATTTTTGCAAGTAACTCTATATACAGGAATTATTTTGTCAAATCGATGATTTTGCCTTCGCTACGGTTTTGTAGAGGGGTATAACAGTATCAACGCCGGAAATGATTAGCGGATATTCTACCTGTTCTTTAGCGCCGGCCAGCACCATTTTTCCTCCACTTGCTTTGATCGATTTGGCGCCGGCTAATAACAGTCTGATTCCGGTGGATGCCATGAAATCAACCTGGGACATCTCCACTATAAGCAGGTCGGCAGAAGAGCTGGCGGCTTCCATGAATTTGGAACGGATTTGACCGGCGCCATCAGCGTCGAAACGGCCGTTTAGAGTTAATTGCTTTAATCCGGGTTCAAGTTCGGTAATTTGAATTTCCATCTTTGCTTTTCTTTGTTTAATCGGTTATCTATTTAGGTTAGGAAATCTTATTATTCATTAAGGGCGGGTTTAAAACCCGCCCCTACAATAACCTTTGGTAGGGGCAGGTTTGTAACCTGCCCAATAAATTGGCTGAACAAACTGGATAACCGGTTGTTTAATGATTTTAAGTGAAAATATAACGCTTTATTTTATTTTTTTCAAGTTTCAAAGGCGAACACACGGATTCGCCCCTACAATAATGTATATTTCTTCGTAGGGGCAGACCAATGTGTCTGCCCTCTTTGGCATTTTCTATTTTCAAGATAAACCCTCATGCGCCAGCGGCGCGCCACCAAGCATGAAAATAGCGGCTCTGGGCTTTGGACTTTAGACCCAGGACTCAAGACCCAAGACCCAAGTGCTGGCGGGTCACATCCGCCGTACGGCGGACAAGATCTGCCAGAACACAAAACTAGCCCCTAGCCCCCAGCCCCTAAGACCCTATTTTCAAGATAAATAATCTTCCCGATGAACAATCTTGCAGCTATTCAACCCGGACCTCCGCCGGAAATTATAAGAAGCGCTCAAGTCACTCTGCAAATTTGCGCGATGACGCAAAATTTGGAAATTGCAGGAGATTTTGTGCGGACAGCGGCGAAGACCGCCGGTTTTGATGAAGCCGGCGCAAGGCTGATAGAACTGGCGCTCGATGAAATTGTATCAAACGCTATTATGCACGGATACAGCGTAAACTGCCCCGGAAAAATAGTTATCAAAGCTGCGGTCTTCGATGAAGGTTTGATAATCACCACTCAAGAAAGCGGGAAAGATTTTAATCCTTTCTCAGTGGAAGATCCCCGTTTGGATGTCCCACTTACCGAAAGAAAAATCGGAGGTCTGGGAATTTATATTGTTAAACAGATTATGGATGAAATATACTTTGAAATGCGGGAAGATAAATTGAAGATATTCTCCATGATAAAAAGGTTAAATTCTAATACCGGAGTGAGCGATGCTGAATGTCAGAATAACTCACAAGCATAATTATATCTTGATAACATTGAGCGGCAGGTTCGACGCCTATGGCGCGGGAATATTCACAGGGCAGACAGCCGATTTAGAGGAGGGATCAAAATTTTGGATTGTGGATATGACGGAGGCGGATTATCTTTCCAGCGCCGGAATAAAAGCCCTTCTGGAAGCGGATAAGTCATTACAAATGAAGAAGGGGAAAATGGCGGTATACGGAATCTCGGAAAATTTGATGAGAATTATCCAAATATCGGGCACTAAAAATATATTTAAGATAGTACCAACTATCGATGAAGCGGTGAAGCTTTTGTAGATCTAATTCGTTATTATCTTGGTGTTATGCGTGAATGTATGACACTACATAAAATGGCTCAAGTCTCATCAATCTGTCCGACAATCGGTCATTCTGAACGAAGTTAAGAATTCCATTCGATATAAGTTTTTAAATAACAACAGATTCCGGAATGACATTATTACCTTAATTCTGATTTTCTTGCTTTTTCTGGCAGAAAATCGTGTACCAAGATATTTTTTAAAAGTTTAGAGCTGCGAGTCAAAAAAAGTCAGTTTCGGATTTCGAATTTCGAGCTTCGGATTTTGTACTTTTTGTTTTTACTAAAGTCCAAAGTCTAAAGTCATGAGCCTTGAGTCTTGAGTCTTGAGCCTTGAGTCATGTGCCTTTTTGGTTCCGGCTCGTCCGGGTTAGGGTATTCTCGGAAAGATTGAAGTGACTAAAGGCCAGTTTTTATCTGTTTAATCCGCTTAATCGGCTGCGAATATTTCTATCACACCTTCACACTTTCATACTTTCATACTTCTCATTTAATCAGCAATAATTTCCGAGTCTGCGTGAAATCTCCAGCCTCTAATCTGACAAAATATATCCCGCTGGACATACCCTCCGCATTCCATACCACCTGATGCTCTCCCAGTGACAAGTGACCAGTGACGAGTGACTGAACCTCTCTTCCCTGAATATCATACACGATCAATCTTACATAACTCGCATCTCGCAGCTCGAAACTGATAATTGTTCTTGCGTTGAAGGGATTAGGAAAAGGCGGATGCAATGCATTCCTCTCCGGGATATTATCAATGATTGATTCAGCGCCGAAGGATTCACCAGAACAAATCCAATCCTCAACCGCGCCAAGACTGCCCTCGCTTGCCCCTTCTTTAATGAAAGTGAAGGAATCATAAAAATCGATGGCCCAGGGATAATCGCCGGCGTAGGTATAATAGGTATATTCTCCGGCGGGGGCGAAAGCGGGAACCGCTTGATTCCTGTCTCTATTCCCGCTGAAAAACGCCGGGAAAGTATAGTCTTCAATCAATATCAGCGGACCCACTGAACCCACTCCCGGCAGTTCGATTTTAGTCCAGATATCCGCCGTTATCACCGCAACCGTCAGATTCTGCACCGCGATGTTGAAATCGAATGTCCCGCCGGCGGCGGGGATAATCACCGGCGGATTATGGGGAGTCACTGAAATTATGAATTCAGGAGTAGGAACTACAATTTCGTAATTCTGAATATACCAAACCTTCTCATTGAAATATGAAGCGCCATAAGCCCTACCTTTCAGCGTCTGATAACCCGGCAGCGGCACCGCGGAAGCGGTGACGGTGATAGTATTTTCATCCCCGATCACCACTCTGGAAAGAACATTGGCATAAGAAGTGCTATCATTGGTCTCCAAAATCCATTCATACGATGCGATACCTTGCGGATCTTCCGCGGTGATGGAAAAATCATAGGTCTGACCGGGATTGACCGGGATGACGACAGCAGCCGGTGAATATGATAATATCGTCGGAGCGTACATTGTAGGATCGACATGGATGGGCAGTTCCGGTATTACAGGTTCTAAAGCGATGGAATCGACCGGGACTTTGTGATAAACCACTTCGTTGTTAGTCCAGCCCCCTTCAGTCTGCACCACCGCGCCCGCATCGCGGTCTAAAACATAGAAGACATGGGCGAAGCCATCATTGATTTTCAAAGCCATAGAGGGACAGATTTCGCTGTCGCATTGTCCGGGATAACCGTTTGGTGTATGAGTGTTGGTGATATTAGTCCCTTCAGCCCAAGTCAAACCGCCGTCGGTGGATACCGTCATCCAGATTTCCGCGTTGGCATATCCGCTTTGGGAGAAATCGGAAGTGTCGCCCCAGAGATAAAAATAGGGATGATAAGGTAAAGTGGTATCGATTGGCGTGAGATAGCGCTGATACATGCAGTAGAGATAACCGGTGGTGGTGTCTTCCGCCAAGCAGGGGCGCTGCGCATATACATTCCAGGCGCCGGCATCATAAAATCCATTACCGTACCAGCCATTCGCCACCACCGATAGTCGCTGGTTCAATTCATCCCAATGCAGAATGAGTCCATTTCCCCATTGCAATATGCCTTCCAATTCATATTTGCCCCTGGTGCTGAAAGCCACATGAAGGACATCGTTGCTGTCGAAATAGGGGCAGACATCGTCATAAGCGGTCAGGGTGTCCCGGTCGGCTAACATGGTATCCACTATGGTGGCGTAAGCCCCGGGCAGTATGGTG
>JADHWD010000189.1 GCA_016783645.1 bacterium
TGCCGCTTTTCAAGCCTCCGCAGGAGGCGTAAAGCGGCAGGCATATCCCCGACAGGTTACGGGCTTTGCCCTTGAAACCTATCGGGAACACGACTTGAATCATCTTACACAATAATAATGCCTTGACATGACACTAGACATTGGGAAAAAATCCGAAATTTAAGCCGATTCCGGACAAGCCGGAATGACGATAAGAGGGTTATTAGCTTACCTTAACCTGAATTTCTCAAGTATAAGAATAACAATAACATAGAATTAAAAATCAAAAGCATTATGTAACTGTATGTAATACAATCAGTTATATAAATTCATCTTTTTTCGTAATCTATTTCAATGATGATATTTGCCTATCTCCCTGTTATTTAGTATCTTAATGGTGATACTGAAATCCCTTCATACTAAAAACAAGGAGATGTTTAATGACACCCAAAATTATCGTCAGCAAAGATTCCACCAATAAAGTGACCCGCTGCGGCGGCTTCGCCCGGCGGGTGACGATCGATATCGACGCCTCCCCATTGCGCCAAGCCACCCACACCAAAGAAGGGGCCCGACCCGATGGTAAAGGTCATGGAAAGGACAGTTTTCAAATAAGCTGCGCCTTTGGCAACGGTCAAATTATCAGCTCCCCAACGCCGAAGGCGTATCCGGAATCCACTGTTATTCAATAACTTAAATTGGATGCGATTCTTCACTTCGTTCAGAATGACGAATTGTCGGACAGACTGTTTTCGCCGGAAACCCGGAAAGCATGGTGCGGTGGTGCTGGTTAAAACCGTGCAAAAAGTGAATACGGTCAGGAAACAGCGATTATCCTATAGAACTAAGACCAGAATCTACGCTGCAATTACAACATTTAAAAGAGCTAAGCCGCGGTCCGGTTAAAAATTTGAAATAATCTTAAATAATTGATATATTTATAGCAATCAAATACGATAAGGATTTAAATTAGTATCTTCATGCAGGAAAAAAAGAAACAAACGGGTAAGAAAAAGCAGGTTCAACAGACAGGCCTGCCTTTCAGCGGGAGGAATTATATTTGGATGGGCGCGGGATTAGCGGTAATTTTACTGGGTTATATATCCTTGGCGCAGGGGCCCGTGAACAGCTTTTGGTCGCTGACATTAGCGCCGGTTCTTCTGGTCATCGGCTACTGCGTTCTGATGCCTATAGGAATTTTGCTGCGGAATAAAACCGCCGGTTGATTTTCAATTAGATAACAGCATTTGATATGCTAATGTGATTTGAGAGCGAAAAAACCGGGCTGAATTCCGCCCGGTGTTTTTTTGAGGCGGCGACCGGATTTGAACCGGTGAATAAAGGTTTTGCAGACCTCTGCCTTACCACTTGGCTACGCCGCCGCATCACTGTATTAAATATACAAAGAAAATTTTTAAATGTCAATACAGAACTATTCCATTCTTGATTTTTAAAGAAAATTTGTGCGGTTAAAAAGAATTTTTTTGCATTTTGTTTCATAATTCACCATATTAACAATTTATAATCAAAAATTCATCATTGATAAAGGGATAATAAGATGGCGAAAGCGCAATCATTCGGCGATAAAGTTAGGCGCCAGATGGTAAAGGGCGGCGGCAGAACCTGTCCGGTGTGCGGTGAACTGTACTCTATAATGAGGCGGGTTGATACGGTAAAATTCGATGAAGCCCGCTATGGTTTCAATCAGCGGATGATCAAAATCTGCAAGTGCACCGATAATGAGCTGCTGGAGGCTTAATTGGCGGGAAAAGCCCTGGTGATTATCCTTGACGGCGCCGGAGCGGGAGAAATGCCCGACGCCGATAAATTCAACGATATCGGATCGAACACACTGGGGAATTTAGCGGAAGCCGTCGGAGGGATGAGTCTTCCCAATCTCGAAAAACTCGGATTAGGTAATATCATACCTGTCAAGGGCGTTCCGCCTCAAGATAAACCCGCTGCGTCTTACGGAAAGATGGCGGAATTGTCTCCCGCCAAAGATTCCACCGCCGGGCATTGGGAATTGATGGGACTTCCGGTCGATAAATCCTTCCCGACATATCCGGCAGGATTCCCTGACGAAATTGTCAACCGCTTAAAGTATGAAACCGGTTATGATTTCATCGGCAATACCGTTGCATCCGGAACTGAAATCATCAGGGAACTTGGCGCCGAACATTTAAAAACCGGGGCTTTGATACTATACACCTCGGCGGACAGCGTTCTGCAGATAGCGGCGCATGAAGATTTAATACCGGTCGAAGAATTATATCGAGTATGCCGGACAGCGAGAACTATCATGTCCGGTGAACATGCGGTCGCCAGGATAATCGCCAGACCTTTCACCGGCGAACCCGGTTATTTCACCCGCACCCGTAACCGCCACGATTTCTCACTGCAGCCGCCCGGGGATACTGTTTTGGATATTCTCAATGAGGCGGGAATAGCCGTTATTGGGATCGGTAAAATTTACGACCTCTTCGGCGGTAAAGGCGTCACCAAATCCTACCCCACAAATTCCAATAGTGAAGGGATTGAAAAGACGATAGAATTGGCGTCAGAATGCGAAAGAGATTTCATATTCACTAATTTGGTGGATTTCGATATGTTATGGGGGCATCGCAATGACGCTGCAGGATACTATCAAGGCTTAAAAGAGTTTGACGCTAAAATCCCGGCTCTGCTTGAGGCGGTAAAAGATGACGATATATTGATATTCACCGCTGATCACGGATGTGATCCCACAACGATATCGACCGACCATTCCCGCGAATATGTCCCGCTTTTAGCGTGGGGCCGAAGATTTAAAAAGGGTGTGAATCTTGGTATCAGAAGAAGCTTTGCGGATGTGGGAGCGAGCATAGCGGAATTTTATTGTATTGAATATCTCGGTGCGGGAGTCAGTTTTTTAGGGGAAATTACATAATCCGCCAATATTTTCGAGAAAATTATTACACGCCTACAACACGCAGCGTAGAATGAAAAAACATCAAGGGCGGCCGCAAGGGCCGCCCCTACAATCTCTTAGCAGCCCGGTTTCTCCGAAACCGGGAAATCTGGCAGGTCACACCCGCCTGCGGCGTGCAAGACCTGCCAGAACGGTTTTAAACTTGCTGACTTGTCAACTTGCGAACTTGCAAACTTATTTTCAGGATAAACATGATTTTAGGAAAAGTAGTAGGCACAGTTTGGGCGACGCGGAAGGATGAGAAACTTCAATCAATGAAGTTCCTGATCGTCCGCCATGTGGACTTCGATTATAAATTGAAGGATAATTTCCTAGTTGCGGTGGATTCGGTGGGAGCGGGCGCAGGTGAAATTGTGCTTGTGGCGCAGGGATCATCCGCCCGATTGACCGAATTGACTCATCAAAAACCCATAGATTCCGTGATTATGGCGATTGTAGATAAACTCGACATAGAATCCGATTGGAATAAAGACTGAAATAACCACAGTTATTTCAGAGTTTGCAAGTTCACAAGTTGTCAAGTTTTCAAGTTAAACCATTATATCTCAATTGACACTCCGAAGCGGGAATATAGAGAATTTGGGAATTAGATTTTAAACTCAAGACTCAACAGTCTATCCGAATAAAGTGTCATTCTAAGTCCGCTATATAGCGGACTTGAAACACGGCAGTAACTGAATTTATGACTCGCTACTTGTAACTTGCTAACTTGCAAACTTACCTAAAAGTTGTATTAGATATGAACATGGCGAAAGTGATAGGGACGATATGGGCGACGGTCAAGAATCCCAATCTTGAAGGCGCTAAAATGCAAATCATCCAGCCTTATGATATGGAATTCAATAAAATGGGCGGTCCTATAGTGGCGGTGGATACTGTCGGAGCGGGGCAGGGAGAATTTGTGTATTATGTGACTTCGCGCGAAGCGGCTTTACCCTTGAAAAAACCTCTGTTGACGCCCGCCGACGCTTCCATTGTGGGAATTGTGGACAGGGTGGATCATGTTTGAAAAATTATTTTATTTTCCTTTCAAGGTTAGCAGCGAATCACTGATAAAAAATATGAAACCAGTCAAAGTAATCCTCCTTGCCACCCATAACCGCGATAAAGTCCGTGAAATCAGCTTAAAACTTAATAACTATGATATAACCGTGAAGAGTCTATTGGATTTCCCTGATGCTCCGGAAATTGTAGAAGACGGGGATACTTTAGAAGCGAACGCTGTGAAGAAGGCGGAAGCGGGATTTAAAATCACCGGACTCCCGACAATAGCGGACGATACCGGATTGGAAGTAAAAGCCTTAATCGGCGCTCCGGGAGTGTATTCCTCGCGCTACGCCGGTGAAAATGTGACATATGCTGATAACCGCCGGAAATTACTGCATGAGATGACAAATGTTCCGGATAATGAACGGTCTGCGGTTTTCCGCACAGTAGCGGCGTTCAAAACCGCCGAATACATTAATATAGTTGAAGGACAGTGCGAAGGTTACATCACTCGTGAAGAAAGGGGAGAAGGCGGTTTCGGCTATGATCCGGTATTTTACATTCCCGATTATAAGCAGACTTTCGCTGAAATGCCTTTGGAATTGAAAAATAAGATATCCCACCGCGGAGAAGCGATGGACAAAATAGTCGAAGTAATAGAAAAATACTTCAATAAAACCTCCCACCCTTGAAGGATCAATTCATCATATTCAAAATCATAATCATGGCGGTTCTGCTGATTATTTTCGCCAATCCCGCCTTTCCCGCTCAAAAAACCGTATTGTTTCCCTTCTCGATCGAAGGCTCACCAAATGATGACACTTTTGTTTATTTTACAAATACATTGGTGAAGGCGCTTACAGATTCAGGATGGTCGATAGCGATTTTTCCGAAGCGTGAAAACGCTGGTTCAGATAGTGATCTTCTTCACGATGAAGCTGATATTTTCAGGATATCAGATTCATTGAATGCGAGATCGGCAATCTCAGGCAGGATTACTTTTTATAATGACAAATGTTCCGCATTAATCAGCCTCTATAATATCCCGCGTTCTGAACCTTTATGGTTCAGTTATCAGGAATTTTCGGACACTTTGAGTATACAGAATGCGGTTAATATTATAGTTACCGAGTTCATTAAAGCATCGGTAAATATCAGAGCGCGCGCGCAAGAGAATAAGTCCAAGTTATCGCCGGCGGAGGATTTTCCTTTTTTCGGCGTCAAATTGAAGGAACTTGATAATTCGACCGCGGCGTTTTTACAGGTGCCTCCCGGAACTTTTGGAGTAGTAGTCAAGAATATCGCCCGCAACTCGCCAGCGGATGAATGCGGCTTGCAGGCTTGGGATATAATCGCCGAAATAGACGGACAGCTTATCCAGACCATTCCCGATTTCCGAGATATTCTGAGGAAATACCGCCCTTTGATGACTTTGGAATTGAAAATCTTCCGCAGCGGTTATGAATACCATTATCGGATTAAGCTGGGAGCGCCGGAAAAACGCTCGGGCAGGGATTGGTTTTAAAAAAGTCTGCAAGTCTGCAAGTTGACAAGTTTGCAAGTTAAAATTACCATTCCCGCCAATTTCAAATCCGCTGTACAGCGGATAATCCGGCGAAAAAACATCGTCATTCCGGCTTGTCCGGAATCGTCTAACATGACCTATCACCTGACGATTCTGGACGCGCTTCGCTTGCCAGAATGACGGTAATAGTGATTTGTTATAAAAACTAAAATGTTATGCCGGATTTTTTGTTAATAGCTGATTTAAACTTGATTTTTTACTAAAATTATTGTATTATTATTGTTTAGTACATCTTAGGCGCTTACCGCTGCCACATCGACAAAAAATTGTCGATATTTTCAGAATATTTTTTTCTTTTCGAACCGCTGATAAAAACTGATTTACGCTGATTCCGCTGATTATAATATCAGTGTCATCATTCTTTTATCAGCGTCATCAGCGGTTCAAATAAATTACAACTGCGCAGCCTCCTCTTCCGGGCGATAGTCCCGGACGAGGCGTAGTACCTTAATTCTGATTTTCTTGCTTTTATGGCAGAAAATGGTTTTGAATAACGAATATCGAACAAGGAATGTCGAAATATTTACCACCGCGAAAGTTCGACATTCGATATTCCTTGTTCCTTGTTCAATATTCCTTTTTAGTTCCGGCTCGTCCGGGTTAGGATATAAAAATCCTGATGCGAAACGCTTTTAAGCTGTGGGGGATTTCTCTAAATTAATAATTATTCAATATTTATAGGAATATTAAAGGAGCGTGAACATGCGTAAATTTATTATTGTATTCATAATTTTAACATTAGTTCAACTTGCGCTGGGCAATGCGGCGGGACCGCCGGCGCAGCGTGCGGGAGAACCTCCCTTAAACCAAACATGCTGGGCGGTAAACTGCCATAATTGGTACGATCTAAATTCAGGCAGCGGGACTCTCTCACTATTTGGTCTTCCAAATGACGGCTATATTCCTGGCACGGCTTATACTCTGCAGTTAGTGCTGGCGCAGGCGACCGAAGCTTCACGCTGGGGATTTGAAATCACCGCGGTTTATGAAATCAGTCCCGGTCAATGGCAGACTGCGGGGAGTTTCACTATTACTAATCCTACGACCACTCAGCTTGATCAGTCAATTGCGAATTTCCAGTATGTGAAGCAGACCGCTTCCGGCACCTTCCCCGGTCA
>JADHWD010000190.1 GCA_016783645.1 bacterium
AAAGGCAGCTTGCGCTTTATCATGAGCCTGCGGGCAACCGGCGAAGGCCATATTTCCTCTATTGAATTTCGCAGCGGCGTCCTTGACCAGTACAATACGATTCTCTTTGACCCGGTCAGCGATTATGTAGAAACTCCGGACCTCCTATTGGACCAGGTTTACGACCGGCATCTCTTCCAACTGAAGCTCAATGAAATGGCGGTCTGCAATGAGATAACAGCACATATCCTAAACCAGCTACCGGAAGATTTCACCTATAATGAGTTAAAAGAAAAAATTGAAAAGTCTCGCGCAATAAATGTTCTTTCCCAGGCGCGTCAGAACGAGACCTTCGAGGTCATGTACTGGCTTGCCAATTCCAATTATGAGATGAGTTTCCGACCCGATCACAGAATATCCGAACGGGTTATCTTTCCCGTTTCGGAAAACGAAAGCAGAGGCATTGAAGACGCCCGGTTCGTGCAACTCATTGATGACAATGGTGAGGTTACCTATTATGCGACCTATACGGCCTATAACGGCCTTAATATCCTCCCGCAGCTAATTGAAACAAAGGACTTTATCAAATTTAACATTTTAACCCTCAACGGCAAGGCGGTACAGAACAAAGGCATGGCTCTTTTCCCGCGTAAAATTGACGGCAAGTATGTAATGCTCTCGCGCCAGGACGGTGAAAACAATCACATCATGTTTTCAGACAATATCCATTTCTGGCAGGAGTCCAAAATCATACAGGAACCAACACGCCCCTGGGAGTTTATTCAGATCGGCAACTGCGGCTCCCCACTGGAGACCGATGATGGATGGATCGTACTCACCCACGGTGTCGGGCCCCTGCGCCAGTACTGCATCGGCGCTATACTGCTTGATCTGGATAACCCGGCAAAAATCATCGCACGCTTGGAAGAACCGTTACTTGCACCGCGTGAGGAAGAGCGTGAGGGGTATGTCCCCAATGTCGTTTATACCTGCGGGGCTATTATCCATAATAACGAGTTGGTCATTCCCTATGCCATGTCGGATATTACATCCGGCATTGCGACTGTTGGAGTGAAAGAATTAATTAGCTGTATGCACCTACTTTAATGATTTTAAGGTTTGACGGGGAACACCTTTATGGCGATAAATATTTTTTTGGGGTATAAACCCAAAGGTCTAAAGTATAATTTTCAAAGATATTACTATAATGATAATAGGGACTTGGAGGCGATTCCGAGTCCCTATATTTTGCACCTAAAAACTCAATTTCCAACCCTATTTCCAACTCTTAGTGCGAAAATCTGCTAATATCAAATACTTAAATCTTTTGTTTACAACACAAAAGTTATACTCAATTTAACACCGTTGAATTTTCATATTCTCATTCTGTTTCTCTTGATTTTCAATAAAATTGAACTTATATTTTGTCTTCATACGGCTGGTAAGATAACTCTTAAGAATCTTTATCCTCTAATGCTGAATCCAAAAGAACTTGTTCATTATTGTTCAATCTAAGCTTTTTATGATTTCTTTGATAAAACATTAGCTGATATCGGAGGGCGAGGTTTTCCAATACAAGCTGTTTCCTTGAGAATAAGGATTTCCTGAGCATTTCGAGGAATAATTTGATTAATTGTTTCATGGTATTATATTATTAAAGAACACGAAAAATCGCAAATCCTAAGGCGGATGACATTTTGAAGAGGGACAGGGTTTGTTCAAGAAAGTGCTTAATTTGAATTCCAAGGACAAGACAGCAAGACTTTATCTCGAGCGCTCCGCGCACTTTGTAGTACATGGAGTGACGGATGAATGGCAGGGCATAGAAATAATGGATGCCGAATAAAAATATTTGAAATTTTCATAATAGTATTGACTTTGTGCAATTTTTTATATATTTTAATTGAGAAATCACTTTGAATCATCTCGCCTCCCGATACAACGTTATTGTCAAATCCGTCTCCGACTATCCATGATTAAAATAGTCCTTTAATATTAAATATGAATCCAAAATTGGGAACAATTCAAATGAATAAAGCTCTTACAATAGTAGGATTACTGTTGATATTGGCCATTCCCGCTTTTGCCCAGATTATACCTCCGGACACACTGTGGACGCAGACCTTCGGCGGACCCAATTTTGACGAAGGGAATTGCGTTCAACAAACAGACGACGGCGGATATATCATCACCGGCTACACAACTGCCGGAATCACCAGAGATCACAGAGACGCCTACCTCATCAAAACCGATTCTTCCGGCGATACGATCTGGACTCAGAGCTTCAGGGGCGAAGGGGACGAAGAAGGGCAAAGCGTCACCCCCACCACCGAAGGGGGATATATCATCACCGGCTACACCAGCTCCGGCATCAGCCGCTCCTGCCAGGCAATGGTGATATATGTGAATGCCGAGGAGGATTCGCTGTGGAACAATGTGATCGGCGGGGACGGTGACGAGGGCGGATTCAGCATCCGCCAGTCCGATGACGGAGGCTTCATCATCGCCGGGTTCACCGATTCCTACGGCAGCGGCGCGGAAGATGTATACATCATCCGAATGGACGCCATGCACGACATCATGGTTGAACTGACACCGTTATATACTCCGATCATAATCCCGGAAACCGGCGGTTCATTCGTCTTTGACATCGAGGTCAGGAACAATACCACCACCGTTCAGACTTTCGACCTCTGGACGCAGATACATTATACCGGCGAAGACCCCTTCGTGGCGCCGGTTATGACAATTCCCGATATCACTCTTCCTCCCACCTTCGCCATCCAGCGGACACGAGATCAGGCAATTCCAGCTTACGCCCCGGGGGGAACATACATCTATTATGCCTTCGCCGGGGATTATCCCTGGATAGTGGAAGACAAGGACTTTTTCACCTTCGAAAAAGAGGGCGACGACGGCGCAGGCGGGATGGGCGACCCCGCTGATTGGGTCTGTTCGGGCGAACCGTTTCAGGGAGAAGCCCTGCCTGTTTCCGCAGTTCCGGATAATTTCAAACTGTTCAGCGCATATCCCAATCCCTTCAATTCAAGCACAATTATCAGTTTCGAGCTACCAGCTGCGAGTTTGGTGAAGCTAACGGTCTACGACATCGAAGGGAGGGAAGTGGCGTGGCTGGTTGAAGGGTTCATGCCGGAAGGGATTCACCAGGCGACATTCAATGGCTCGGAACTCTCCTGCGGCGTGTATTTCGCCCGCCTCACGGCGGAAGGCCTTCATCATACGCGGAAGATGTTGCTTATTAAGTGAAATTCATTTAAATTCCGGTTATCCAGTCTGGTCAGCTCTTCCTTATAAACCTTCCCCAATACCGTCATTCCCGCAAGCGAAGCGCGTCGGGAATCGTTTTATATTTATATAATGGAGCCGATTCCGGACAAGCCGGAATGACGGACAAAGGGCGTTCTTGCTGAATAAACTGGATAACTGTATTAAGTGATAACATTTAAATCCATAATTTATAAATTCATATATAGTGGAGGAAACTCCGATGAAAAAATTATTCCTGATCCTAATCTGCCTTGGGCTTGGAAGCTTTTCGCCCGTGATGGCGGATGTCATCTATGTCGCCGGAGATGTCTCCGGCACCTGGTCGGCGGATACGGTGATAGTAACTGCTGAGGTGCGTGTGCCGCCGGGAAATACCCTAACCATCGAGCCCGGGGTGGAGGTACTCTTTTTCGGTTACTGCAAGTTCATTGTGGATCAATCAACGCTTCTGGCGGTCGGTACCCTGAATGATTCCATTCTTTTCGACGAATTCAACCCCGGCAACCACTGGAAAGGGATTCGTTTCTTAAGCGCCTCATCCGATTGCCATCTCGAATACTGCCATCTCACCCACGGATCCGCTTCTGGTGGAGGGGAAGATAACAATGGTGGAGCCATTTACTGCTCCAATTCTAGCCCCACAATTATACACTCCACCATTGATAGTTGCAGTGCTACCTTAAATGGTGCCGCGATTTACTGCACACTCAATTCTAATCCCACCATCAGCGACAACAATATAAACGGAAGTTTTACCGGTTCATATATTCCGCAGTGGCTGGGGACTATCGCAACCATCAATGCCAATGGTGATTCCTGCGACACATATTTCAACATCTTCTTAGACCCGCTTTTCGAAGATCCGGTGAACGGCAATTACCAGATTACCTGGGCTAATTACCTGGTTCCCGATTCGACCAGATCACCTTGCATCGATGCCGGCGACCCGAACTCCCCTCTCGACCCGGACAGCACGGTTGCCGACATGGGGGCGCTCTATTTCGATCAGCGCAGGATTGTGACAATCACGCTGACACCTTACAATCCCCCTATCATCATCCCGAAAACCGGCGGTGATTTCGCTTTCAATATTGCGGTGACGAACAACGATACAAGTTCCCAAAGTTTCAACATTTGGTGCATGGCAACCCTGCCTGATGGTTCATTTTATGGACCTGTTTTAGGTCCAGTTAATATCACAATGCCAGCAGGTGCTTCCAACAATCGCGACAGAACGCAGGAGGTCCCACCTTCTGCACCTGCCGGTGATTATACATACACCGCTTATGTTGGAATCTATCCTGATACAATCTGGTCGAGCGACAGCTTCCCGTTCGAGAAATTGGAAGCCCCAGATACCTTATGGACACAAACCTTCGGGGGAACAAGCTGCGATTGCGGTTACAGCGTCCGGCAGACTGACGATGGCGGATATATCATCGCAGGAGTTACTCATTCCTACGGCTCAGGTGATAATGACATCTGGTTGATCAAAACGGACGCCCTCGGCGACTGCACCTGGAGTCAAACCTTCGGCGGAAATGGCTGCGATGTCGGCCGATGGGCCGAACAGACTATGGATGGCGGCTACATCGTTGTCGGTTGTTCTAACTCCTACACCGTGCTACCCAACGATTACGATGTCTATCTCATCAAGACCGATGAGTTTGGCAATGAAATGTGGAGTCACACCTTCGGCGATAGCGCCGGTGAGTTCGGTGAATGCGTCCAGCAGACCCAGGATGGAGGTTATATCATATCGGGACAAGCCGCCGGAATCACCACCGTATGGGATGTCCTCCTGCTCAAGACCGATCAATCCGGCAATGAAATTTGGACTCATACCTTCAATGTCAACTACGCCGACTGCGGCGAAACCGTCCGGCAAACCCAGGACGGCGGCTATATCATCGCCGGATGGACTGATTCCGGCAACAAAAATGCTCTATTGATTAAAACCGATGGTATGGGCTATGAAACCTGGCATCATACCTATGGCGGCGGCGGCTTTGATACCGGCGAATGCGGTCAGCAGACTCAAGATGGTGGTTATGTCATTGCGGGATGGACCAACTCCTTCGGCGCCGGTTCTTATGATGTTTATTTGATCAAGACAGATGAGTCTGGCAACGAACTGTGGAGTCAAACCTACGGGGGACAGCGCGAGGATAATGGCTTAAGCGTTTATCAGACCCAGGACAGCGGCTACATCATTACAGGGTGGACGAAATCCTTCGGCGCCGGCGCGGAAGATGTCTATTTGATTAAGACAGATGAGTCTGGGAACGAACAATGGACACAGACTTACGGTGGAAGCTCTCAGGATATAGGCTGGAGCGTCCAGCAAACTGCCGATGGGGGATATATCATCGCCGGATATACCTATTCCTTCGGCGCTGGCAGCAACGATGTCTATTTGATTAGAATTGGAGGTGAGACCGTAATGAACGCTGTTTGTGCTGATTTTATGGTGGAAGAAGGTATAATAAATATTCCTCTGGATTATTCACTTTTCCAAAACCACCCCAACCCCTTCAATTCGGTAACGAAGTTGACCTTTGATTTACCAAAAGCGGGCGATGTATCTCTGATAATTTACGATATTCAGGGGCGGGAAGTCGCCAGGCTGTTTGACGGCTTCTATTCGGCAGGGACGCATGAAACGATATTCGACGGTTCCCAATTATCCAGCGGTATCTATTTCGCCTGCCTGAAGGATGAAGGCTTCAGCCAGACCAGGAAGATACTGCTGGTGAAGTGAAAAGGGAAAAGAATTTGCGTTGATGAGCAGATTTATCCACTTCTTCACACCCGCCCTTGCGGTTCCGGCAAGACCGGTGGCGCAGAAAGCTGAATGTGTCGATTGCATTAGGTTGAAATAAGTTATTGTATTGACGCCCAGACGGGCGTTTTTTTCTGGACTTTTTGTCAAATAATTGCTATTATTACATAACCGGCGGGCGGCGCGAAGCGGCGCCATTCACTACCTTTGTCCGCCTCTACAAAGATTAAGTGGCTATAGGTGGAATTTTAGATTCAACGCCTTCACCTGCCCTTGCGGTTCCGACGGGACCGGCGGCGCGGGTTTTGGTTGATATAGATTCTTATAATGCCACAAGGCGCGCAGGGCTATATTATCAAGTCGGTACCTGAATCCACCTACATATACGATTTAATAATGGAAGTTGTATGAATCAAAAGGCTTAAATTCGGTTCTGCGAGGGTGTGGGGGTGAGATTCCCGCGCGCTACTCTCCTCTTTCAATACATGGATTTACATAATAATCTGGGGTTGCAATAGTTCTTTAGCCTCTAATATTAATTTATTTAGTTCTGGCTTGTCCAGGTAAGGAGATA
>JADHWD010000191.1 GCA_016783645.1 bacterium
GGCGCTTACCGCTGTCACATCGACAAAAAATTGTCGATAATTACACATAATTAAGAGTGGTGTCAGGTGTCCTCACCTGACACATATTAGTTTTATTCTGCTGCTTGGTGTCAGACGAGGACGTCTGACACCACTAAATCTGCGCAGCCTCCTCTTCCGGGCGATAGTCCCGGACGAGGCGTAGTACCTTAATTCTGATTTTCTTGCTTTTTCTGGCAGAAAATGGTTTTGAATAACGAATATCGAATAAGGAATGTCGAAATATTCACAACCGCGATGATTTCGTAATTCGATATTCCTTGTTCCTTGTTCAATATTCCTTTTGGGTTCCGGCTCGTCCGGGTTAGGAAATTCATTGAACAGCGCCAGCCTTGATAACCCTGCACGGTCATGTGCATGAATCCGCCCGTCTGACCGGACATTGGAAAGACCGGATTAGGCGGACGCATATGTTCAACGCCGCTCATGACGGAGAAGAACTATCGCTGATTTAATTCACATTGGAGGAACCGGAGAATGCGGTCTGGGAAATTATATAGTCATCGCCTTCTTTAAAGGCACTTCCCGCGCCGCATCGGTCACCGCTCCGATTTTTTCCGCGAAGGGGCTCTTGCGGGCGATATCCTCATCGGTGACAATATGCACATCTAATAATCCCCCGCTTCGATAACCCGTCCGCAAATAATTGATCTCATCCAAGCACTGACTCCAGCCTTCAAACCAGTCAAATAATTTCTGCTTCTGTTCTTCATTACCAGCAAAATGAATCAAAATATCAATATCACTTTCAGGACCAGCGGTGCCGTTTTTAGTGCTGCCGAATACATAGAAAGTCTTGACACCGAATCGAGCGCCGTCCAGCCGGTCAGCTATACTTTCCACCATGCGCATCCTCCACCGCCAATGTTCGCTGGAAGCGGATTCACCTAAATAGGTTTTATCTTCCTCTTCTTCTTCTGACCTCGCTGAAGGCTGAGTTAATATCCCCACCGCCTCATCCAAATCCGCATTCATCAATACCCTTAAAACCTTTCCGTGAGTTACCGAAGGGATATCTATCACCCGCACAATATCCTCAAGATAATTGAATTCCGGCAGGATATGCGGGAGGATACTGGGCGAACTACATAAGAATCTATCATTGAAGATGATCCCTTCTTCGTCAGGATATAGCGGAAGGTATCTGATCTCCGCTTCCACCAAATCCTGAAAGAAATGTGTTCCGAAGGACAAATCGGGGATATAGTTACCCTTCTTTCGCGCTACTTCGATCAGTATTGCGGTGTTATTGATATCGGAATAGGTGATACTGACGCCCAGTTTAATATCGCCGCGGCTGCCCCATCTGCCGGGGCCCATTAAAATGAACTGCCGTTTGGGCAGCCGCATATTCAGACCACTGACTGCACGGCCTACATCCATCATCTTGCGCTTGTCTTCAATCTCGCTGTACCTCTGCGGATCGACATAAACAATATGGGTTATATCGGGAACATAACCATTGGAAATATATCGATTGGCGCTGAAAATAATTGCGTTTTCCGGTATATCCTTCGGAATAAGAGCGGGTTTGCACCTTTTCCCGTAACTTTGAGGCCGGCACTGCAGGAGATAAAAATCATCTCCGTTGGAAGCGAATTCAATATCCACCGGATGTCCCAGTTTCTCCTGCAGAACCTTTAATATTTTACCAATCTGCTTGACAAAATTAGTTTCGTTGATAATTCCGTCGAAAGTCACCACCGGCTGGTATTCGTCAAAATCTGTTCCTATCAATGAAGCCCGCTGAATGTGGCCCTCTTTGATCACCGAAATCAATTTGAAAATTTGGGGAAATTCATCGGCGTATCCTTTAATAAAATCAACAAAATCTATTGTTTCAAAGGAATTATTTTTAAGATTTATCACATCTAATTTATTAGGAGAATAGCGGATCATCTCGTCTTGAGTCACATTCACCCTCAGATTAGGCTGTCCCGGCGCTATCAATATGGGATAATCGTCGCTCAGCCGGTCGACTGCGCGGGTGCCTAATCCGGGGACGATGCGTACTAACCCGTCTTCACGCTTGATGCGGGGCGACCAGCGGAATTCGTTGTTGCTGAAAGCCACACCTGCGAAAGCGGGCAGGAAATAAGGACCGACTTTTCTGCCCACAACTTCCTGAACTAGAACTCCCATCTCTTCTTGAGCGTCCAGGATATCCCGTTCAGCTCGGTATTCTATCGGGTCCGGAGAAAATGTCGAAGCGTAGACTTCAGAGATGGCGTCCATCAAAGCTTCCAGTTTCTCTCTTTTACTGCCTTGATTGGCGATGAAAAAACTCTTGTACTTACCGGAAAAAGATGTCTGCAGTTGATCTTCCAATAAGCTTGAACTGCGGACTATCAAAGGCGCATCTACGAAATCGTCCATGATTAAAGCCAGCTTCTGCACAATCTCCGGCGGAAATTTGGAATTTTTGAATATTTCAATAATCTGAGGATATTCCTGCCTTATTTGGCTTATATCTTTGTATTTTTGCTCAAGAATATCCTCCAAGTGATTATAATGTAAAAACTTATGCAGTGTGTCAGAGGTGATATAATAGGTCTTGGGAACTTTTATATCCATCAGTTCTTCATGTTCCTCACTCAATCTCTTAGCTATCTGTGAAGCGATGAAGAGCCCGGTTCCCTTTCCGCCCAGTCTGCCCATGCTCTTGTTGGGGAAAATAAGATTAGGGAGGAGGTTAAAGAAATCATCGAGTTCAATATAGTCTTTCACAGTTTTTATGAAATTTAGGTCGCTGTTCATCAGTCTCCTTATAAGGTTGACTTTGATGCTGCGCCTGATGTTTTCCGATAATTCAAGGTTTTCCCTGGTGGATAACTGCTGGAACCGCCGCAGTCTATCGATTATTTCGTCCAGGGAAGCTGCGGGATTGTTTAGCGCTTCCACCAGAAAATTCGCTTTATCTTCCTGCATCCATTTCTGAACATTAGAAATCACCTCTTTATCGCTTAAAGTTCTGGTGGCGATATCGAATATCTGCTTGCTGTGTTCAAGTATATCATCCATCAGTTTTTTCTTGATAGGGATATTATCCCCGCTGCCATCCTGCCCGGAATCGTGTATCCGCCCGGAACTCAATCTCTGCATCAACTGTTCCGCTTCCTTGACTTTGTTACGGAACAGATAATTGAGCATTCGCCTTGCTATCTTGTTGTAGAGTTCATGGTCAGTCCGCATCAGCAGATCGGTCACCAGTTTGGATTCTCTGCCGTTTATTTTACCTTTCTGATTCTCCGCTATTCT
Source organism: bacterium (assembly GCA_016783645.1). Classification (GTDB taxonomy): domain Bacteria; phylum Electryoneota; class Tariuqbacteria; order Tariuqbacterales; family JADHWD01; genus JADHWD01. The sequence continues at coordinate 3,298 of JADHWD010000191.1, forward strand.
TAAATCTTGGAACATCCTCCGCATGTGGCGGTGCAGTATGAATTGACTAATCCTGTTCGCTATCGTATCCAGTAATTGCCGCTCCTCTTTTAAAAAAGGTCCTTCATCTCCCGCAGGCATATCACACTTATAAGATACCTCCATCAAACCCACATGCTCATCTTGTAATTTGATATCGGAAATATATTTATTATTAGTTTCGATATATTCGGGCGTTTTACATTCAAGGTTATTGTAAAATATCCTCACCTGGCAGATTCCTGAATTCTGCACTCCCAGCGGGATGGCTTCCATGATCTTTGAAAATACTGAATTTAGATCATCATCGGGCTTCTGAAGCGCTTCCTCAACACGGTACATACAGTTCAATTCTTTCGCCCGTTCCTTGAGGGCGGTTATTACTTTTTCAATATTATTATCATTATCATTCATGTGAAATTACTCCTGCGCTGATTCTGTTGTCAATTTTAACAATCAAAGGCTGGGACACTTTGGAAATAAACCCATCAAATCGCCGCTGTATTCCGCCGGAAATTCGGCGGCGATGAAGGCGCGGGCGATCCGATCGTCAGGTTCTCCCGATAAGGCGATATCATACAAGCTGTTCCGGCGCATGAACTTATCGAATTCTTCAGTCGTCAATACCGCTAATCGGGGAATATTGACTATGACGCCGGGAAATTGGTGGTGTCCCGGTATAGTTGTTTAACAGAATTAAATTCGATTTCATGCTGATTTGAGAATCATAAAATGGTAGGTCGGGGGCTTGTCCCCCGACGATTTAAACAGCGGATTATATCCAGCCGCGGTCTTTGCAGGCTTGCGCCACGCGATTGATGGCGATGACGAATGCGGCGTCACGCATATATAATTTGCGCTTTTTAGCTAATTCCGAGACCGCGATGAACGCGTTAGTCATTTTAATATCCAGCCTGCCTAAAACTTCGTCTTTCTGCCAATAATAATTCATACTGTTCTGAACCTGTTCAAAATAACTGCAGGTGACGCCTCCGGCGTTAGCCAGCAGGTCGGGAATTATAAAAATGCCGCGGTTTTTAATCACTTCATCCGCTTCGGGAGAAGTGGGTCCGTTAGCGCCTTCGGCGATTATCTTCACTCTGGGACTTATCTTACCTACATTCTCCGCGGTTATTTCATTCTCCAAAGCGGCGGGAATCAAAATATCGACATCTTGTTCAATCCATTCATCGCCGGGCAGCACTTCATAACCCAGATCCCGCGCTTTGTTCTTATTAATGCCTCCGAAACGGTCGGTGACGCTTAATAGTTGATCGATCACTATCCCGTCTTTTTTACGGAAGGAATACGCGGTGTTATCTTCCTGATCCCAGCATGACACAGCGGTGACTGTCCCGCCGATTTCATTGAATAACCTGATGGCGTATTGGGCGACATTTCCGAATCCTTCGACGCTGGCGATAGTGTCTTCGGGTTTGATTCCCAATTCTTTCAAAGCTTCGCGGACAGTGAATATCAGTCCGAATCCGGTAGCTTCCACCCGTCCTAAAGAACCTCCCATACCGACAGGTTTGCCGGTGATGAAACCGGGGTATTTGGCGCGGTGGATGATTTCATATTCGTCCAGCATCCATAGCATTATCTGAGGGCTGGTCATCACATCGGGAGCCGGCACATCGCTCAAAGGTCCCACATTATGCGCTAACTGCCGAACCCATCCGCGGGCGATCTGTTCCAATTCCCGGGGACTTAAATTATGCGGATCGCAGACCACACCGCCTTTACTGCCGCCTAAGGGGATATCCACCACCGCCGTCTTCCAAGTCATCCACATGGATAGAGCTCTGACAGTATCGATGGTTTCCATAGGATGGAATCTGATGCCGCCTTTGCCCGGACCGCGGGCGTCATTATGCTGAACGCGGAATCCGCGGAATACTTTAGATGAGCCGTCATCCATTTTGATTGGGATACTGAAATGATATTCCCTGAGCGGGCATCTTAACAGTTCCCGGGAAGCCTCATCCATATTTAACAGGCCAGCGATTTTATCGAACTGCGCCTGAGCCATTTCGAAGGGATTAAATGATTTCTTGCTCACTTTATTTCCTCACTGAAAATATTTTTGGTGATAATTTATTTTGTGATTATTACGGTGATATATTCCTCACCATAGCTTATAAAGATAATAAAAATTAATTATTTCTTCAAGATTTCAGGTGTAAAACAGCCTCTTTTCAGCTTTTTTCAATCCAGTAAAAATTATTATCAACCCTCATGCCGATCAGTCGGCAAAACTTGGCATGAAAATAGGTTTGAGGGCGAACACATGGGTTCGCCCCTACAGCCAGATATTTATTTGTAGGGGCAGACCTATGTGTCTGTCCTTCATTCAATAATATTTTTGGTGGGTTAAGAACCCGCCCTACTGCTATTTTCAAGGTAAACCCTCATGCGCCTGCGGCGCGCCACCAAGCATGAAAATAGTATCAAGGGCGGCCGCAAGGGCCGCACCTACATTCCCGGATATATACCGCTACGAACGGGGTAGTGTAATGATTACCAGTAATTTGCTTTTTTCGCAATGGGAGCGTATATTTAAGGATCCGATGACCACGGCGGCGGCGATTGACCGGCTGGTGCATCACAGCGTCATTCTGGAATTGAATCTGCAAAGTTACCGGTTGGAACAATCGAAGAAAGAGATGAAGGGGAAGGAGGCGGGGGGATAATTTCGGAATGTTTCCTGGGCTAATTCCATTACGCCTACGGCTTCATTCCATTAGCCCAGGGAAGAAACCCCAACTGGAATGACTAAACAAAACGGGAATTCTAATTGACGCTGAGTGGGAAGAATAATTGTCATTGAACATCAGCCGTACGGCTGACAACTTAGCATGAAAATAGTTCGACCCCTTCAGGGTCGTCAAGATTAATGTTTTTCTTCCGTAGGTTTCACCTACGGCTATTCATGTATTTCCCCTTCGGGGAAGGGCGGCCGCAAGGGCCGCACCTACATTATCGGTTTTCATGTTCCCGTCAGGTTTCAAACGCAGAGTAACCTGACGGGTAGAGTAATGTTAAGAGCGGTTAAATCCGCCGGGTTACGCCCTAAAACGGGCTTGAAACCCAGCGGGAACGGGTTTTTATTATGTATGGTGTCGA
>JADHWD010000011.1 GCA_016783645.1 bacterium
AAAATCCGAAGCTCGAAATTCGAAATCCGAAACTGACAGTTTTTGACTTGCAGCTCGAAACTCGCAACTCGAAACTTTTAAAAAATATCTTGATACACGATTTTCTGCCAGAAAAAGCAAGAAAATCAGAATTAAGGTACTACGCCTCGTCCGGGACTATCGCCCGGAAGAGGAGGCTGTGCAGTTGAAATTTATTAGAACCGCTGATGACGCTGATAAAAGAATGATGACACTGATATTATAATCAGCGGAATCAGCGTAAATCAATTTTTATCAGCGGTTCGAAAAGAAAAAAATATTCTGAAAATATCGACAATTTTTTGTCGATGTCGCAGCGGTAAGCGCCTAATATAGAACATTTTCCTCAATCAACCGCGCTTTTCAGCTTTAACGCGCGCTAATTGTTCCTGAGCGCGCCTGATAACATTGGAATCGGAATATCTTTCTAACACCGAATTATAGGCTTCGACCGCCCGTTCATTTTCCCCGGCAAGATTATAACAGCGTCCGGCGTCGAGCAGATTAATCGGGGTGGTATAAATATCACTATATTTCGATGACGCTTTCATGTACAATTCCGCGGCGGTCAGGTAATCCTTCAACTCTTCTTTAGCCGCCGCTTGAAGCATAATCGCAGAGACTGTCGAAACACTATTCTTATGATATTTATTGATATACAGTTCGGCGTAATAAGCGGCTGAATCAAATTCACCCATACTGAAATAGGTTTTACCCATCAGAAGCGCCGCTTCGCCGGCGTTATGAGTTCCCGAATATTTGTCCTGAGTCTGCAGAAGTATATCGGCGGCTTCCCGATAATAACCCTGTTCGTAACTCAACTGCGCCAGAAAAGTATCATATCCCGCTAAAAGGTTGGCTTGTTTTTTGCTATTAATCACTAATATGACTATTACTATCCCGGCGATTAAAACACCGAGGGCGATTGCAGTGTTCTTGCTGTGTTTATTCAGGAAAGAAACTGTCTTATAATAAGCTGTGATTAATTTATCTTCTTTGAGTTCCTTGCGGGTGATTTTCCGTGAACCGCTTTGCATAAAGAATCTTCTTGAATTTTTTTTATTCAGTTGAATGAAAATCTAAAACATTAATATAACAAATAATTGCTAAAATATCAAGTTTTATCGCTGATTCAAATCCTCACGGACTATTGCGCCTTAAAAGAATAGTTGCAAATTCCTCCAAATATTCAATGCAGGATATTTCGCAATAAGGAATAAAACGGCTTTTTATATCAAAATCCCTGCCTATTTCAATGCCGGATAGGAGAATCAAGCCCCCTTTCATCGTCGAATGCAAAATCTCTTGACAATAATGCATTAAGATGTCCCAATAGAGATTCGCGATGATTACATCATACCGTATCCCGGAGACAGTGGAAATATCGCCTAACACCGGGAAAATCACCGAATCAAACGAATTGAGCCGGATATTTTCCATAGTATTCAAAACAGCTTCAGGTTCATTATCGACCGCAATTACTTTCGAAGCTCCTTTGAGCGCGCATGCAAGGGATAATATACCGGTGCCGCAGCCGAAATCAAGGACAGTTTTGCCTTGCAAATCAATACTTTCGATTATATTCAGACATGAACGGGTAGTTTCATGTCCGCCGGAGCCGAAAGCGCGGCCTCTGCCCAGTTTAATATCGATTTTTTTCATACAAATATTTCAGATTATACCCTCTTGCGCCTAAGGCGCACAACTCAGCATGAAAATAGCGGCTTTGGACTTTGGACTTTAGACTCTGGACTCAAGACTCAGAACAAGGGCGAGCACATTGGTTCGCCCCTACTAGACCCCAGACCCTAGACCCTATTTTCAAAGTAAGATACGATAAACTTGAAATTTGCGGGGATTATTGTTAAATTGTAAAGATAATATTATTCTCGCTGGAATTTCAGTTCGATAATTATCTCTCTAATATTCAGTCATTTCACTTGGAGGGCAGTAACATGTCACGATTTATTTATGCGCTGCTTTTACTAATAATGGCGGCCGCTTTATGTTTTGCTTCAAACTATCCCGATAACTGGGTTTTTCCACCGGAAGGCGAATATATAAAAGGAAGGGCGCTGGTGGAATTTTCCGAAAGTATAGGCAATCCGATTATCGAATACAAAGATGGTTTTGCGGTCACCGGCGTTTCGGAAATCGATGCGCTCTGCGAAGAATACCTGGTATTCGATATTGAGAGAGCCAATAACGAAGAGAAACCCGATGATCCGGTATTGATCGATGTTTCACGCTGGTATATACTATATTTCCCGGAGGAAGTTCCGGTGGAACATGTGGTATATTCTTTCAAGGAATTGAGTATAATCGATTGGTGCGAACCATGGCCGCTCCGAAAGGTCGATTATATTCCCAATGATCCCATGTTCTATTCCAGCTGGCATCTCACCAAGATTATGTGTCCTGAGGCCTGGGATTACACACACGGCGATCCTTCGGTGATGGTGGCGATAATCGATTCCGGTACCGACATGGACCATCCCGATTTAGAATCGGCTCTTTGGGTGAATCCCGGGGAAGATCTCAACGGCAACGGGATTGTTGATCTCAGCGATTGGGATGGTTTGGATAATGACGGCAACGGTTACGCCGATGATTTCTGGGGCTGGGACTTCATTGAATGGGATAACATCCCCGATGACAATTATCCCGGCAGTGATGGTCACGGCACTCACTGCGCCGGCGACGCCTCCGCCGCCACTGACAACTCCGTCGGTGTATCCGGCACCGGATTCAACTGCACAATCATGACCCTGCGCTGCGGCTATGGCATATATGTGACCCAAGCCATGAATGGATATATCTATGCCGGGAACACCGGCGCTAAGATCGTATCCTGCTCCTATGGCGGAACAATGTACAGCGCTTATGAACAAAACCTCATCACTAACGCCTGGAATCAGGGTTCGGTGATCTGCTGTTCCGCCGGCAATAGCGGCAACAATTATACACCGCACTATCCCTCAATGTATCAGCATTGCGTCTCTGTCGGCGCTACCGACCAGAATGACCATAGAGCCAGTTTTTCCAACTACAGCGCTTATCCCAATGATAATCGAGTGGATGTGATGGCGCCTGGGGTAAGCATCTACAGCACCACCATCGGCGGCGGATACGGCGGATATATGTGGTCAGGAACTTCCATGGCTACTCCCATCGCAGCCGGTGTGGCGGCGATGATAAGGACAGTTGCGCCTAATTTGACGCCTGCGCAGGTTGAAACCGTGCTCTGTGTATCTTGTGATAACATAGATAATCTGAATCCCGGTTATGCGGGATTGTTAGGGTACGGCCGAGTCAACGCTTACAATGCGATGATCGCCTTATTGCCCAATCTTTCAATCGACGACATCGAAATTGTAGATGACGGCAATATGGACGGCAGGGCTGACCCCGGCGAAACCTGCGATCTGATACTCACACTTTATAATTCTCCTGAAGGTCTTTCCGCTAATAATCTAACCGGTCAAATCACCTGCAGTGATACAGCGGTGACGATTACCAATAATCAGGCGGGGTTCGGCAGTATAGCCGCCGGATCATTTGGCAACAACAGCGCAAGCCCCTATGTATTCGAAGTCGGTCAAACCGATCCCCATTGGGCGGAATTCATCATCGACCTGGAGACACCTTCATGGTCAGGTCAGATGGAGTTTGAAGTCGAATTGGGCAGGCCGCCTATTTTAATTGTTGACGATGACAGCAGTTACAACTACCAAACATTCTATTCCATCTCATTGAACGCTTTGAATGAATTCCATGATATTTGGGATGAAAGTCAGGAAGTTATCACCACCGAGGAACTGCAAAGGTATGAGATTGTAATTTGGGAAACCGGTAAGCGGACTACCGATCAATTAACCGCCGCCGAGCAGGACGCTTTAGAGGGTTATCTTAATGCGGGCGGAGACCTCGTGATTTCCAGCCAGAATCTGGGTGAAGAGATCGGCGGCACCGCTTTTTATTCCGACTATCTGCACGCTCAGCATTTAATTGATGATGTCAACAGCTTTTTATTGTCAGGAATTGACGGCGATCCTATCAGCGGCGGCACAAGTTTGATTCTTCTGGGTTCCATGGGCGCTGGTAACGCCGATTCTCCCAGCGCTATTGCGCCTCTGGGAACCGCTGAATCGATGTTCCTTTATCAAGGCACAACTGACATCGGCGCTATCCGCTACGAAGGCGATTATCAGCTTTTATACTTCGCCTTCCCCTTTGAAGCTATTTCCGGTATGGCGAGTACAACTTCCAGAGATACAATCATGAATAATATTCTGGAATGGTTTGAAACCGCTGCGCCGCCGCCGGATTTAGTCGTCACTTTAGACCCTGTCAATCCGCCGATTCAGATACCCGCTTCCGGCGGCAGTTTCCAGAGTAATATTCAGGTTGTGAACAATTCGGCGACTCAAACATACATTGAAGATGTCTGGATTGATATCACACTCCCCAGCGGAACGGTATATGGGCCGGTAATCACCCGCCCGGATGTAAATATCACCCCGGGCTTTAATTACAGCCGCGAATTGAATCAAGCTGTCCCGGCAGGCGCCCCAGCCGGCGAATATTATTACTGGGTGCATTTCGGCGATATCATTTCCGGGACTATTACCGTGGAAGACGGCTTCCCATTCACCAAACTGGGAACAGACGGTTCAGACTATATGAACGGATGGAATTTGACCGGCTGGGAAGGTTTCGGTTCGGATTTGACCGGATTACCGCAGGAATATTTCCTGGCGCAGAACAATCCTAATCCCTTCAATCCGGTCACCAGTATCAGGTTTGAACTACCGGAAAACGCCGATGTAACGCTTGTGGTATTCGACATACAGGGACGCGAAATCGTCAGATTAGTTGACGGATGGCGGAACGCCGGCGTCCACGAAGTGACTTTCAATGGTTCTGACTTGTCCAGCGGCGTCTATTTCGCTAAACTGCAGGTCAACGGAATATCAATGACCAGAAAGATGCTACTGGTTAAGTAAGCATTACGCTAATAGATATTTAAAAAAACCCGCCTTTAAAGAGGCGGGTTTTTTTTACAAATCTGCAAGTTAGCAAGTTGGCAAGTCAGCAAGTTTTCACCGGCTTCGGAGAAACCGGGCTGTTTTAATATTTGGTTCTTCGCTGTATCGTGTGGGTAGCGATTTTTATCATTTTCGAGGATTGTATTGTGGATGCGAATCGTTTGTTTTTATATCACTTGATTTTAATAATCCCCCCTGCCCCCCTTTAGTAAAGGGGGGAGTTGGTTTCCCCCTTTTTTAAAGGGGGACTAAGGGGGATTACACACAATTACCCTTACAAAACAGCGAAGTGCCTAATATTTATCGGTTATCCAGTTTATTCAGTCAATTTATTGGGCAGGTTACAAACCTGCCCCTACCAAAGGTTATTGTAGGGGCGGGTTTTTAACCCGCCCTTAATGAATAATAAGATTTCCTGACCTAAATGGATAACCGGATAATATTTAGCCGCTAATTATGAGCAACTATCGTATAAGAATTTTCTCAAAATACCTCTTCCCGCCTCTATTTTCCTTGACTTTTACCTTTTATTTTTGTATAATCATCTCTTAAGCGGTGCGGTAATCGCTCCCATTTATATTCGGCAGGATTTGGAACAAAGGTTTATAGGAATTGTGTTTTTGATTATGCGGAATTATGTTCACAATAGGAGTAATCCTGAATATCCTGTCTATCCGTACTAAACCCTCATGCGCCGGCGGCGCACAACTTAGCATGAAAATAGCGGCTTTGGACTTTAGACTTTAGACCCAGGACTTAAGACTTAGAACAAGGGCGAGCACATTGGTTCGCCCCTCCTAGACCCCAGCCCCTAGCCCCTAGACCCTATTTTCAAAGTAAACAATTCACAATCATAAGGAGTATCAAATGCAAAAGTACGAATGCACCACTTGCGGATATATCTACGACCCGGCAGTGGGCGACCCGGACAGCGGAATCGATCCCGGGACCCCATTCGACGATCTTCCCGACGATTGGGTATGTCCTGTATGCGGTGTGGGAAAAGATATGTTTGAACCTCTATAATTTAAATAAGTTTACAAGTTAGCAAGATAAAAATCGGCTCTTCGCTAAATTGTGTGTGTTAAGATGATTAATCGTCTGCTTGATTCATCCTTTCCCAACCCCGTCATTCCAGCTTGTCTGGAATCTGATCGCTGAAATTCAAGTTTCCGATTCCGTAATACAAGAATATTCCCGGCGCGTCCGCTTTCAGCGGACTTGCGGGAATGACGGTGCGGGGGTGTTTTTGAATGAAGCGTTAAGCAGCTTGTTTATTATATCTATACCCATCCGATTCAGCGAAGAACCATAATATTGGATTATATTATTCATTTAATCAGCCTCCCCATTTAATCATCAGCGCCAGCGCGATTGAGTTCATCTTGCTGTCCAACTGCTGGGAACGGGAAGTCATCACTACCGGGAAAGCTCCGCCGTAGATTACTCCCCCGCTGCGAGCATTACCGAACATGAACAGTGATTTATAAAGCCCGTTGCCCACTTCAATCCGGCTGACCACTAAAATATCCGCCTTTCCCGCCACTTCACCGCCGACTTTTTTCTCCTTCGCCGCATGGGGCACGATCGCTACATCGAAGGATAAGGGGCCATCGACATAGGCTTCGCCGAAAGTGCCCCGGTCGGCCATTTTGGCGATGACCGCATCATCTAACGCTTCCGGCATAGTTAGGTACACCGATTCCACCGCCGCTAACATCGCCACCCGCGGCTTGGAGATACCTATCTTGCGGGCGGCTTCGCAGGCGTTTTTCACAATCATCGTCTTTTGTTTGAGGGTGGGTTTGATAATCACTCCGCCGTCGGTCACCATTATGATGTGGGGAAATTTATCCGATTCGAAAAAACCGATATGAGTCAATAATTCCCCTTTTGGAACGAAATTCAATCCCGGCTGGAGCAATCCTTTAAGCATGTTGTGGATCGGCACACTGCCCCGCATTATTATTCCATTGAGTTCCCGCACCCGGTTGACCGCTTTACTCACCAGTTTATCGGTATCCGATGAAGTGATGATTTCCATTTCGGAATCGTCAAAGTTAGGTTCAGTCTTCCTTTCTTCAATCTGCATCCGGTGATAGGCAAGGATAGGAGTAATCCAGCCGCGGGATTTCGCTGCGGTCAAAGCCTTCATGGAATACTCATCGCGCCTGCCCAGCACCAGCATGGGTGTGGGGCCCCTATCTGCGGCTATTTTATCAGCCTTAGACCATATATTGGCAAATGTTACCGACATCTATTAATCTCCGATGTGAACAATATGTAAGTCTCTTTATTTTCGGTGATACCTGCAGATATAATCCGCCAGGACAACCGACAGGGCGATGGAAGCTTTCTTATGCATACTGCTGTCAGTGCGGGATACCAAACTTATCGGCACTTTCGCTCCCACCACCACTCCGGCGAAAATCGCATCACCAAAATTTATCATCGCCTTGCTGATGATGTTGCCCTCTTCGATGCTGGACACCACTAAGACATCGGCGTCGCCCGCCACCTGACTCTCTATCCCTGCATATATTGCCACTCCCGGCATTAAGGCGCAGTCCAAAGTCAAGGGCCCATCCACTAACACATCGCCTAACTGCATTCTTTGCGCCATTTTAGCTATCACCGCGCTCACTATCGACGACGGCATATGGGGATTGACCATATCGCTGGCCGCGTGAAGCGCTATCTTGGGTTTCTGAATCCCCAGCGCATTGGATACCAATACAGCATTCTTAATGATATACAGCTTCTGCTGTAAATCCGGTTCTAACACCATTCCGCCGTCAGTGATATTCAACAGCTTATGATACCCGGGGACAGTCAGCACTGCACAATGGGATATGGTGTTATGAAGTTTCAAGCGGTATTCCGGTTTCAATATAGTTTTAAGCAGGGTCGAAGTCTGCAGAAAACCCTTCATCACGATCTGCACTTCATTATCGGCGGCGAGTTCAGCGGTTTTAGCCGCCGCTTCCGCCTCGCCTTTTATATCATAGATGGGAATACCGGTGATATCCAGGGATAATTCTTCAGCCGTTTTGACGATCTTCTCTTTATCGCCCACCAGTACGGGTTCTACAATTCTCTCCATCCGCGCTTCTACAACAGCTGAAAGTACATCGCGGTCGTTAGCGGCGGCTACCGCCAGTTTCATCGGTTTGCTCCATCCTATTTCGCGGGCTCTATCGATTATCTCACCCGCGCTCCGCAACGCCCGGCTATTATCTATCATCATATATCCGAATCTTATTGAATAATTTCTTTTTGCGCTAAAAATTTAATAAATATCAAATAGAAAATCAAACATTAAGTTCCGCGCTCCGCGTCCCAAATTCCGCGTTAAATAAAAAAACCGGCAGTGAATTAACTGCCGGTCTAATGAGCGGGAGACGGGATTCGAACCCGCGACAATCTCGTTGGCAACGAGAGACTCTACCAACTGAGTTACTCCCGCAATAAAAATATTGTGGAGCATAGCGGGATCGAACCGCTGGCCTCTTGAATGCCATTCAAGCGCTCTCCCAGCTGAGCTAATGCCCCGTATCATACAAATATATAAAATTTAAATGATTATGTCAAAAAATGGAAGCCGGAATAGTGCCTTGAATATTGAAAAAATCAGGCTTCGCTGGGATTCTCACCCGCTCTGTCAATATGATACTTTTGGCATATTTTATCCAATTCCTCACTCCAATTCTTCTCATCCGACAACTCGCTGGCGTACTTGTTCACATGCTCAATCAACAGGTTGATACCCTGAACCATGAAAGTCAGAGTGCGCTGGTCCGCGCCCCGCTCCGCCAGCAATAAGAGCGTCTTATTCATCAAGTTGAGCGCTACTGAATAGGTCTGAAATACCACCGATGTCTGTAATAAATCTTCCATAAGCTCAAATATATACAATTTTTATCAAAAAATCAATACTGATTCCGAAACGGATTAATTTTTTCGTAACATTTTAGTACAATAAAAAATAACGACCTTCGTCATTCCGGCAATCCGCCGTACGGCGGAGCGTCCGGAATCTGCATACAAGTAGTTGTCCCAGCCGATTCCGGACAAGCCGGAATGACAAATATAGGGTGCGGTTTTAAGAAAGCTAAATGTTACATTTTACTGTAGACAATCTCACCTTTGACAATTGTCATCAATACCTGAATATCATCCAGTTGCTCCTGCGGAATATGAAAAATATCCCTGTCGATTATGGTGAAATCCGCTTTATATCCCGGCCTGATCATACCGGTTTCCTCTTCCTGAAACTGCGCGTAAGCCGCCCAAGTGGTAAATCCCTGCAAAGCTTCCATCACCGTCATCTTTTGCTCGGGATACCATCCGTCGGGCGGATTGTTATCTTTATCTTGCCGGGTGACAGCGGCGTGAATTCCATAGAAGGGATTGGGATATTCAATGGGGAAATCCGATCCGAAAGCCAGCTTCACTCCCGCATCTTTAAGCGTCCGCCAGGCGTAGGCGTATCTAATCCGCTCACTGCCAAGCCGCTGTTCCGCCCAAGGCATATCCGAAGTTGCATGTGTAGGCTGCATGGAAGCGATTATATTGGATTCAGCCATCCGCGCAATATCGGGTTCTGATAATACCTGCGCATGTTCGATTCGCAGGCGGTGATTTTTAACCGGATTCTCTTGTAAAGCTCTCTGATAGGTGTCTATTACAATTTTATTGGCGCTGTCGCCTATCGCGTGAGCCGCAACCTGAAATCCAGCGGCGAGCGCCCGTTTGGTGATATCATAGAGATATTCCAGGCTGTCGACATTGATTCCAACGGTGGAAAGCTGGTCGCTGTAGGGCTGGCATAGCAATGCGCCCTTTGATCCCAACGCGCCGTCAGCGTAAAGCTTCACTGTCCTGATGGTTAGCAAATCATCGTATAGACCGATTTCCGGACCGGAAATGAAATAATCCTCCAGCAAATCTGGGTCTTCATCGGAGAGCATGGCGTAAATCCGCATCGTGAGTTTCCCTTCCTCCGCCAGTTCCTTAATAACTTCAATATCTTCCCGCTTCATCCCGGCGTCTCCGGCGCCGGTCAATCCCAGGCGGCTGCATTCTTTCATCGCCTGCAGAAACCATCGCCTGCGGTCTTCCTTTGAAGGAACCGGAAGATTATTCTTAACTAAATCCGCCGCATTATCCAATAATACTCCGGTGGGCTGCCCTGCGGAATCCCGCAAAATCAGACCGCCGGGCGGATCGGGAGTGTCCGCATCGATACTGCATAGTTCGAGCGCAGTATTATTAACCCATACCGCATGACCGTCCACCCGCCGCAGATAGACCGGATTTCGCTCAGTCCCGTTTAAATCCCGCCAGTGGGGAAATTTCTGGTCTTTCCACTTGTTTTGATCCCATCCCCGCCCCTGAATCCATTTGCCGGGTTCGGTTTCTTTCACCTTCGCTAAAACCATCTCCCGGATTTCTGCGATTGAAGTGGTCTCCATCAGGTTCAGATCTTCCAGCATTTTACCCAGCCCATTGAGGTGGCAGTGAGCGTCGATGAGGCCCGGGATGACATAACCGCCATTCAGGTCGATTATCTGAGAATCTTCGTTGATATACGGCAGACTGCCCATCTCATCACCGACATAGATTATCTTTCCATCAGCCGTAATTATAGCTTCGGCGATGGGATTATTGCCGTCAAGCGTGTATATTGTGCAGTTGGTGATCACCATCTGCCCCGGAGGCTTAATACAGGAAATAGTTGTGAACATCAAAATAACTATTATTATGATTGATTTTTTTTGCCACATTAGAATCGCTTAGTTAAAAATATTTATGAATTAACAAGGATATACAGGATATTCAGGATTTATAATAAAAAAGTATCTGTTAAGTTCCCCGAATGGTTTTACTATTAGATTTTTTTATAGGTGGTGTCCTTATATAATTGTTATGGTAGGCGGGGGGTTTATCCCCCCGCACAATTTGTCGGGGGACAAGCCCCCGACCTACCATTTTTTTATTTTCGAATCAGTATAATATCGAATTCAATGCTATAAAACAACTATATAGGGACACTACCTTTTTATAGGATTGATTACAAAAAACAAAATCCCCGCTCAGCGCAGGGATTTTGCCGGAATTATTAAAATTTATAATTCACCGTAATGCACATAAGGATATAAGAACCATATCAGCATATGTCTGAAAGTTTTATCGACCGGCCCCAGCGTTTGGCCGTCTGCGGGAGTGTTATCCATGAAAAACAATGGGAATGTGAACATCGATGTCCGGTAATACAGCATAGGATAACCCTGCTGATTCCAGGGATTGTCTTCATAGCGGATAGCGACAGGTTTCAGATGGGAGTTAGTGACGGGATTGAAAGTGTAGGCGGTCAGAATGACATCGCTGTTCTCCCAATACAGATTTGTCGTATAAATTACCTGCAATTCGTCGCCTTTCTCCCAATACAGACGGTACTGGTAATTTGCGCTGATATCATCCGTTGAAGCCCAGGTAGTACCATTAGTATGCACGACAATGTCCTGATAATAGATAAAGGGAGCGGCTCTTGTCAACTCTCTTGAATATGAAGCGGTTACGCCGCCTTTGGTGTTATTAACTAAATTCAAAGCGTTATAATCAAACACAAACTTCTTCACTCTTATTATGCAGGAGTCGGGATTAGGCAGGAAATAATATGCGCTAGACCACCCCGGCGAGGTGTTGGTGACCACCGATACAAAATTAGTCTGAATAATCTTATTCAAATCATAGGTAATCTGCACATCGTAGAGATCTCTGGTCTGGACGATAGATTTCGCTGTATCCCCTCTGGTGACATTGATAATATCGCTGGGGGAAGCGAATTGCTGTTCGTACCGCTTAGTTCTCAGCCAGCAGCCGCTGATGGAGGGATTAGTATATAATTTCTGATTGAAAATATTCTGGTCATTGGCATCCAAAACCGTTACACTGTCATCATCGAATTCGAAAGAGATGTTTTCATAGCTGACATAGAGCTGGTCGTCTTCAAATGATACTACTTCGCCGTAAGGATTACCGGGGAATGTGGTATTATTAAAAGTGACCGTCTCTTTGCTGGTATTTTTAACCGAATAACCGTCATAAATAGGAGACAGTCCTGTAAGATTGTTGTTTTTTATAGTGATGAAGCAGTTTTCGCCATCGGGAGCATTGCTCAATGGAAGCGGAGGAATATTCTTGCCGTTCCAGCCGGTTATCGGTTTCCAATAATTCACCACCGCAGTGTCATTCTCCCGCAGGGCGTTGAAAGTATCGGCGGTGATAGAATAGAAATAGTACAGAGTGGTCACATCATTACTGCGGCCCATCCAATCGACTTCCGGCAGTCCGCCGATGACAGCGGGTCTGGGAGCTATCGGATAAAGCGAATTACTCTTCACTGTATCGATTTCCAGATCGTCCACAGCGTTGATAGCTTTATCCGCTTTAGTGAACTCATAGGGATTTGTTACATAGGGGAATCCGATGGTCACATAACGCGAATCAATTTTAAAATAATCTTCCAGCAGATCGTTATTCACACCGAATAACTGGGCGCTGTCAGGATGTGTGCTTGTCTGCCTGAATGAGCCATAGAACAGATTACGGCCGATTATCCAAACTCTGCCGCCGATATCGAGATAACGGGAATATAATTTATCTCGATTATTGACGAAGGCTAAAGACGCCTGCTGCTGCTTATGATCTTCACTATAATGAATTATCAACCGGTATTTATTAATCAATGAATAAGGAATTAACTGACTTGAGCTGAAATTAGGATTATGCCAATACAGCACATCGGTAGAATCACTGAAATCATAACCGAATTCATCGGACCAGATGTAGAATTGCAGTGAGTCATTGACATCATCCTGTAGTTTTTCTAGCATATTAAAATAGAAACTGTCGATAGCGGCGCCATTAGAATACTGCATAGCCCCGCCTGTTTCTTTAGTTTCATCGTAGAGAATTATAGCATTTTCAAAAGTGGGTTTGATGCAGTAGAAATAGATAACGGCAGGGCATTTACTGGGTTCCAAGCCGTCATCGCGCGACCAGACGCTGAAACGGTAGTTGCCGGTTTCCAGGCTGTCAAAGGTTATGTTTTTGGTGTCGCTCCAAGAAGTATCACTCGAAGTTCTAGTGGAAAACACAGGCAGCTCTAGTGTATAAGCTCCGTCCTGGGTGAATACTAAATCATTAGGATCGAATACAGAGCCTTCAAATTCCAGAGAATCTATCTTCTCCAAAGTGTAGGTAAATTCCAAGGGGATAGTGTATAATTCCTTGTCATCGGGATCATCACCCTTCCAGCGGATTTTGATACCCAGCCAATTCGGCGTCACATTCTCCAAACAGAAGAGAGTGTCATACCGGACAGCATCTACAAGATATCTATAAATAGGTCCATAGAAAGTAGTATCCCAGGGAGTGACCGAAGAATCGATTACTAAACTATCATAAGCGACAATCATGCTGTCGATAGTCAGAACCGAGTCGATAGCGTTGACCACATTGTACCGGGTATCAGGCTGCTCTTCCCATTTAATCAAAGGAGTGTTCGGCGCTTGGTTTGAGCGGAAGAAGGTTCTGTATTTCACACTTGATTCCAGATTTTGATCATCGATGCACTTAATATAAATCACATGTTCGGTGGTGTCGCCTTCCTCGCTGAGCAGACTAATCACAGTCGATGTCATATGGGTAAAGACCCATTGGTCATCGGGAACAATGTATGTATTGGGATTGAAATTGGTCATATCGGGGGTTATCTTGATATCGGCGTAATAATATCCTTCCACGAAACCGTCGGGGTCAGTGCCGTACCAATGCACCTGAGGAGCATAGCTGAACACATAGAAATTGGGCGTATTCAGCTTGAAATCGATGAAATAAATGAATATTTCAATCTTATAATAAGCGGTATCGCCATTTACGAGGAAAGTGTCGGCGGCGGCGGGATTGTTGATTTCCACCCACATAGAATCCGGCATCCGGACCTGATCGAGTATCAGGATAGTCCCACAAGTGTAATCAATATAATAGTCTCCGGGACCCGCGGGATCCTGAGCCTGAGTGAATACCGCCCCTGTGATATCGGTGACCACCGTGGGAGCTTCTTCCATGGTCACATACAGCGTAGTGTCCAGGACTTGCAGCGCCGGGAATTTTACTAAAGTGTCCGGTGTGTCATATAAGCTGAAAGCCGAATCCGGGTCCAGGGGTAAAGCCTTATCGGTATGTCCGAACAGGATGAAGGGCATGTCATACACCCAGTTGGACGCTGCCGTATCCAGGGATGCGTCCTTGGGTGTATTCACAAAGAATACTTCAGGCGCCTTGTTCACATTCCTCTCACCTTCCATCCGAGCGCAGCCGATATAGGAGGCGATGACCAGGATGAAAATTAGGATGAAACTTAGGGGAGTTCTGGCTTGCTTCATGGCCGAAAACCTCCGAAATCTATTAAAATGATTGGTGACTTTATTACGAATCTGCATGTTGATTCCAAGAAAGGTGATTATAGATATCTGATCTATTTATTGAAACTGAATCCTAAAGTGTACCGGTGAATTGAACCGAAGTACTGGATATTATCGTAGGCGTAATCGATATAAAGGCCGTTGTTGAACTCGATTCCGGCTCCGAAGGTGAAACCTCCGAGGCAGATATTGCCGTTTTCATCGATGACCGGGTATTCATAGAAAGGATTATTATCCGTCTGATTAGCCTGGTAGTCTTCCCAGCTGTCGCGTTTCCAGCCATTTATACGCTTGCCGCCCCGTAAGGACACCATGTCCTTCCAAACATATTCGGCGCCGATATTGACCATCTCCAGGTTATCATTGGGATGCGAAAACTCCAAATCTAATGTAAGTTTATTTTTATCATCGAGCACAGGAACAATAGAGCCGGCGACTTTGAAGTTCATCGGCATAGGAAAAGGAGTGCTGACAAATTCCATATCAGGACCGAAATTGGATACCAGCATGGCGATACAGATCCTTTTCCAGCCGGTTTCGTAATAAGTGCCGACATCGGCCGCCCATCCGTAAGCGGCTTCATCGGCTAAATTCTCATTTAGGAATTTGACAGTGCCTCCGACAGTGAATTTATCGGTTAATCTATGCACATAAGAAGCTCCGACCGCCAGGTCGGAAGCCATGAATTTCCTGCCGGTGCCGTAAGGCATTTCAGGCGTAGTCTCCGGCATCCAGTCAGTCCATAAGCCTGATATCGAAAAACCTACCACTGAGTTATTGACTTTCAACGGATAGGCGATTCCTAAAAATTCGTAGTTGACATCGGCGGGATAATCAACATGCGAGAATATGATATCCGGACTCTGCAGTTGAATTAATCCGGCCGGATTATAATAGAGCGCTGAGGCGTCGTCGGCGACAGCGGTGAAGGCGTCAGCCATACCTACTCCGCGGGAGGCGGGACCGATCTTCAAAAACTGCACTCCGGCGGTGCCGACTTTCGCCTGACCGAATGCGGCGCCGGAAATCATTAGTGAAAGTATTAGGACCGCGAATATTGTCTTTCGCATCTGATGTCTCCTTGCGAGGTTATATTCAAATAAGATTGCTTCATCATCCGCCAAACGGCAGATGCGAGGGGAATCGTTCTCTTAATAGCAGCCGATTCTGGGCAAGCCGGAATAACTACATTATTTACTCCGAAAATAGAATGTAGGGTGGGTTCTTAACCCACCAGAATATCTGAACAAAGGACAGAACAATGTTCTGTCCCTACAAATAAACATTCTGTGGTGTAGGGGCGACCCTTGCGGTCGCCCTTGAAACTATTTTCATGCTTCGGGGTGCCGACTGGTCGGCATGAGGGTTTATCTGATAATGACAAATTTGCCGGTTTGCATTTTACCTTTATTAGCCGGAGTGTAATCTTCCACACTGAAGAGATAAAGCCCAGCCGCCACCTGCTGCTGATTGCGGCTGTTCAAATCCCAGCCTTCACTGTGGTCGGACACCCAGCCTGAAGTGTTGTCATCGCCGCTGATATTATGCGGAATCACCGCCACTAAATCACCCGCCACTGTGAAGATTCTAATCATACATTGCAGGGGCAGGTTGAAGAATTCCAGCCGCCTGTCAGATTCGGGAATGAATTCCTGCGCCATATCATCCTGATCTTCCCAGCGCAGACCATCGGAAGAATCGAGGGTGCTGAAGGAATAATTCATAGTGTAATCTTCATATGCGCGGTACGGATTAGGCACCACCATCACTTTCTTGGCAGGGCTGCCGTAAGGCGCGAGATAGAGCGCATTGGAATTACGGGCGGTTTCCAAAGGTTCAGTGCCCGATTGAGGATCACCATAATCATAAGCGGTCACGCAATACCATCGCGGGAATAACGGATGAACATTATTGAAGGTATAAGAATATGAACTGTCGGACTCACTATATATGCTGTGCAGTCCGCGGTTGTTGCCCACCGGTTTGCGAAACAGATGTATTTCGTTTATCACAGTATCCGCCGGGGCATTGGTGCGGGTGTCAGGATAGGTCGCCAGGCTGTCGTTTTCACTGAAATAAGCGAAATCCACCCGGTCAAAATCATCGATCAAGCTGTATTCATTCTCCAGTCCGGTATTGCTCATATAAATTTTATATCCTTCAAAATCCTGCTGGCGGCTAAAGGGATCCTGATAGGTGACTTCTTCCGAAGGATACTTTGTCCAATGCAATGTGATGGAGGAATCTCCGATAGTACAAGTTAAAATCGGCACCGGAGGAGGGGGAGGGCCTTGGAAATCCGGGATACCATCGCCCTGGTCGAGGATATTGTTTCCGCGCATGAATCCAAGATCTAATGTGCCGTGCTTTTCGGTATAGAAATATTCGGGGCCGGGCCAATCATCTTCGCCGGGATCCAGCTGCCCGTTCATTTCCGTTCCGTCAGCGTCAGGCCCGTAATATACACCCATGTATTGACCGAAATAGTACACTTCAACGCTGTCCTGTCCCGGCGGAATCAAAGCGAATAGGCTGTCAGAGCCGGTATCTTCGCCGTACCAGCCGTCGCCGGTGTCTAATATGCCGTCGCCTTCGCCTTCATCATTAGTGCCGGGTATCCCGTCGACGCCGTAATCATAAACGGGTGTATCCACCATGGGATTGTCATAGACCCAGGCGGCCCAAGCGGCGTTGTATTTCAAATCGGCGAAATTGAATTTATCCGGATCTATGTCCGTAGCGGAAACCTGCGGATTGTTTTTATCATGAAAATTGTCCCCGCAGACATAAGCCAGAGTCATGTGGAACTTTTCGCCGGGATTGAGGCGGAAGATATCATTGCCCGCTTCATCGGTGTGGTCGAAAACTCCGAGGGGTCCCCAGGATATCAGATAGCGGGTGTCGTAGCCATCGGCTAAATCCACTCGATTGCCTAAATTAGCGGTGCTTTTCCAGTAATGTGTAGTAGTATCGGTAACAGATGTGGCGGGATTCCAGTAAACCAGCACCTGGGGATTGACGTTGATATAATCCGGATCATCAACAAACACTTGATCATAGTCGAATTCCTTGTTGGACATGACAAAGTATTTTCTTTCATCGCCGACAGGTGTGCCGTAATCGTTTGTCCATCCGCCGGAGCCATCAACCACCCACGAAGGACCGAAATCCAAATCGCGGTTGCCGTTGGAAATCCACCAGTTGAAGGCAGTTTTTAACCTCGGATTGGGCGCCCGGACGACTCTTGTACCGGAAACAGCGGGACAAGTGAAATCTGTCCCTGAAGATACATTATTAGGTCTGCCATCATTATCAGCAATGTAAGCGACATTAATACGAACAGAATCCGGAGTACCGTCAGGACGGGTGAAATAGTAGTATTCCTGGAAGCCGCAAATATCATCTTCGTACCGGCTGCCTTCATTGTACAAACCCACATCGGAATCGACATACAAAGACACATATAAGTTCTTCAAGTAATTAGAAGCGATGTTTTCAATCTCATAATCGATCAGGATGAAATCCTGGGCGTAATTGTAAGTCCAGGAATAAGATTTATGGAAGATTTTAATACCAAGGGGGAAATGGGGACCATCGACAGGATCGGAACTCACCCAATTGGCGTCGATCAAGGTATCAGCGTAATCACAGATGAAATCCTGCTCCGCTATCGCGAGAGGATGGGAGACAAAATTTCCCAGCCTATTCCATTCATTGGGACGGGTGGATCTTTCTTCGATATTGTACTGCGAACCTTCGCCGGGGAAGAATTCATTTTGATTGAACCATCCTTCATTACCGGTGGAAGTGCGGGGATATTCATAGCCCTCTTCCTGAACTAAAGCGCCAATCCATAATGAACCCATGAAGAGGTACTGTACGCCTGAACCGCCGGGAAATTCGCACTGGGGCGCCCAAACGCCGGGATATGCCGGCATTGTATATCCACCGGGGTAACTGTCATTGCCGAAATAACCCCAGTTGTATATTGTGAGCCAAACATTAGATTTGAGGTGTGTACGGTTAGTCACATAGGGATTTGCAACATCAGCCGATCTCCCGAAACCGCCAGCTTTAATCATCTGAGTATTGAGTCCCAGATCCCGCGCATCCGCGCCGGTGAATAAAATAAAAGACAGCGCAGCGTATGTTATCAGCTTCTTTAGCATGCCGATCCTACTTATATTTATATGTGTATATTATCTTGAAAGAAAGTTTGCAAGTTGATAAGTTGCAAGTAGCAAGTTACAAGTAACAAGAACTAAATCTGTTCTGCCAGAGCTTGGGTCTTGAGTCCTGAGTCCAAGGTCTAAAGTCCAAAGTCCAAAGTCTAAAGTCTCTATCTGATAATAACAAATTTTCCGGTCTGAATCTTACCCTTATTCCCCGGAGTGTAGTCTTCAACACTGAAAAGGTACAATCCGGCGGCGGCCTGCTGTTGATTGCGGCTGTTTAGATCCCAGCTCTCGCTGTAATCCGAGACCCATCCCGAAGAGTTATTATCACCGGAAATATTATGCGGTACAACCGTTACTATATCTCCCGCCACAGTGAATATTCTTATCAGACATTGATACGGCAGATTGAAAAATTCTAACCGTCTATCAGATTCCGGGATGAATTCCTGCGCCATATCATCCTGATCTTCCCATCTGAGTCCGTCGGAGGAATCAGCCATCATGAAGGAGTGATTACCGGTATAATTCTCATAAGCGCGGTAGGGATTGGGGCAGACCATAACCTTTTTTTGAGGAATCCCCGAGGGCGCAAGATATAGCGAATTGGAATTACGAGCGGTTTCCAGCGGTTCGGTCCCTGATTGAGGATCACCGTAATCATAAGCGGTCACACAGTACCATCGGGGATACAAGGGATGAACATTATTAAAAGAATATGTATAAGTACTGTCCGCTTCATTATATATCTCATGCAGTCCCCGGTTGTTGCCGACCGGTTTGCGGAAGAGCTGGATGTTGTTTATCACTGTATCCGCAGGAGCGTTAGTCCGGGTATCGGGATAAGAAGCCAGACTGTCCTTCTCGTTGAAGTATGCGAAGTTCACTTGATCGAAATCGTCAACAAGACTGTAGCCGTTTTCCAGTCCGGTATTGCTCACATATATCCTATATCCTTCAAAATCCTGTACCCGGCTGAAGGGATCCTGATATGAGGGATCTTCCGATGGTATTTTCGACCACTTCAGAAAAATAATAGAGTCGCTGATTTCATAAGTTAAAATGGGCACTGGCGGCGGCGGCGGACCTTGAAAATCCGGGATACCGTCCCCGGTGTCTAACAGATTATTGTTGCGCATGAATCCCAAATCGAGCGTGCCGTGTTTCTCCGAATAGTAATATTCGGGTCCTGTCCAATCGTCTTCTGCCGGATCCAATTGTCCGTTCATCTCAGTGCCGTCTTCATCAGGACCGTAATAGACACCCATGTATTGACCGAAATAATAGACTTCCACGCTATCCTGCCCGGGAGGAAGATATGCGAAGAGTTTATCAGAACCCGTATCTTCTCCATACCATCCGTCTCCGGTATCCAGCACACCATCGCCTTCGCCTTCATCATTAGTATTAGGCAGACCGTCCAGACCATAGTCATAGATAGGAGTGTCGACCATAGGATTATCATATACCCAGGCGGCCCAGGCGGCGTTGTATTTCAAATCGGCGAAATTGAATTTATCAGGATCTATTTCCGTGGCGGAAACCTGCGGATTATTGCGGTCATGGAAATTGTCCCCGCAGACATAAGCCATAGTCATGTGAAATTTTTCACCGGGATTCAGCCGGAATATATCATTACCCGCCTCATCCGTATGGTCGAATACTCCCAAAGGTCCCCAAGATATTAAATATCTTGTATCGTAGCCGTCAGCTAAATTAGGAGCATATTGCAGGTTTTCCTGCTTCCAGTAGTGAGTGGAAGAGTCGAATAATCCAGTAGCGGGATTAAACCATAGCAAATCCTGAGGCTTTGAAGATATCCATTCCGGGTTGTCAACATAAACCTGATCATAATCGAATTCTTTGTTAGAGAGCGCAAAATATTTTCTTTCATCCCCCATCGGTGTCCCGAAAGTTTGTGTCCATCCTCCGGAGTTATCGGTAATCCAGGAAGGTCCGAAATCGAGGTTGGGATCGCCGTTGGAAATCCACCAGTTGAATGCGGTTTTCAGGCGGGGATTGGGAGCGCGGACTACTCTAGTGCCGGATACGCCGGGAGTATAGAAATCAGTCCCGGAGGTCATATTGTATGGTCTGCCGTCATTATCAGCGATATAAGCGATATTTATCCGCACCGAATCCGGTGTTTCATCCGGGCGGATGAAATGATAGTATTCCTGGAAGCCGCAGATATCATCCTGATGCCAGTCCGGCTGTTCATCCAATCTGCCGACATCGGAATCGACATACAGACCCACATAGAGGTTTTTCAAATAGTTACTGGCGATATTCTCAATCTCATAGTCAATCAGGATGAAATCCTGAGCGTAATTATAAGTCCAGGAATAGGATTTCTGATATACTTTTATTCCCAGCGGGAAATGGGGACCATCCACCGGGTCGGATCTAACCCAATTGGCATCGATCAGGGTATCTGCGTAATCGCAGATGAAATCTTGTTCGGATATAGCGAGAGGATGAGATATGAAATCACCTAATCGGTTCCAATCATTGGGACGGATAGAGCGTTCTTCGATGCCGTTATCCGCGCCTTCGCCGGGGAAAAATTCATGAATGAGCGGCGCAGTCCATCCTTCCGAACCCACGGATACCCGGGGATATTCATATCCTTCTTCCTGCACTAAAGCTCCTATCCACAATGCGCCCATGAATAGGTACTGCACTTGAGAACCGCCGGGAAATTCGCACTGCGGCGCCCAAGTGCCGGGATATTCGGGATCATCATTACCGCCCGGAGGGCTGTCATTACCAAAGTATCCCCAGTTATAGACTGTCAGCCACACATTGGACTTACGGTGTGTGCGGTTAGTCACATTAGGATTGGCGACTGAAGCGGAACGGCTGAAGGATTCTTTCCCAAATTGATATCCTCCGATATCCGCAAAGCTCTCCGCATGAAAACTTAAAGATAGAACAAGTGCAAGGAAGAATGCTATTATAATTGAAAATCGAATTGACAAATCGGCTTATCCTGAAAATAGATGGAAGGGCGGGTTATAAACCCGCCCCTACGAAGGGCGATGTAGGGGTGGGTTCTTAACCCACCTGTTGTATGCATTCCCACGCTGGAGCGTGGGAACGAGAAGGAAAATGACTTGAATGATGCTCTTTCAGTATTCAGTATTCAGTATTCAGTATTTTATTCTATGGTAAAGGATTCACAATAAATTCCAGCGGGGTCCATGCGCCGTCGGCCCCGCCGAAAGCTCCCATATCGGTATAGGTCGTGTCAGTTCCGGCGATATTCAGCAGGCCGCTTTCCCGACTTGGCGAACCTGAGAGCAGATGATAGTCTTCATCCACCATCGGATCTATACAAATATTGCGGAATTGGTCGCAGTTATCTGATTTATTATTCCGCCAATCGGTAAAATCGAAACTCCATCCGGCATTCTGCATATCGGCGAAAGTAATATAAGAATCGAAGGTTTCATTTAATATGTCGCTGGCGGTGATTTCATCTTTCAATAAAATATCGTCCGCCCTTAATCCGCCTTCGCCGGTTGAACTCAGACTGAGCAGTGAAATACTGAGACTGTCGCTGACGCCGAGCGCATCTTGAACCTGCAGAGTGACCGGCATATTGGAAGCGTCGGCGATATACAGACCTTGAGTCCCGGAGGCTATATAGGTATAATTATTGAATCCATACACTCCTAAACCTTCCCCTTGAATTTCCAGTTCGGCGGCCAGCAGGGGTTTAGCGGGGTATGAAACATCAATAACATATAATATATTACCGGCGGTAATATAGGCGTGGCTGCCTTCGGCGAAAACTCCCATCGCTGAGTCGTCGGCTGTTACAAAGAATGCGGTTTCACTGAGAATCGACGGATTGGCTTTATTGATAATCCTCATTCCGCCTTCTTTATCCGCAACATAAGCGTAGTTGCCATAGACTGATACTTTGTTGGCGTAACCGGGAGTGTCAAATGTGCCGGCGGCGGTGACCGAAGCGGCGTTGGTGACATTGTAAGTCTTCAATCCCGCATCGCCGTTGGCTAAGTACAGATAATTACCGTATTTGGTCAGACCGCAGGCTTGCCCCATAGTCTCGAAATGCGCGGTTTCATAGATGCTGTCCAAATTAGAGATATTCAATACCCTAAGACCGGAATCCATCGCCGCCACATACAGGTAATTTTCTTTAAGCGCTAAAGCGCTGGCATAACCGGGCGTCTGGAAACGCTGGACTAACTGAGGGTTAGAACGGCTGGATATATTGATGATTGCGACGCCGGAATCGCCGTCAGCGACATAGGCGTAATTACCGAATACGAAAACATGATTGGCTGAACCGGGTGTGTTGTAGGAACCGGTCAGCGACGGACTGGCGGGATTAGAAACATTGACGATATTCAGTCCATCAGAACCATTGCAAAGGTAAGCGTAATTCTGCGATACGAAAACACTCTGAGTTTCACCCGGCAGGCTCATATTCCCGGTCAAAGCAGCCTCTTCCCCGCCCCACAGCATAATCCAATCGCCGGCGGAGCTGCGGCGCATGATAAGATTATACCAATCAGATGAACCGAATTCAATATTCTTTTTAGTGGCGGTCACATTATCCTTCAGAATGAACATTTCGCCGTATTTATATTGCACCGCAAAGGCGTTACTGCCGGGAATATATTCTCCGTCATCGATATTGATCTGGAAATGATTGTTGGATACATCACTGCGTCCCTGTAGGAACAGGTCGATTGAGATTGAATCGGCGTAGGTGAAACTGCGGGATATCCTGCCGTCATTCATAGTTTTATACAATTCAATGCTCTTGCCGGAGCCGCCATGTCCGTTTGGCTGTATAACGATTCCGTGAGATATCCATTTGCCTACGCCTGACGGGCAGTTATTGAAATTCCCGCTGAGATTGCCGTAAATATCATTGAATTTAATCACGGGATTGGACGCTTCCTGACAGCGTACACCATAATTCACATTGTTTATTATAATGTTGTTCTGTATTGTGGGATTGCTGTTTTTCACGCAGTTGATACCGTGATAGCTGTTAGCGCTGATAGTGTTGTTTAAAATTGCGGGAGAGCTGAAGTTTTCACACCTGATACCATTAATGGCGTTTTCCAGGAACAAGTTATTCGTTATTGAAACAAGGTTTCCCGCATTATATAGATGAATACCATAGGCTTCATTCTGATTGAAGATACAGTGTTTAATCGAACTTGCGCCGGCCGGATTTAGAATTTTAATCCCGGCTAAACCGATATTTTCAAATCTGCACATCTCGAATGTGCAACTCACGGAGGCGGCGCCGCTGCTTTTTTCAACTAAAACATAATCTTGAATATCGCTGAACATACAGTTTTCAAAATGCGCATATCCCGACATTGCTTGGACGCTCGTACCATATTCAATGATGCAGTTGTAAAAAGTATCCGCATGAGCTGTACTTCCATCGCCGATCAGTTTTATGCTTTCCCAGTCGCCGCGGTAAGCGCCGGTGGAACGGGAAGAGGTGAACACTATCGGATCGGATTCAGTTCCTTTGGCGATGACCACTCCGGAATCGATGAAACTGAAACGCAGTTCAGTGCCCGCCTCAAACATAATCTGAACCCCGGGATCTATAATCAAAGTATCTCCTTCACTCACCCAGATATCGGTAGCCGCGGTATAAGGATTGTATTCGGTGGTCATTGTTCCGAAGGAGGCGCCTTCATCGATTAATGCGCCTCTTAACTCGGAGGGATCAAGCTGGGCATATATAAAAGCGCCCATATCGGCGGTTGTTCCGTCGAAATCTCTTTGACCGGCGGGATCGCCGGCGTCGATGCAGGGTGAATGGGATTGCAGCACAAACCTGTCACAGAAATCGCCGCTGTCCGGACTGCTCAACTGTGGATCCATACTGATATTGCCGGGCATACCGGTCAAATCCACACCGTATAGGTCGATGGTGAAGTTGTCCCAGATATTATTGTAAGCTATATAGGGAGCGCTGCCGGTGTTGAGGAGGGCGAAAATGCCATAGTCGTCATTACCGGTGATGATGCAGTTCCTGATGATGGGGTTTGCTCCATGATCAGCCACCACTCCGCTGAAGGCGTTATAATATATGGTGCAGCCGTCGATCAAGGGAGTGGAATTGGAATCGGCGAAAACTCCGTTATATCCGTTAGAATAGAAGACGCATCTGCGGATGACGGGCGAAGTGCCTTCGCCGCGGGTGGAGATTGCGCCTTTCATCAAGCTGTCGCCTTGATAGAAGCGGGCGCCGTCCTCGATGCGGCAGAATTCAAAGATGCTGGTCTGCTCGGTGCGGTTGATCAGAATTCCGTTCCAATTACCTCGTTCGTAAGTATCATTGTTGTAAGTGGAACCGAATTTAATGAAATCATCCGGCGCGCCTACGGCGTGCACCGCTCCTTCAACCTTCAAGGTATAAAAGCCCGAGAAAGCTACTTCCACGCCGGGTTCAATCCTCAGAAGGCTGTCTTTGGGGACGGTGATATTATTGTTGATGGAATACGGGCTGCCGGCTTTGGTCAGGGTGCCGGAAAGCGTATTACCTTGGAGATTAGTATAATCCACGGTCACACCGGAGGTCGGATCTTTATATTCACATCCTGCGATGATGATCAACACCGCAGAGATAATTACCAGGCAGATTAGCAGGGATTTTCGCTTCATCAATTTATCCCTTTTATTTATGACTATCAAACGGGTTTGAAGTTACTTATTTAACGACTTGTGCTAGTTAAATGGTATTTCTATGTATTTGTTTATTATGCGCTAAGAATTTCATATCGATTTTTGGCAACTGGATTCTGAGGACTGGGAATTAGTGACCCACCCCACAACCTGTCATTCCCGCGCAGGC
>JADHWD010000012.1 GCA_016783645.1 bacterium
AAAGCTAAAGTGTTACAAAATTTCCAATTTAAATTTCTAATGAATATGCTGTCAAATCCTCAAAGGGGGAAAAAGTGAAACATATCCTCATCTTAATAATTATTTTAACACTGATCCTGCCCGCCGCTTTCGCGAAAGACAAAAACACTTCGGGGAAGATTTATTCTCCCAGGTCAATCGCCGCCCGGCCAATGGCGGACTATCGAGTGCATGATGTGGGCAATATTTGGTCGGCAACTAGTAATTTTGGCAATTACGGCGATCCCAATTCCGGCACTACCAAGCGTCCGTCAGGCGATTGGCCCGCCGGGACTCAGGTCAGCTATGTGTGGGAAGGGAGGTTTTGGGTCGGCGCAATAGTGGGCGGCTCTTATTTAGTTTCTCATGCGGATTACGGCAATTATGAGTTTGAACCCACCGAAGGGACCGCATTTTTATTCGATCAAACAGTCACCGGCGCCAAATCCATTCAGGACAGCTATGTGACCTATGATGACAAAGAAGATATCGGCGGGCATACTCCTATGGGAATAAAGATAGTTCAGCGCGGTATGAGCTGGAGTATGCCTGAATATGATGATTTCCTCGCCTATGAATATTACATCATCAATGTCAGCGGCGGAGCTTTGAATAATGTGGTCGCCGCTTGGATATTCGATAATGATGTCGCCTCCGGGGACGGGGGGGATTCAGATCAGCCTCATATCGATGATTTAGTTGATTATGACGGCTACGCTCCCACGGGGGAAAATCCTTTCAAATATGATATGGTGGAAAATTATGATTATGACGGCGATGGAGAACTTGGCGGTTATGACGAATGGGGATGGCCTTATGGGAGAGCTGATTTCCGCAGCGGTGCGGCGATGAATCCCAACTATGACCCGGAAATGATTATCCCTGACGGTATTTGGGATGAATACCAGGTTTATGTCGATATTAATGGACCTCCGATATTGAAGCAAAATTTCGATATTAGTATAGATTACGATGATGACGGTATCCCGGACGACACCTTGAAATATCCCGATGGCGAATACCTGCTTGGCTGGCTGATAAGCCGCAATATGTCTTATATGTATGATTCCGATTATCCCGCTTCTTCCGAGAATGATGTCGGCGAACGCGATATAGCCGGTAACGATCCCAGCCAGCCCTGCTGTGCAGGATTCATCGGCGGCCGATTATTATGGTCGGATCTATTCACCGATAAATTCGGCTATGAAGACGGCTACCAAAGAAGTGTGGAAGATACGCTATTGCGCTCTTATGTCCATCAATGGTGGAACTGGGAATCAGACCCGGGCTCCGATGAAGA
This sequence comes from bacterium, assembly GCA_016783645.1. Lineage (GTDB taxonomy): Bacteria > Electryoneota > Tariuqbacteria > Tariuqbacterales > JADHWD01 > JADHWD01. The sequence continues at coordinate 1,319 of JADHWD010000012.1, forward strand.
GAAATATTTATACATGATAGGCGAACATTCAGCTTCCATCGGTAAGAAATTTTTAGTTCATCCCTTTGATTACCTCGCCGGCGCTCCTACATTCGACTACCGCTATGTTTCAAGCACGGGTCCCTTCAACGGATGGGCGGATGGCGATACGCTCAGATTAGTTTATATCTATGGTGTAGGATTAGGACTTGAAGGACTGCGTGATGTGATGGATGCGGCGCTGTACGCTTACTATGCGGGTTCTGAATTGAGCAGTCCCGCTAATCCCAGTGATTTCGATGAAGATGTCCATTGGGCGCTGCCCGCTCCGCCGCCTATTCCCACACTTTCTTATAGTCCCGGCGATCAAGTAGTGAACCTGGTGTGGGATAATTCCGCCGAATTTGCGGTCGACCCGTTCTTAAATGAAGAAGATTTTGAAGGCTACCGGGTCTACCGCTCCAAGTACAATACATCGCAATGGCAGTTATTGTTCGCCTGCGATAATGTGAACGATTCGGTATATGTAGTCACCGCCGCCGGCGATTCATTTAAAATTAACCTCCCCAGCGTCTATGGCAGTTACAGCGGCGATTATGTGAATCAGTTGGGCGATAGCATCACCGGTATGTATTACAGCGATCACATCTTTAGTGACCGAGGCGGTATGAGTCCCTGGGGGCAGGAGATTGAGGGATTAATCAATGGTTTGTCCTACTATTATGTTGTAACCGCTTATGACTGGGACGGCAATGAATCATCCTACAGCAACTATATGAAGACTCCTGAAGGCGCTCCATTACCGGTGAGACCTCACAGTGTTCCGCCGGCGGATCCGAATGATTTGTCAATGGTGAAAGTGGTGCCGAATCCCTATAAGGGCACACATATCGGTGAAGCGCGTTATGAAAATTTCATCAGATTCACTCATCTGCCTCTGCAGTGTAAAATTTCAATTTTCACTCTGACCGGCGACCTTGTGGTAGAATTGTATAACAATGACGCTGATAACGCTGAAGTATCCTGGGATTTAATATCGCGCAATGAACAGTCGGTAGTCTCCGGTTTGTATCTATATGTTGTGGAAACGGATAAAGATAAAAAGACCGGAAAGCTGCTAATTATCAGGTGATATAAACATTAATTTTCGTAACATTTTAGGTAACAGTTTAGCTTTCTGAATTTCAGGATTATGTATGTCCGGGTCAGGGACGACCCGGACTACGAGACTAAGGTAGGCGGGGTCGTCCCTGACCCCGCCATCTTCAAAAAACTAAACAGTTACCATTTTAGTTCTTTAAAAAAACAACCGCTTTTGTCATTCTGTCCGCCAGCTGGCGGATTGATTCAGAATCCATTATAGAAACACTGGATTCCGGGTCATGTCCGCCGTACGGCCGACGCCCGGAATGACAATACTTTACATAATTTTAATAAAGCTAAAATGTTACTAATTTTCAAATAAGGAAGCTGCGATGAAAAAAATATTAACTATATTTCTGCTGTTTCCACTGCTTGCCTATTGCGAGGAGATAGCTAAAGTGGGGACAGTGGGGAGCCAGTTCCTCAAGATTGGGATCGGCGCCAGAGGTGCGGCGATGGGAGGCGCATTCGATGCGGTATCGGATGATATCACTGCGATATTCTGGAATCCCGCCGGACTGGTATATATGAGTGAGACCAGCGTGTATTTATCTCATATTTCATGGCTGGCGGATATCGATTATGAAGCTGTGGGGATCGCCCGCACTTTTAAAGACATCGGTTCTTTCGGATTCAGCGTGTCTTATCTTAATTCGGGTGACATTGAAGAGACTACATTTGATGAACCAGAAGGAACGGGTGATTATTTCACTTGCAGTGATATGATGTTAGGTTTAACCTACGCCCGCAGGCTGACTGACAAATTCAGTTTCGGTTTCAATTTGAAATATATCCGCGAACAGCTGGATGACTTAGTTTCCACCGCCTGGTCAACCGATTTCGGAGTGCTATATTACACCGATTTCAAATCTCTGCGTCTGGGAATGTCTATCCGCAACTTCGGGCCCGAAATTCGTTTATCCGGCGATTATTATGATTATGACAACGGCACCCAGCTTTCGGATCCCTCCGATTATCTGGCTTATCACTTCCCTATGACATTCAAACTGGGAGCGGCGATGGAATTAGTTGAAACCGAAGAGAACCGTGTCACTATCGCCGCCGACTTAGTTCATCCCAATGATAATCTTGAGAGGATAAATACCGGTATAGAAGCTGTGTTATGGAAGACATTCGCTCTGCGGGGCGGTTACACTTTCCGTCATGACACTGCAGGCCCCGCCGCCGGAGCGGGTTTCCTATGGAAGGGAATGACTATCAATTATTCCTACAGCGATTACGGGATTTTAGATTGGGTTCAGCGTTTTGATTTTGTATTTAACCTATAGGGAAGAGATATGAGAAAATATATAATTACCATATTGACTTTATTATTGCCGGCGGCGGTATTCGCCGCGGCGCCGGCGATCAACAGCGCCGCTTTCCATGAAAGCACCAACATCCTGGAGATATTCTTCGACAGTCCTATTTACACCGATGCGGCGCATTTCAGCATCGGCGGATTGACTTTGGACGATGACAACGGCGGAGATAATCCGGATGTAACCCTCAACGGCGGCGATATATTGAACACCAGCGCTCAAGGGAACAGTATCAGCATCAAGCTGGTATTCACCGGAAATATAGGTTCTTATGAAATCGACCCGGATGAATTTTTCACTTGGGGGAAAGATTACCGCCGGCTTCAAGATATCGAATCCTTCGAAGATAGTGTGAAGCTGATAGTGCGGGAGAACACTTATCTCGGCGTGAACAATGGGCCTAACAATGCCGTGAATTTAGCGGATGCTGTGCATGTCAATATTATAACCGATCAAAATAAAACGGTACTATCTTCCGCTGAGTACAATTTCGCAACCAACAAGATTACACTTGTATTCACCGGCGATGTTCAATGGGACAGTATCGATGAAGATTTAATGCATATCTGGTTCGATGCGGCGGGAATGGAACACCGCGATCCGGGGAATTATATTTTAGACGCCGGAGAGGACCGCAACGATAATGGCGTGCTGGATTTTGAACCGAATATAGATTTATTAAGCATCACTTTACACGATGACTCTTCCAGTTTTACCTTGTCCGGCGGCATTATCGACAATACAGCCGATAATGACACCATAGTGATTTCTCCTTTACTGGATAATTATAAAATTATCGAGACTTTCGATCCCAATACTCTAAAAATCACTATTCCCGAATATGCGGTTGTCGATGTGAATTATAATCCGGTTGAAGGAGTGTCCGGATTCCCGATGGCGATTGTTCCCGATAATGACCCCTTGACAGCGGTGAGCGCGGTATATAACATGGGAACTAATGAGTTAAAAGTATATTTTTCGGGACCGATGAGCACGGGTTACGGCATTTTACCAAAGTTCAGCTTCGTAAAAGATAATTCAACTGTGACGCTTCAGGGAGCTTCATCGCCTCCGACCATCAGCGCCAGCGGCGGTAATATCAAAATCAAATTGTTGAATCAGGATCAGATGTACGCCGAGATGCTGATGCAGGGTGAAGATTCAATTAAAGTCACCATCGATAATTATGCAGTTTTAGATAATTTGGGAAATGGCAATATCGACACCGAAGTGATGGCGGCGCTCATCCCGGAATCCGGCAGTAACACTCCTCCGGAAGTGGATTCGGTATATTATTACGCCCGTCAGAACCGCCTTGAAGTCTATTTCGATGTGAATTTGAAAAAAACAGCGGAATATGTGAACATACAGGGATTTTCTTTATTCAACGGCGTCGACACTTTGACTTTGACTACTGATAATTTCGGAGGAGCCAGCAGTAATAAAGTTTTAAGGATAAACTTTAATCCCACCGATGAGTTAGCGGTTGAGAGCTCTCTAAACAAGGAATCGCTGTACCTGCTGGTAGAAGATTTTTCGGTTTATCAGCAGACTAAACTGAACGGCAACTGGGCGGTTACCTTGGGTGACTCGGTGAAAGTGCATTATGTAGCGGACGATACCCCGCCTCTGCCGGATTATGTCAAATATAATACCTCTCAGCAGAAGTTGATACTCCATTTCACTGACGCTATGATGACAGATGTTGAATTTGATTCGATATTGTTCGCAGGATACAACATCACCGGAACTACAGTTGAATACGGCGACACATCGGAATACGGCTGGGATGGCCCCGCTTGGCTTAAATTAAGCTTGACTCCGGGAGACATATCCGATATAGAAGGCGCTGGAACGGTGATGGATTTAATCGTCATCACATTCACAGCAGGCGCATTCACCAACGCAGACGGCTTGTCAAATGAAGAGTGGATTGATTTCAAGGACGGAGATGTTCGTACTTCGGGGACAGGCGCCACAATTGACAGCGTGAAAATATTAGCAGGCATAGGCCGGGATTTTTGGCTTAAAAGTAAAGAGGCTTTCCCCACCCTCGACCGCAAGATACCCGCCACTATCCGCAAGGTTGGAGAGCACTGCATCATATATGTGGCGGATGACCAATGGGTGCCTTATACTGAAGTCGATATGGGCGGTGAATCACTCTATAATACCAATAATTCTAAGGTTCCTATCACTCAAACTGAAGTCGATATCACCTACCAGCATTTTGAATCGGTGGATTTAGCGTATTCTATAATTAACGGAATATTCGCTGTTGGTAAAGAGAATGTTATCCCGGATACTGTCAACATATTCCTCTGCGATATCCGTGATGAATACAGTTTAGGCAGAAATGACACCAAAGATACATATTGGGTAGGTTCCTTCTTCAATCCTAATGATCAGAAGACAGAATGGCAGGCGGCGGATGAATTCAACACTAATGACCTGGATTTAATCTATATCGACAGTTGGCCGCAGTTATTTTTCGATACCGATTCCAGCTGGTATTGGTATGAAACTAGTTCTGTACAGGAATGGCGGTTGAACACTACACCGGCTCAAGGCGGCACTTTCCCTGTCACCTGCAAACACGCTATCGACAACGCTTATAACAAACTATTATGCTATAAAGTCGATCCTTGGGAGAGTCAATGGATGGTGGAAGGCTTCGCTTCGCTCGCTGAATTCTTAGTCGAGGGTCAAGCCAGTTTCTACGGCGCAGGCAATCCCACCACTCCCACCGCCAATTCACTGAAGAATTTCTCTAACGGCTTGAATTCCCGCATCGACTTCTTCAACGCTTATCTATTTGTTCTTTATCTATATGAGAAATTCGGCGGGTGGGATTTGATTAAGACACTTTCGGTGCAGCCTTCAATCGATATGTCGTCGATTAATATCACATTCCAAAAGATGCTGGATTCCGGAACGGGCAGCTCCACGCTTATAGAACGCTGGACGGATTTCACCGCTAAAGATGTGTTCAGCTACTATGCAGTCGCCTGCCTGCTGGACACCACAAATATGAACTTCGCCGATCCCGCCAGTCCTAATTATGATCCCAATTTAGGGATACAGCCGGATGATTACATGTTCAACTTTGAAAATGTTAATGTTCAAGGCGTAGTCAGTTCAAAGAACACGACTGCCTTGAAATGGACATCGGTATATCCTCCTCCCTATTACTTATCAACCGAAGGCTGGTCATTCAAATATTATTATTCCACTTTCAATCCATTGGCGGGATTAACTAATCCTATGATTGCGGCGCCGAATCCCTCCGGCGGAGTGGCTATGGCTGATACTTCGGTTCTGAATATCCTTCTGCCTTTCGATGAAATGAACATATTCAGGATTTTATTGAAGAATGAGGCTGTGGTCACGGCGAATAATCCCAGGATTAATTGGGAATATTTCCCCTATGACACTGTGACCAAACGGGTTCCTATTCTACAGGTTAGTCCGGACGCCAATTGGACTTTCACTCATCAAGCCGGTATACCTTTGGTACCCACAGGCGACTATTCCACATTTGTAATCACAGTGGTGAATATCGCTTCCACCAGCGGTTTCGGAAAACTGACAATGGGAGCGGATACTTTACAGCAGAAGAAGCTGAGTCTGGCTCAAAGCCCGATTGTATCCAGCCGTTTCGATATTTATTTAGTAACATCCAATCTGCTTTGGGGCGATGGTTCCGAAACCGGCGATTCTCCGCAATTGCGTTATATCATTGATGAAGATACAAGTCTGATTTTGATGTCTCCTAATTATCTGTTGAACGCAGAAGGCGGTGAAATAGAATTAAGCTATTACTCCTGCATGACCGATTTTGATAGTCACGGTGAATATGAACTTCAGGCGTTTTTCTCGGATATATCCGGCCGGGAATATCTGCTCAGCCAGACCGGTTTGCAGATAGACAGTTATTCACCTCAGAACGGATTGACATTGGCGCTGGGCGATGCCCGTTTCGAATTAGCGCCGCAATCTTATCCTCAGCCCTTGACTATGTCTTTGACCCGGAAAGATGAGAACGCTCCCGCCGGAGAACAATTTGAATACCTGTATCGGGATGTCCTATTCGACGCTCCTCCGGTGGAACAGCGCGAGTCCATCGGTCCCTGCTATCAAATTCAGCCAGGGATAACGCTGGATGAACCGGCGGTGGTGGAACTGCCGTACGGCGATTATATTGGGGCGCAAAGCCCGTCCGAATTAGGCATCTACCTATACCGCAACGGCGGCTGGGTATATATGGGCGGGACTCCCAATCCTGCGAACCAGACTATCACCACCCGGGTAAAACAGCTTGGTCTTATGCAGATTCAGAGCGGCGGACATGGTGAGATTCCCCCGGATCTGTTTATTCCTGACCGGTACATACTATCGCAGAATTATCCCAATCCCTTCAATCCGGCCACCAGAATCGATTACCAGTTGGCGTATGCAGGTAAGACCACTTTGAAAATTTTCAATGTGATGGGCCAGGAAATCGCCACATTGGTGAACGATTACCAGAATACGGGATTTTACAGCGTGCGATGGGACGGCGTTTCCGGCGATGGTAAGCCGGTCTCCAGCGGAGTGTATTTCTATCAGTTGAAATCCGGCGGTTTCACTGCTTCATACAAGATGATTCTGATGAAATAGTTGCGAGTTGCGAGCTGCGAGTTGCGAGTTGCGAGATGATCGCCCTGGTGTCAGGTGAGGACACCTGACACCACCTATACGGAATCAAATATCACATATCAAACTTCAAATATCATATGGAGGCCTGATGATGGTCCCCCGGACTAACATAATAATCGGACTAATAGTGATTTTCGCATTCACCGCATTTATGGCGGGATGCGATCGTCAGAGCGATGACATACCGACCGGCGTCCCTGTCAGTGTAGAGAGCCTGATAGGAGACGGATGGGATTCTTTCACAAACGCGGACTTCAGTCAAGCGGTAACGGATTTCAGCGACGCTTATTCCCGGGATGCGACCTCTATCGAAGCGTATTTGGGCGCGGCTTGGAGTTATATGCGGGACGCTAAGTACAGTTTGGCTGTCTCGAATATCAACAATGTTTTCTCGCTGATATCTTTGGGGACAGGCGATACTGCTTATCATGCTCAGTACAAAACGGAAGGGTACGCCTGCCTCGCCGGAGCTTATCAAGGGTTATATTTGGGAGATATAGACACTTATGCTCCCTTAGTCGTCCAAAATGTGGATAACGCTCTAATGATAGATCCCTCCTTTGTATTCTCCCATGATAACGGTGTGAATACCAACACTCTACTCGTCGCCAAAGCGGACGCTTATTATGTGCAGGATGATTTCCTCAATGCGCTTGTCACTATCAGTGAACTGGATGACAGCATCTACCAAAATACCGCAATTTTAGTTGCGGTTACCGTAGATATTGTGGTTGAGACTCTTTTCGATTCCACCACCGTCTATGGATACGGCCGGCTGACTATCCCTGACGCACAGATTATCGATGTATTGTCGATTACAAAAAGCAATGTGCCTTATCAAATTGACGGCTTCACGCAGGGCGGCAATCAAGTCACTTTCTATGGGACGCCGATCCCGCAGAGCGGGGATGTATTCACCGTGAACTATTATAATTCACCCGATTATACCGCGTTCTTGATTGAATTACGGAATATCATAGACAGCTACCGGTATGTTTTTCCTTTCTGACACAGCCGATTAGAATATTTGTAACATTTTAGCTCTATGAAGTTAATCGGGATGTGCTGTCAAGTAGGGGCGGGTTTTAAACCCGCCCCTACCAAATGTTATTATGTGTTGCGTCAGGTGAGGACACCTGACGATACGATTTTTGTGTTTACTTCAGAAAGCTATAATGTAATTTTAAAAAAACATATAAATCTGCGCGAAATATTTGCTATTTTCCTAAAAATTAATTATAGTATTATAGATTCTATGATAAAGCCTGCATTTGATTCTGCGTAGTATTGACATCTGTGAGTTTCTGAAAAATAAATTAAAATACTTATCTAAAAATCCAAAGGAGTATTGTTATGCGTAAAACGCTCAATCTCTGCATTTTGTTACTGCTGTCTTTAGTGTTAATTACCGGAACACTATGGGCTGGCAATGACAAACTCTATCCTCTAACACCCAAAAAGGTCTCCAATTACGACCGCAATGTTCTACAGCCGCCCTACGGCTTTGATCAAACCGACGCAATCTACGCTTATCAGCATGTAGATGAGAACGCCGAGTATTACCTTGGCAGCGGCGCTGCGGATGACACCTTTTTCATCGTGTTTGAACCCCCGGTAGCCTGCTCGGTTAAATATGTCGAAATGCAATGGTTCGACGCTGGTAATGTCACAGGTTTCGCCGCTTGGTACAGCGCTGCCGCGATGGATACTTTCCCTGACGGCACCGCTCCCAACCGCGGCACCAGCCCTGTCAGCCCCATCGACAGCATCTGGATCGCCGGACCTGTGCCTAATGAGGCAACAGGAACCGGTAATTGGGAACCCTTCGACCTCGGCGGCGCTGAATTCATTGTCGGTGATTCCGCTACATTAGCCTCCGGAATGTTCGGCGTCGGATTTATCAAATCCGCCGCAACACCCCACCCATTAGCTGATGGAATGAATGCCAAGGGAATCCGCTTCACTTACACCTGGTTCGGAGGTCCCTGGATGGCTCTGATGGAACATGATTGGGGCGCTTATTCCGGTAACATTCAGACCGGAACTGTAATCGATGTAATGATGCGGGTCTGGGTATCATATCCCTGGGGTATGCCCGTCCTCATCAACAATCTGCTGCAGATGAACAACACCTTCGATATCGCCGGACCTTACACCATCACCTGCGAATTGGAAGATGATGGGATAGGAGTCAATGAGGAGGACACCATCTTGCTCAAATATACCATAGGCGATACAATGGAAGTGGAAATGGAAGAGACTTCCCCCGGCAGCGGCGTTTATGGGGCTGATATTCCCGGCCAGCCGGTGGGCAGCCAAATCGTCTATTGGGTGTATACCATGGATGATGAAGGTTTGGAAAACGAAAGTCTTCCAAAAGCGTTCTCAATCCTCGAACCCACGAATGATGATGCCGACATCCTATTTGTCACCGATGGTATTAGCGACCGGTTAAGCGCTTATACCAATTTCTTTAATGAAAATTATATATATTACGAGCATTGGGATGTCACCGAGAATATGGGCATCGACAATTCCGTCATCAACGGATATGATTGGGGCACCATCTTGTTAGTCGGCTGGGGCGTATCGGTTCTGCCGGCTGAGGGTTTAGATACTCCCTTCGCCGATTTCCTGGATGCCGGCGGTAATCTGTTCTATACAGATCAAGATTACTTCTATGGCAATAACTTGCCGGAAACCGGTACATTCGTCACCGGCGATTTCGCCTATGATTATTTGGGAATAGGCGTATATTGGAACGATCCGGCTATTGGAGATTCCTGCACCTCCGATTGGATCTATTACGGAGTAGCGGGAGACCCAATTTCGGGAACTTGGGCGGATGATTTTTACGAGACTTACTGGGATACATTGGGCGTACACATGGAACCCGGGCAATTTTGGGCTGACTACATCACCGTCAGCACCGGCACCGATATCTTCTATGGCGCCAGTGACGGCAACACTTATGGCTGCACCAATGAGGATGTCTTCAAGACGGTCTATCTGGGATTCATGGCGGAAGCTTCCTGCGAATATGACACGGTCAACTACGAGTGGATACCCAGCGCAGATTTTGAACAATTATTATTGGATGTCTTCACCTGGTTTGGAACTTCCGATGTCGATAAAATTGGCAGCAGTACCGCCCCGGTGAATTACTCGCTGAGCCAAAACTATCCTAATCCCTTCAATCCCAGCACCACTATCAACTTTACTGTAAAATCGGCTGGTAAAGTGCAGCTGGATGTTTACAATTTAACCGGTGAGAAGGTCGTTAGTTTGATCAATGGGCCGATGAATTCCGGCGCTCATATGATAAACTTCGACGCATCCGAGCTTTCCTCCGGCATATACTTCTACAAACTGACCGCGGGGAATTTCTCAGACACCAAGAAGATGATTTTAATTAAATAACTCATCTTCAGTTTTTTCAACCCCCCTTGAATCAAGGGGGGTTTTTATTTGAAAATAGGGGTTAGTTCATTGTGGTGTCGACTCTCCGCAGTCGACACCATACATAATAATAACAATGTATTAGTGTCATGCGGGGACGCATGACACCACCAGGAACTGTGCTGGCAGGCGTCCCCGCCTGCCAGTAATCCGATTTGTTACTGTCAGGTTTCAAGGACGAAGTCCGTAACCTGACAGTATTTCCCGTCAGGTTACTTTGCGCTTGAAACCTGACGGGAACGCAATATTACTGAATGAAGGACAGATCACTGATCTGTCCCTACAAATAAATATCCGATATTGTAGGGGCGGGTTTGAAACCCGCCCCTACTATAATCACATATCATCAACCGGAGGAGAAATAACTTAATTATGCGACAGGAGCCGCTATGCGAAAAATTATCCCGTTGATAATAATCATCACTGCATTCAACGCTTGTATTTCAGCGCCGCAGTTTCATATGGATTACGCCGCTTTCCGCGGCGGTGACGGCTATAGTATGCTGCAAATTTATCTGACAATTCAGCGCAGCAGTTTGAAATTTCAGGAAGATGCGGGAGCGTTCCAAGCCGCATTCAATTACAACATAGAAATATCCGGCGATGACAGTTTGTTAATTAACCTGTCCAACCAAAAGACAGATTGTGTTCAGGATTTACAGGAGATAAAATCGTTTCAAAAGATACCGGAGGAGGTCTCTTTCAATATTCAGCCTGGGAGTTATACCGCAGTTGTGAGTATGACAGACGCTTTAACCGGGGATAAATCCAAGCGTGAAATGACGATGAAGATTCGCGGTTTCGATTCGGATACCTGCGCTATATCCGATATTGAATTCGCCAGCAGAATCTCAAAGACCAAAGATGAAGGCGGTTTCATAAAGAACGGATTATTAGTCCTGCCTAACGCGGAGCGGGTATATTCCGATGATTACATCACAGTCTATTTCTATGCGGAGATATACAATCTCACCGTGTCCGAAGAACCTGCGGTTCACACTATTGTCAAATATCTGCTTGACCAGAATCATAGTGTTATTAAAAAGCTTCCTGATAAAACCCATGACGCCAAGTATTCTTCGCTGGTGGAAGCGGATATGTTCTCCTGCGCTACATTACCGACCGGCACATATTATCTCAAATTAGAGGTTAAAGATGGCTGTAAAGGCGGCAGTGCGAATTTGATGAAACAATTCTGGGTGTACCGCAGTGAATACGCCGGGATAAAACCCGAGGCGCAAAAAGCTCTCCCTTCCGCGGGAGGACTCGCAAAATCCATTGAAGAACTGAATGAAGTTGAAGCGATGCGCGAGTTGAAATATATCCGTTATATCGCCGATAAACGGGAACAGAAATTAATTGACAAGCTGAAACATGAATCTTGCAAGGATTTTTTAGTCAGGTTTTGGACGAAGAAAGAAGCTGCCGGTGTAACACGGGAAAATTATCTGAGAAAAATAGAGCAAGCCAACGCATCATTCACCAATCTATTCCAGGAAGGATGCGAAACGGACCAGGGGCGTGTTTGGGTATTGTACGGTAAACCTGATGTTATCAAAGGATATTATTTTGAAACTGAGGCACTTGATAATGAAATCTGGTATTATTATCAATTGGAGGGTGGTGTATTATTCGTCTTTGCAGACATTTTAAAATTTGGTAATTTAAAGCAAGTATATTCAACCAAGAATGGGGAATATATTAATGCTTGGTGGAAAAACACATTTGAAAAATCAATAAACCTCTGGGAATGAAATAAAGGTAATATTTAGTTTATTCTTAGTGTTTTCATTAGGGGTTAAGTAATTCACTCATACAAAACTTATACATGAATGAATAAAGCCATTCTAATTACAATATGTTCGCTGATATTCGCATCCTGCGCCGAGAAAAACGGAAAAGCAAAGGAAACCTCAGATAAAATCAGAGTATTCCTCAGCATCCTTCCGCAATCTTATCTGGTAGAGCGAATCGGGGGAGAATATGTAGATGTGAGAGTGCTGGTGCAGTTCAATCAGAATCCGCATACATTTGAAATCACACCTCGGCAGATGGCGGCGATGAGTGAAGCGGATATATTTTTCACCATCGGTCTTCCTTTCGAAGATAGGATTACGGATAAAATCACATCGGTCAATCCGAAAATTAAAATACTGCCTTCCGATAAAGATGTTAAGAAAATTGAGATGGCGGGACATCACCACGAGGAGAGAGAAATCGAGGAACACATACACGGAAATGCCGCTTATGATCCGCATATCTGGTTGTCGCCCTCCAATTTAAAAATTATAGCCGCTAATATCGCTTTAGGACTGGCGGAATTAAAACCTGAAAAAGCTGAACAGTTTCAGCAAAATTATCTGAAATTCACTGTAGAAAGCGATTCAGTCAATAATATTATCATTGAAAAATTCAAGCCAATCCAAGGAGCGCCGGTATTCATTTTTCATCCGGTGTTAGGATATTTCTGCGGGGAATATAGTTTGAAGCAATATCCGGTGGAGATAGAAGGTAAAAGCCCTTCTCCCAAGGAGCTGGAAGGATTAGTCGAAGAAGTTCGTATGATGGGAATCAGGGTATTGTTCGTACAGCCTCAATTCGATAAGCGGCCGGCTCAGATTATCGCGGACGCCGCCGGATGTTCAATTAAAGAGTTTAATCCGCTTGAAAAAGACATTTTGAAAAATTTGATCTTTGTCAGCGAAATTATATCAGATTCTGCCAAGTAATTCGGCTGTTGTCCGGAGGAATTCTTCCGGATTGATGGGTTTCGACATGTAACCTTCGGGTGCAGGAATCTGACTGCGGGTGGAGATGAATTTTTTAAAATCTTCGGATACTCCGGTGATGATAATCACGGGAATATGCTTCCAATTTTCATTAGTTTTGATATCAGTATATAATCGCACGCCGGATTTCTCCGGCATGGAAATATCCAATGTGATCAAGTCCGGGAGTTCATCTTGAATTAATCTCAATCCCGCTTCGCCATCGGCGGATTCAATAGTATCATATCCATTGTCCTGCAGGAGGCTGGAGAAATAGGCCAATGTATCGGGTTCATCGTCGATAATCAAGATTTTTTTCTTCAGTTCAGTCATAATGTTCTCCCTGATTAAAAGTAAGGGCGTAGCATTTATTATAAGTGATTAATATTTTTATTGTTAACTAAAAATGCTTCGCCTCTACATTCCGTGAATATATGTCTTAATTAAGGGCTTATGCCCTGAGTCCTCTGTTAGTAAAGAGGGAAATTAAGTCTATGCATTTTTCACCGGTGAAGCCGGCTGCTGTTTCGGTAATTTCACTATGAAACTCGTTCCCCTGCCCTCCTCGGACTGCACTTCGATGCTCCCGTCATGCGATTGGGCTATTTTATTAGAGATGAACAATCCTAAACCTGTTCCTTCGCCGCCTTTAGATGAGAAGAACAGGGAGAACACTTTTTCCCGGGTTTCCCTGTCCATTCCAATGCCGTTATCAGATATGGTGAATTGAATATAATCGCTGTATTCTGAAAGGCTCAATTTAATTGTGTGCGAATCCTTTTTGCTGTCCACTCTGCAAGCGTCCAGCGAATTTTCCAGCAGGTTGACTAAGAGTGTCCGCACCGCTTTATTATCCCCTTCAAATTCGCAGTCATCATCTACCGAACACTCACATATAAATGAAACTCCAAGGTTATCAGCTTTAGATCTGATGATTTCCTGCACTTCATTCATCATCTTTTTACCGGATAGCTTTTCCCAATTGGGTTCGCGGTCTTTCGCGTAATATAGGATATCGAGCACCATACTTTTAATACGGTCAACATTTCGCAGGACGATATCCCATCCCTTCTTCATCCGTTCTTGATTGTTTTTAGCCAGCCCGGAATTGACTAAATATACCCCGCCATCCAGCCCGTTCAGCAGTCCTTTCAGTCCGTGAGAGATGGAGCTTATCAGTAATCCGATGGAAGTGAGCTGAGATTGTAATTGCCTAATGGGAGTGATATCAGCGCTCATTTCCATCACGCAGGCGATATCACCTTTGGCATCCCTTATTGGAGAAGTGTGGACTAAAACATTCTTTTGAAAACCGGATTTTGAAGTCACAACTTCTTCGTGCGCATGCAATAAACCATCTTCAAAACAATTCTGCACGATACAGGGCATACACTGCTCTTTACGGCGCTTGTAAATCTGGTAACATTTGCTTCCGTAAAAAGATCCAAAATCTTCCCGGAATTTACGGTTGGTGTCGATGAGGTTTAGGTCTCGGTCCTGAATGGAGATATAGCATGGTACTTCTTCAAATAGGGTGCGGTACCGTTCCTGGCTCTCCTTGAGTTGTCTATGCAGCATCTTCAATTCGGTGATATCAGTGGACAATTCCAGCACAGCGGTTATATTGCCGTCATCATCCCTGATAGGCTTAGTATATACGATAACCGAAACTTTAGAGCCATCGAGGCAGGTCACCACCTCTTCGCTGTGATGTCTTTGCCCATCGCGGAAGGTACTTTCCACCGGGCAGATTTCGCATTTTTCAGGACGATGCTTATAAACTTGATAACAGTACCTGCCTTCAATATCGCCGAAATCCTGCCTAAACCGGTCATTAGCGGTGATCAGTTTGAAGTTCCTATCCTGAATCGTCATATAACCGGGAACAGCGTTGAAGAATTTTTCGTAATGGAGTTCCATTGTGTTGTATTATTTGGATGAGTGTTTTTTCACTTCGAGGATTTTTCTGATATTTATAATCAGAGTGTCCTCATCTACCGGTTTGTCCAAATATCCTTCGGGAGCTTTCACCGGCCTGTCGTAAATCAATCTGCGGAGTTCCGGTCTTCCGGTGATAATGCAGACAGGAATATCAGCTAATTCCGGATCTTTCCGTAAGATTTCGAATACTTTGCCTCCGTCCATCTCCGGCATATTCAAGTCGAGGGTGACCAAGTCGGGTTTCTCTTTACGGATAAGTTCCACCGCTTCTTTACCATTTAAAGCGGTGATAACTTCGGCTCCGTTATCTTCCAGGACAGTTGAGAAGAAGGTGAGTATATCGGGTTCGTCGTCGGCGATGAGTATCTTCTTTCCAGCGAGGACATTATCGGTTGAGGGTTCGGGAATTCTTTTCACAGCGGCTTCCTCCGGTAAAGAGATCTTTTCAGGAATTACCAATGCGTTTGCTGTGAGATTCACTAACTGCGCAACTTTTATATCAAGCTTGTAGTGTCTAATTAAATCGGTCAGACCGTCGACACAGTTATGACAAGAGGTCACCACAATTTTAGCGCCGGTGGCTGTCAATTGGTCAGCTTTGATCTTGGCGGATTTTAATCTGCGGGGTGTATATTCCGTCATGGACATAGCGCCTCCGCCTCCCGTGCAGCAATAGTTTTCCGCTTTATTGGGGTACATTTCGCGGAAATCGGTGACCACGAGATTCAATAGTTCCCGGGGTTCGTCAAACAATCCGCAGCTGCGAGCGTTATTGCAGGAATCGTGGAAGGTTACCGGTTCCTGATTTCTGGTCTTATCGACCTTGATTTTTCCTTCTTTGATATATCTCAGCATAGTGATGACGGAACTTTCCATCTCGAAAGGGACATCGAGTTTCCCCCAATTGGGAGCTTCACAGCGCGTCGACCGGTATCCATGCCCGCATTCCGAAATCACCAGTTTCTTTCCCCGCAGTTCTTCAACTTTCTCATATAATCTTCTGCCGACAGATCCGCCCAGATCATCATCGCCGGAGAATAATCCGAAATTGGTCATATCCCAGCCTTCACTGGGCATAGTCCAGTTTTCACCGGCGAAATGGAATATCTTTGCGGCGTCGGCGATAGTGCGCGGATCGTATTTGACTTCCCGGGGATTGATGGAATACACTACATCGCAATTCATCTTATCGACCGGAATCTTCACAGTCTCATCTTCAAGTTCATCCTGCAGTTCCTCTTCCATCCATTCCAGCGTATCCAGGTAATCCTCTTTTAATACACCCATCTGATTGCCGATTTCCCATTGGTCTTTACTAACGACCGCTACGCCTTCGGGCATGATACCGACGGACACTAATAATCCCCGCGCCATGCGGTTGAAAGATGCGAGATCGACTCCCATAGGGCAATTGATGGTACAGCGGCGGCAGTTGGTGCATTTGCCGAATACGGTGTCCTTCAGCGCCTCAAGGTCTTCATCGGTATATACACTCTTCGCTTTCACCCACCAGGGAAAGACTCTCCCGGTCCAATCATAGTGGCGCTTAAAAATCTTACGCAGTTGATCGCCTTTGTAAGCCGGCGCATAGGTGGGATCATCGGGATTAGTGAGCACATAATGGCACATTTCGGTGCACATTCCGCAATGCACGCAGGCGGCGAGGGAACCCACAATCTGCCGGTTAAGTTTTTTTCCTAATAATTCGATTACTTTTTCAGCTTTATAGGATCTATTTTTCATAGATTTCTCCGATAGAATTTGCTTTGAATATAGCTGTCAGCTGTCAGTTATCAGTTGTTAGCAGGGTGGGTTCTTAATCCACCTTTGTATGCATTCCCACGCTGGAGCGTGGGAACGAGAGAGGAGAGCCAAGAGCCTAGAGCCGCTATTTTCATGCTTCGTGATACGCTGAAGGCGCGTTGGTGTTTATCCTGAATATCTTGTATATCCCTGTTAATTATTTTCTTCAAACGATATTATCCTTAATCCCTCTTTAAAAATGGGGAAACGCAAACTCAATGATTCACCACTTCCGGCCGGTTGGAACGCTTGAAGGGATAGACTCCCCGATGCCCTAAGGTCTTTCCCAGATAATACCTGGTGATGGGATAATACAAGTAATGAGATATTTTACTGAAAGGTACATAAATTAAGAAAAAAGCGGTCATCCAGAAATAAATCAACAATATAGTTTCACCGTTTTGCGTATTATTAGGGACAGCCCAGAAGGCGAAGAAGAACCATGCGGTCAGCAAAGCGAGCGAGAAATAATCATCGGGTGAACTTATCGCTCGCATCACCGGCTTAGTAATCCGCCTGATCATCCTGATACATCCTACGAGGCAGGCTAATCCGATTGATGAATGCAGAATGGCTGCAATAAATTGAGATTCCAGTAAAGAGGGGCCGTAGGGTATTATAAATGATAGGAGAATGGCGGAAACGACGCCCAGATGAAATATGACAAATTGTATATAAAACAACGGCTTCTTCCGGGTGCTTTCCATACCCCAGGGCATCATAATATTGGCGAGGGAATATAGAGCTCCTTTTGCGGGAGTGGTGTTAAACGCTCCGGTCGGCGCTTGACGGTCCCGCCCGGCTTTGAAATGAAATATCCATAACAGCCGGATGATGTAGACCACCGCCATGAAGATCAGCGCGATTTCCTGTAATGTGTGTTCGGCGAAATGTAATGCGTCACTCATGTTCTATCCTAAAAATAAGTTTACAAGTTGGCAAGTATAAAAGTTAAAATTTGTTCCAGCGGATATTGCCCGCTAAACTGAAATACAATTGTCATAGAAAATAGGGTTTGAAAGCCTGATACTCGCGGTTGTCATTGGCACAGATGATGACTTCCTGCACGCTGCTCTCGCCGCCGAGATATTCTTTCAATGTTTTCATCATCACTTTAGCGCAGGTATCGAGGGGGATAGCGTAAAATCCCGCTCCCATGGGCGGGAAGGCGATCTGTTTGAGATTGTTATCTTCCCCCAATTTCATAGCGTTGATGATGGTTTTTTCCAGTTTGACTTCGGTGTCAGGTTCTTTGAAGCGGGGGCCTACGGCGTGGAGGATAGCCTTGGCTTTAAGTTTTCCGGCTTTTGAGATGACTACATCGCAAGTATTCTTTTTTCCGATTTTATCCAATTCAGCTTGGATTGACTGCCCGCCTCTGACCGCAATAGCGTTGCCGAATCCTGCGCCGAGTCTCAAATCGTGTGAAGCGTAAAATACAAAGGATTCAAATTCCATATCCGTAATATCACCCTTAAGGAGGGTGAGCAGATGTCCGTTGATTTTCAAGCTGTCAGCCATATTATTTTCCTTGAAAATAAGTTTACAAGTTGAAAAGTCAGCCAGTTAAAAAGCCTTTTTCTGGCAGGTCTTGCACACCGCAGGATGGTGTGGTCTGCCAGTGTTTATGCCTTGCATCCTGCGTCCTATCCCAAAGTCCAAAGCCTTATTTTCATGCTTCGTTATACGCCGCAGGCGCATGAGGATTTATCCTATTGAATTATTCGGTGATGTCCCATATATCCTGTTCAATATGGAGCTCTTTCTCCTTTTCGGCGAGACTGCGGAGCTTATAGGCGGTATCCCGCAGGGTGCCGTATAATATACCGCAGCTTTTGTCGCAGCGGTGGCTGTCACCGAGATCCGCTAACACCATCATATCCCGAGTCAGACGGAGAACTTTAATAATATTTTGATTGTATAATTTTGACACGGTTTGAATATAATAATAATAATATACTACTGCAATAAAGCAATTCGTATGCCAAAAGAAGATTTTTTAATTCATCAATCTATGTAAATATAAAACAAAATATTGGAAAAAAGAGAGATGAAATTGAGAAGAGAAGGATGCAACACTGTAATGTTACAGTATCGCTAAAAAAGAGGTTGGGAAAAGAAGGGATTAGGATTAAAGGATACGATATTAATATTATAATATATTGTTAATAATATATATAGCACATATATAACATAATAGAGTGAAGGAATTATGTTAAGGAAGGAGTGTTCTCAAATAATAATGTTACATATATGTAACATGTTACACATCATAATCATCGAGAAACCGGTATAATGTAGTGCGGCTCACTTTCAGCATTCTTGCGGCTTTCGCCTTATTACCGCCGGTTTTTTGGAGAGCTTCTTCCACAGTCTGTTTATTTAAAACCCGCTGTCTTCCAGGCCGATTAGCTGTCATATTACCGCCGCCTTGTATTTCCGGCGGGAGATGTTCCGCCTCTAGCATTTCACCGCGGCATTTGATGATACCGTACTGCACCGAATTCCGCAATTCTCTGACATTACCGGGCCAATGATATTTTTCCAGGATATCCAGCGCCTGATCGGATACCACCCTGATATTTTTACTGGTATCCACGGATAATTTATCCAGAAAATAATCCACTAACAACGGAATATCGCTTTTTCTTTCCCGTAAAGGCGGCAGAGTGATAGGGATTACCGCAAGTCTATAGAACAGGTCTTCCCTGAACATACCCTGCTGGGTAAGGAGGCGGAGATCTTTATTAGTGGCGCATATTATCCTGACATTAACTTCAATCTGTTTTTCGCCGCCGACCGGCATGAAGGTCTTATCTTGAATCACTCTTAGCAGTTTGACCTGCATTGCGGGAGAAATTTCACCGATTTCATCGAGGAATATGGCGCCCCCTTCCGCCAGTTCAAATCGTCCCTTCTTGTTCCGGATCGCTCCGGTGAAAGCTCCTTTGACATGTCCGAACAATTCGCTTTCCAGCGTGCCTTCGGGAAGGGCTCCGCAGTTCACCGGAACAAAAGGACCCGGTTCGCGGAGGCTAAGCTCATGCAGCGCTAATGCCACCATCTCCTTGCCGGTGCCGCTTTCGCCCTGAATCAATATCGGAGCGTTGATATCCGCTAATTCATATATTGAATCGAAGACTTTCTGCATGGAGATATGCTTGCCGATGATTCCGTGAAAACCCCGGCTTTCCTCTAATTTTTTGCGGATGTGTATTATCTCAGTCTGATCGCGGAAAATCACCAGAGCTCCGATAATGTCATCTCTGACAGTTTTCAGCGTGACAACAGACATCTCCAATTCCCGCCGTTCGCCGTTGCCGCGGAGGAATATCTGGGGATATCTCAAGCGGTCGACATGCTGTCTGCCGTTTTCACAGAACGAACAACCGCCTCCGCAGAATCGGCCGGGAAAAATATCATGGCAGTCTTTTCCAATCACTTCGGAGTAGCTTAAACCGGTTATCCTCTGCGCCGCCCGATTGAAAAAGAATATATTTCTATCCAGATCATGCGCCATAACACCGTCAGTGAGATTATCCAGCAAAGATTCGAAGGTCAATTTCACCTGCATTAAAGCCTCAATATATCCGTGCAGGAACAGTGATGATACTTTAAATTCGATTTCATCGCGGATCAATCGGAAATTATCCAATTGAATTTCTTTATCGATATCAACCGATTTTTGCGGATCTTCCAGGGGCCAATGAATTCTGGCGGGCGCGCCCGGCAGGAACGGACAATTTTCCCGCGCTTGATTGCACAATGTTACAACTATATCGAAGTGTTTGTTCTGTATTTCATCGATGTGATACCATTTGAAATTTAAATCGAATCCCTTCTCTTTCATCACATCGACCGCATACGGACTTATATCGGATTTTATATCTCCGGCGCTGAATATCTCAGTGTTGGAAGGGGCGATACTCTTGGCGAAAGCGGCGGCGATCTGGCTGCGCCCGGAACCTCCTGAACATATGAAGAGTATTTTAATCATAATGATTGACCTTATCGGAACTGATTCAATAAGGGAGCTCTTCGTTATTTCGCGCGGGTATTTTCATTGAAAATAGGGTAAAGGGTAAAAATCAATGTGGTGTCGACTCTCCGCAGTCGACACTATACATTATAAAAACAATATCTTAGTGTCATGCGGGGATGCATGACACCACAATGGATAACTAAGCAGGAGCGGCCCTTGCGGGCCCGCCCTTGAGACATTTCGGACTGTGCTGTCAGGCGTCCCCGCCTGACGGAAATACGATTTTCATGCTTCGTTGTGCCGGTTTTCCAGCATAAGGGTTTTCTATGAATATAGGTTCATAAGTTAATCTGTCAGTTTTCAAACAATAAATGTACTTAAAAATAAAATAAATCACAATAAAGGCATTGTAAAATCCACCGCCGTATCCTGATTTTTGATAATTAAAGTTAAATTTAGTATATTTGGAACAATTTCAATTCGGATATTATATCAATGGGAAAGATATCACTTAGATTGATCGCCGCCGCCGGTAATCGTTTAGTCGGGCGTAAGCTGGCGGATGTGCGGTTAGGATTGAAATATACCGCCGTTTCTTTAGATGATGGAACCTGCGGTACCGCCTACACACATCGAGGCAGCTTCTCAAAAAACTGTGATATAACCGGAGAATTACAGAGTATTATCGGCGGCGGATTGGAGAAACCGCTATTGTGGGCTAATTCCGATGATGCTTTGAAAAGGACGGTGGGATGCGCGGTGGTGAACACCGCCTGTAATAAAGACGCAGGGAATTTCATAACGGGTGATATACGGGAAGTTTTAAGATTACAGCCGGACGATGAAGTGGTGATGGTAGGATATTTCGAACCTCTGGCAGATTATATTGAGCGGACAGTCAAAGCTTTATATATATTCGATTTGGAAAGAAAAGATGATAACAGAATTTTAGATACGGAATTATGTTCCGATTATCTGCGAAGATGCGATGCCGCTCTGATAACGGGAACGGCGGTTGTCAACCGCAGTATAGACTCTTTATTAGAGAATTGCGGAAACTGCCGGGAGACAGCCATCGCCGGTCCCTCCACTCCGCTTATTCCCAGCGCATTTGAAGGAACGCCGGTGACATTATTATCCGGTATTATAGTTCAGGACAGCTGCAGGATGATGCAAACGGTAGGAATCGGCGGCGGTATGAAGGATTTTAAATCATTAGTTAAAAAGGTGAATATCAGATTGAAATAATTAAGACGATATTCACATCGAGTCACGCGAATTGATCTTTTCTAGATTCAAACACAATAAGGATAGAAATAATGACTGATAAGAAAGATTGCGAAAGCTGTGAAACCGCAGGATGCGCGGCGAAGGCGAAACTGCCTGAAGAAACCGAAAAGGATTTCCAAGACCGGCAGTTATTGACCAGCCGGATGTGTCAAATCAAACATAAACTAATTGTGCTGTCAGGCAAAGGCGGTGTGGGTAAAAGCACTATTGCGGCTAACCTCGCCGCAACTTTGAGCAAGACCGGTAAAAAAGTCGGCCTGCTGGATATCGATATTCATGGACCCAGTATTCCCAAGTTGTTCGGATTAGAAGGCACTCCTATTAAGGCTTCGGAAAATTCCATATTTCCGGTCACTTATAACGGTAATCTGAAAGTGATGTCCATCGGACTGCTGATAAACGACCGCGATCAGGCGGTGATATGGCGGGGTCCTATGAAATATGGCGTTATCAAACAATTCCTCAAGGATGTCGAATGGGGTTCGCTGGATTATCTGGTGATTGATTCGCCTCCGGGCACCGGCGATGAACCCTTGTCAGTGATTCAATTAATTGAGAACGCCGACGGCGCGGTGATTGTGACTTCGCCTCAGGAATTGGCTTTGGATGATGTCCGCCGGTCGATTAAATTCTGTAAAACTCTGAATCTGCCGGTTCTTGGCATAATAGAAAATATGAGCGGTTTTACCTGTCCGCATTGCGGAGAAGTAACATCCATCTTCAAGTCCGGCGGCGGTGAAAGATTAGCGGATGAATTGAAGATACCTTTCCTGGGTAAAATCCCTATCGATCCCGAAGTGGTCAAAGGCGGCGATATGGGGATGCTTTTAGCGGCGAATAATAAAAATTCAGTGGCTGCGGAAGCTTTCATGCAGGTGATTAAACCTCTGCTCAATCTTGATGAAGAGTAGATGGTAATGACATTTAAGATTAGTTCTAATTAAGAAGCCGGATTAATGTCCGGCCTCCTATACTAAGGAGAACAGGCTTCAGTCTGTTCACAACGAATCGACCGCAATGGATTTTTTAATACACTTTGAAATAGTTGATTTTTACCGGAGAAATCAGTAAATTTTGAAGATAATAAAATCAAGGCGGAGTAGCTCAGTTGGTTAGAGCAGCGGAATCATAATCCGCGTGTCGGGGGTTCGAATCCCTCCTCCGCTACTAACAAAAACAAAGGCTTACAGATAGCACCTGTAAGCCTTTATTTCGTATTGCGACTCATTGGCGACTTAATTTGTTCTTTATACTATTATCACAGTAACCCAAAAATTCATAGTGCGCCACAGCGAGCCGCAATCAGCGGCCGCATATCGACTAAAAAATGAAAAAAGCACACGGATATAGAGCGGTTCTTACTATTCAAGATAAACCTTCATGCGCCTGGGGCGGGCACCGAAGCATGAAAATATGGTAGTAACCCGGTTTTGTTCCCATCAGGTTTCAAACGCTGAGTACCCTGACGAGTGGAGTAATGTTAAGAGCGGTAAAATCCGCCGGGTTACGCCCTAAAACGGATTTGGAACCCGGCGGGAACGGAATATTGGATATTTATTTGTAGGGACAAAACAATGTTCTATCCATACTGGATTCCCGCCTGCGCGGGAATGACAATCCCCGGGGGAATGAAAGCTTAACGGTAATAAATATGGCTCATCCGGATAATGAGTAGTTCTGCATGTGCAGGTGGTATAATCTCAGTTTGAAATAAGCCATGTCCCTGAAGCCATAAACTTGTCTTTTCAAGGTCTTGATCTTGTTGTTTATCCCTTCGACTTTCCCG
>JADHWD010000192.1 GCA_016783645.1 bacterium
TAGCCCACGGAAATAATTACCAAATATAACCGACCCTGAAGGGGTCGAACATTTCCGAAATGCTAAACAATTACCAACATATTATATGCGTCAATACAAATGTGACGCGACACTACTATAGTCAGATAAGCAAGGAAATATTCTAATGTCCGAAATGAGCAATGTTTACACTACTGAAAAAATTGACGAACTTATTTCTTGCCCTAAGGCTATCACCGAACCGCCTAAAAAGGAAATGAAAGTTGAAAACGGACATAAACGCAACGATATGGAGCTTACATCTAAGGATGGAAAATTGATGTTTTCAGTTTTCCTGCGTGTGAATATCGATTTTCCGGAGAACTTTTCAATCGGACTAAGGTATTTGCCGGAGGAAGAACGCGGGAGTATATGTTTGTTAATATTTAATGATCCTCACGGCGTATTTGAAAGTTACGGCAAAATTCCGACTTCTCACTTTGTTCCACACATTCATAAAGCTAAGACTGAGAATATTGAAGCGGGATTAAGACCGGAAAAAGATGGAGAACTTACGGAAAAATTTGTAACATATGAGCAGGCTTTACCTTATTTTCTCCAGACAATAAATGTAATAGATGCGGAAGTCCACTTCCCAAATATTACGCAAAACACTTTGGATTTTCTGAGCGAGGCTGGAAATGAACTACATTGAACTACTAAAAGAACAATTCAATCACCAAATCTCGTTAAGGGAAAAGCGCCCGGGGACATTGCAATTGATTGCTCCTTTATACCATGAAGACGGCGATATGATTGAAATATATTTGGAAAACATAAACGGGAATGATAGTCCTATTAGAATTTGCGACCATGGAATGACCATTATGCGGCTTTCATACAGTTTCGACATCGACAGCCCTAACAAAGAACGGATATTTAATAGAATTTTATCAGAAAATCGTATTAATGAAGCCAATGGCAATTTATTTATTGAGACTAAACCTGAAAGTTTGTATCCAAGCATCCTTCAATTTGCTCAAACGGTCGCTAAAGTCTCTAATATGCAGTTGTATAAGCGGGAAGTTATACAAAGCCTGTTTTACGAACAGTTGAGCGAGTTTATCGAAGATTCTCTGCGAAAGTATAATCCCAGGACGAATATATGTCCTATCCCTGACAGGGACGATTTGGAAGTCGATTACAAATTCGAAATTTTGCCTAGACCGGTTTTCCTATTCGGAGTGAAGGACACAGCAAAGACGCGTCTGGCAACAATTTCTTGCCTTGAATTCCAGCGTCATAAGCTGCCCTTCAAGAGTTTCATTGTTCATGAGGATTTTTCCGGTATCGGGAAAAAAGACCAGCGAAGAATCACCAGCGCCGCCGATAAACAGTTCGTATCTTTGGAAGATTTTCGCCAAAACGCTGAACAAGTTTTTGAAAGGGAAGCTGCATAATATTCAAGCTTCCCACCGCCAGGAATGAGGGCTGCCTTCGATGCGGGTGGACATTACCGGGGAGGGTGGACGATATCTGTAAGGATTTAATTAATCAAATCCCTACGGTAGGAAAGAAAAATTTTGCTACCTTACAAAATCCGTAAACGCCTATCCCATTATTTCTCCCCCCTTTTTCCAAAAGGGGGGTGGGGGACATAAGCGCTTAATTAAAATATATATTCAAGGGATGCCGGGGCGAAGCATTATAAGATAACGATAAAAATATCAATCACTTGTAAAAAATGCTTCGCCTCTACAGGAATATAGCGGGAATGCTGCAGAGTGCGGGGACTCTGCAACACATAAAAAATACGCCGGCAGCGCGCCACGAAGCATGAAAATAGTTCAACCCCTTCAGGGTTGGAATTTTAGGATTTTTTTTCTCCGTAGGTTTCACCTACGGCTATTCATGTTTATCCCCTTCGGGGATTTAAATATCTTTACCCTTTACCCCTGAAACTTTACCCTATTTTCAAGATAATATGTGATATTTTAGTGATTTTAGTTAAAATATTTGAATAATTCTTGATTATTTATTATAATCATATAGTTGGAAAAAAAAGCGGTGTTTTTAAAGCGCTGCTTTCCGCCTGTGTTCTTTTTCAATTTATCATAGGGTGCGCTAATTTTGGACCGCCGCCGGGCGGACCGGCGGATGATACCGGTCCTATGATCATCGCCGTCAATCCTCCTGCCGGACAGACTGACACCGGGTTGAATACATCAATCGAAATTCGGGTGAACGAATGGTATAAATCTGATAGTTTCCGAAACGCATTCTTCATGTCGCCGGAACCTGAAAGCAGAATAAAATTTAAATTCGGACTTAAAAAGATCACTGTGAGTTTCCCGGGGAGCTTACAACCTGATCAGACTTATGTGATGACCATCGGCGCTGATTTGGCGGACAATCAGGGCAATCGTATGTCCCATAGTTATACATCGGTATTCAGCACCGGCTGGAAACTGGACTACGGACTCATCTCCGGGAAAGCGGCGGAGGATAAAGCGGGATATATCGCCGCCCTTTATCCGCTTGACCAGGATTTTTTACCCTTGGAAAAAAAGGGAAAATATCTGACTCAGAGCGGTGAAGACGGGAGTTTCACACTGCCCTATCTGCCGGAGGGTGACTACCGCCTGATTCTATTCGGGGATAAAGACGGCGACCGGATATATGATCCCGGTGAAGAGGAACTCGGTCTGCCTCATTGCGATATTCCTGTTCGGAATGATTCTACAAAGGGATTACTGATCAGGACAATAAAAAGGGACGCCCGCCCCCCCATGATTCGTTCAGTCAATCCCCGTAACGCTGAAACCGTGGAAATTGTGCTGGATCGGAAAATTGAAATCCCTCCTTCCGTCAAGCAAATCGCAATAATCGACACTTTGTCCGGGAAACCTGTCGATATCAACCGCCTATATCCGCATCCCGTCGATTCGCTAAGATTCATCCTGGACACTTCAGCGCTGGACACTGTCAAGTATATGATTACAATTTCCGGCGGTATCGATCATTGGGGGATGACGATGGCGGACACTTTCTTTTTCACCGGCGTCACCGAAGCGGATACCATCGCTCCCGCCTTGTTGGAATTTGAAATATCATCGGACAGCGTTGATACCCGGATTTCTGTTATCACCAGCGAGCCGGTCGTTAAAAATCCACTAACTCGAAGCGTCGTAACCGGCGATTCCCTCAAAGATACATTGACCTTCAAGGTGAAAGAGATATTCCCGGGCAAATATGAGTTGAAATCTGCGGAATTAGCCCCGGGTGATACGATTCATTTTCGAACCGGCGTTTTAACCGATGCGGCGGGCAATACTGCGAAAGACAGCGTCATCACCCGGATTGTAACTCCCCCGCCGAAACCTAAAGAAAAGTTAATCGGAGGCAGTATCAGCGGTCAATTGAGTTTTGAAGGTGCGGGACCGGTGGTGATACGATTGTTGAAAGGGAACAAATCAACCGCTGAAATTGTTAGAAATATGCCGGGCGAGTTTCAATTTAAAGATATCGAGAGCGGATTCTACAGTCTCGAAGCTTTTATCGACGGTGACGGCAGCGGGCGCTACAGTTACGGACTGCTGGATCCTTTCACATATTCGGAAAAGTACACTTTGGCGGCTGACAGTATAAGAGTCCGCGCTAAATGGGAGACGGGGGGGTTATTGGTAAAGTTCGATTAATCGGAGTGCGCATGATAATTTTCTAAGGATTTTTACAATTTTTATTATTAAATTTCAAGTTTAATATGATTTATTCAGTAATTATGGCAGGTGGAGTGGGTTCCAGATTTTGGCCTCTTTCACGGCGCCGCAATCCCAAACATCTGCTCTCGCTTTTTGATGATGAACCGTTAATTAGCGAGACTATCAACAGGATTTTACCTGTCACATCCTTAGAAAATGTAATAATAGTCACTAACGGTACTCAGGCTCCGTTGATATCAAAAGCATATCCCGCGCTGCAACCCTCCAATTTCCTCATTGAACCTGTCGGCCGTAATACCGCGCCCTGTATAGGGTTAGCGGCGGTGAAAATCCGTAAAGCCGATCCGGAAGCGGTGATGATTGTGCTGCCAGCCGACCATCTCATCGACGATATACCGGAATTCCAGCGCTGTATCCGCCGGGCGGTTGAAGTGGCTTCAGAAGAGAAATGCCTGATGACCATCGGCATCCCTCCCACCCGCCCCGAAACCGGTTACGGATATATCCAGCGCAATTCCGACAGCCGCGGAGAACCCAAAGTCTGCACGGTGAAAACATTCGCTGAAAAACCCCCCTTAGCCACAGCTGAAAGATTCCTTGAAAGCGGCGATTTCTATTGGAATTCCGGTATCTTTATCTGGCGGGTGGATGAAATCCTGCGCCAAATCGAAGAATATCTCCCGGAATTATATCAAAGACTGCTGGAAATTGAAAGCTTAGGTGATTCACCGCAATCAGTTAAAACTCTCCGCAGGATTTACCGCAGAATAAACAATATTTCCATCGATTATGGTGTGATGGAGCGCGCCGAGCATGTGAAGCTTATTGAAGGTAATTTCGGATGGAGTGATGTCGGATCCTGGGAAGAAGCGTATCGCCGCTCTAAAAAAGACAACAGCGGCAACGCTTTTTTAGGCGGACACCTGTTCATCGATTCTAAAAACTGCTATGTGAACAGTCCCAAGAAACTTGTCGCGGTAGTGGGTATGGAAGATGTGATAATCGTTGAAAGCCGCAATGCGGTTCTGGTGTGCAGCCGCGATAAATCGCAGGATGTGAAGCAGGTGGTCGAGAAGCTGGAAAGAATGAACGCGAAAAGACTGCTGTGAAATGCGCAGTGAAAAACTCTATTCGCATCTGATGGCGCTGGCGGAACGGATCGCTCTTCCCGTAAGAGAGGAGAAAGGGGATTTTCACGGAGGATTGTGCATCGTCGATGGTGAAGAAGCGGTGTTTTTGAACCGCGATCATGATATCGGTATGAAAGTTTCAGTGTTAGCCAAGGCTTTAGCTTGCAAACGGCTCGATCAAATTTTCATGCTGCCGGCGGTCCGGGAAATGATTGATAAGTACAGGATCGAATGAAAATAAAATCAACTTGTTATCTTACGCGCTTTTTCGAATTCTCAGACTTTATATAAAATAACGCGTTGTGCTATTATGTATGTCCGGGTCAGGGACGACCCGGACTACGAGACTAAGGTAGGCGGGGTCGTCCCTGACCCCGCCATCTTCAAAAAAACTAAACTGTCAACTGGATTCCCGCCTGCGCGGGAATGACAGATTGTGGGGCGGATCACTAATCCCCAGTCCTCAGAATCCAGTTGCCAAAAAATCAATATGATATTCTTGGCGCATAATAAACAAATACATAGAAATACAATTTAACTAGCACAAGTCGTTAAAATAATCTATTCCATCAGGAGAACAAGATGGATATAATGCTATTAAAGACAGTTCCGCTGTTCAGCGATCTGCCTGACCGCGATTTGGAGCGGGTAGTCAGCTTCATGGTGACTAAGCGTTACAAGAAACATAATCTGATATTCTTCGAGGACGACCTTGGCCAGAATCTGTTCATCATCAAGAAGGGCAGGGTGAAGATTTCGCGGCTCGACGAAACCGGCGGTGAAGTGATTTTCGCCATCATGGGTGAAGGCGATTTCTTCGGTGAATTATCAATCATCGACGGTCAAACCCGCAGCGCCACTGTGACTTCCATCGAGGATGTGGAACTTTTAGTGCTGTGGCGCGGTGATTTTCTGGATATTCTCCAGAAATATCCGCAAATCGCTATCACTTTGTTGAAAGAATTAGCCAGCCGCATCCGGAAATCCGACTCTCAGATTAAAAGCCTATCCCTTAAAGACGCCAAAGGCAGAGTGGCTTCCACTTTGATGAGGCTGGCGGAAGATATCGGGATCATTCAGGACGGCGAAGTAGTGATTAAAAGACTGCCCCTGCAGAAAGATCTGGCGAATATATCCGGGACCTCAAGAGAAACTATCTCAAGAGTGATTAAGAAGCTGGAAGCGGGGGGTTACTTCGAGAAGAAGAAAAATTCACTCCGGTTTCTCGATTACGAGAAATTTAAGAAGGATTTTTCTTAAATATGGCGCCCGGCGTTATGGTCTTCATGAGCCGGGAATTTCACGAAATTTAAGCTTTAATCCGGGGATCGCCGCCCCGGTTTTTTTTAATGATAGTCTATCGTGCGCCGGAGGTGCGCCCCGAAGCATGAAAATATTTTTCAGGGCGAACACATGGGTTCGCCCCTACAGTTCCGATGTTTATTTGTAGGGGCAGACCAATGTGTCTGCCCTTCCATCTCGTTCCCATGCTCCAGCGTGGGAATGCGTACCAC
>JADHWD010000193.1 GCA_016783645.1 bacterium
TAGCATGAAAATAGCATAAGGGTAGGCGGGGGGTTTATCCCCCCGCAAGATTCGGTGGGGGACAAGCCCCCACCCTACCTTAATTTTGTAGTCTCTGCGTTCTCCGTGCCTCTGCGGTGAAATCTATTTTCAGGATAAATATCACATATCACATATCTGATACCATGTTCCGGTATGTCCTTAAATTAGCAATAGCATGGATTAAAGGCAAATAATGGCATATAAAACGGATTAAGTTTCGGTGATGTGTGTGAAAAATTTGACAAAGGCGAATATTTTGATTAAAATTTAATTTATCAAATTTTTGCTGATTATCCAAACTCCATTTTCGATAATACTGATAAATGAAGCGCCTTAATCCTAAATCATTGGAAATATAAAGGTTTCATCATGCGCTGCCCCAATTGCAAGGCTTATCTTCCTTTTGACAGTAAAGAGAAGAAATGTTCCGCCTGCGGAACTGTGATCAAAAAGAAACCCTTCTTTGAAGATATGTTGAATATGTCCGCTGAGTTATCGGCGGATAAGAGTTTCCTATTTTGGAGTATCGTCGTGATGGTGGTAGTCTGCATCCTCGGCGCCGCCGAATTTCTTTTGAGCAAAGGGCTTCTGCTGGATTATTTAGAAAAACATATCATGCATTCCCTCCTGTTATTCCTCTTCTGGGGGATGATAATTGAAAAGCAGGTTAAAATAAATGTCAGTATCAGACTTGCGTCCCGCACCGTGATTGTGAGGGAACGCAGGATTCTGCGGCTGTACAGGTTATGGAGCA
This sequence comes from bacterium, assembly GCA_016783645.1. Taxonomy (GTDB): domain Bacteria; phylum Electryoneota; class Tariuqbacteria; order Tariuqbacterales; family JADHWD01; genus JADHWD01. The sequence goes on from JADHWD010000193.1 coordinate 776, forward strand.
ATATCACTTTTTTAGGCGGAATCGCTTTAGCGGTATTCTGGATCACTCCTGAAAAATTAGCCGCTAATTTCCCCGCATTCACTCTCATCGCTGTTTCTTTCCTCTGTTTATATTGGGCTCTGTTTGGATTGCTGATGCAGGAACGGGAATTTGAAGACCACCGCATCAGGAACTTCTTCTTCTTCCTCGGTGTTCATCATCCCCATAAATACCGGGTGGCGTCGGCCTGGTATTTGCTGGGAATTGTGATAGCTTCCACCAGCTATTTCACTCTCACCATGTTCCCCTCGATTTTCTGGGGTATATACAACAGCGGGTTCATGCAGAGCACTATCAAGGCGGTCAATGGTTTCCTGGTATATATTCCTACGATTTGAAATAGATGCGAGTTGCAAGTTGCGAGTTACAAGTCACAAGTCGCAAGTTAATATGATAGAAAAAAGATAAATGTGAACAGATATTAATTAGTTCTTCGCTATATCGTGTGGGTAAAAAATCTCAAGATGAAAACCGCACCGTCTTTTAGGTAATAACCCGCGTTTGTCATTCCCGCGCAAGCGGGAATCCAGTTTTTTGACAACGCTTAATTGCTGGATACCCGCTTTCGCGGGTATGACAGTATTCGGTATGACGATTATTAACAGCAGGATAGTCTATGATAATCCCATTACCCATACAAAACAGCGAAGAGCCTATTAATTCATAATTCATAATTCATAACTCTTAATTTACTTCTTTGCTGGAGACTTTGATGAACAGACTGGTTAAATGCTTCGCATTGACTATCGCACTAACATTAATTATCAGTCTAACGCTTACAGCCGATACCATCGATATGGAATTGATCGGCTTACCTGAAATCACCTCAGAAGTGTTGGAATCGAGCGATGAAATTACTTCCCTCCGTTTCCATACAGGCGGGATAGAACTACACGCAGTCCCCGGTTTGGAGGGGTATGAAGTGGAAATACCCGGTGAAGGGCATATAACTTCGGAGGGACATCCATCGCTCCCCGTGATCTCCCGCCTGGTGGCGGTGCCCGCCAGAGCGAAAGTGAATCTTCGCTTTGTATATGAACAACCGGAAGTCATCCGTAACATCAAAGTGCTTCCGGCCGCCAGTTCCCATCTGCGGGATCTGCCTAATGGTGAAATACCGCAGCCGGATATGGCGGTGTATGAGATTGATGAGTGCTATCCGTCAGAAATAGCGCAGATCAGCGGCCCGGCGATTATGCGGGATTTACGGCTTATCAGAGTGTCGGTCTATCCCGTCCGCTATAATCCAGTGAAGGAGGAAATTTTATTATATCACGATATCGAAGTGACTTTGGAGTATCAGCCGGGGGGGGTAAAAAATCTGCTGGAATCGAATCCGGTCAAAGTATCCCGCAGTTTCGCCGATATTTACGCTTCCAAAGTGATAAACTTCGCCCATTTGGATCTGGAAGTGGATTCGGAATGGGGGACTTTGCTGATTATCTGCCAGGACAATCCTTCGACTTTATCTTTGATTCAACCCTTGGTGAATTGGAAAAACCGGCGCGGTATCTCCACGGTAGTAGCTACATTGACTCAAACCGGCAGTTCCGCCGGCTCTATCCACGATTACTTGGTGAACGCCTATAACACTATGGAGCCTCAACTGGAGTACCTAATATTGATAGGCGATACTGAGAGCAGCATCTCTGTTCCCGCTTCCAACAGCACCGGCGATCATTGGTACTCCCGGCTGGACGGCGGCGATGTATTAGCCGATATTGCGGTCGGCCGGTTTTCATGTTCCAACACCACTCAATTAATGACCGAAGTTAATAAGGTCGTCAGCTATGAAAGCACACCCTATATGGGAGAAACCGCCTGGTATAAGAAAGGCGCGGTGGTGGCGGGATCTTCTTTATCGGGTATCTCCTCCATAATGGTCAATCAAGCCATCCGCTGGAAAGCGCTGCAGAATGGCTATATCGAAGTGGATTCACTATGGTACACCATGGGCGGTTCCGTCCCCACTTTCACTAACAATGAAATTAATGATGGAGTAGGTTTCTATAATTACCGCGGCTGGCTGGGTATGAGCGGCTATTCCATCGGCAACATTAACAACCTCACCAATTACCACAAACTCCCATTCGTAACTACTATCACCTGCGGAACCGGTGATATAGTGGGCTCCGGCAGCGATTACACGGAGGAATTCTTCCGGGTAGGGACTCCCTCGACGCCCAAGGGCGCCATCGGCGCCATCGGCGCTGCCACCATGAGCACCCATACCCGCTATAATAATTGTGTGGACAACGGAATCTGGGGCGCGATATTCGATTACGATATATTCCAGATGGGCGACGCCTTGGTCAGCGGAAAACTGGATCTATATCTCAGTTTTCCCAATAATATCGGCAACGTGGAGAATTACTCCGATTGGATCAACCTCATCGGCGACCCTTCATGTCAAATGTGGACTGACATTCCCGCGCTTATCACAGTTGATTATCCTGATACTATTCCGGCGGGAACTACATCGCTGGAAATCACAATCACTAAGACAGCCTCCGGTAATCCTCTGCCGGAAGCGGATGTCTGCCTTTACGGCGTTAATATCAATTTGTTCGGGATTACCGATGAAACCGGTTTTGTGCATTTCAATCTGCCGGCGCTGGGAGAAGAGACCTTCCAAGTCACATGCAGCAAGCATGATTATAAACCGCACCTTGGTCATGTCGATGTGATTGTTGATGAAATTTTTGTGGGATACGATTCCACCGCTATTGATGATGATAATACCGGGCAGTCTTCGGGTAACGATGACAGCCAGATTAATCCCGGGGAGACCATCGAACTGGGGCTGGCTCTGAAAAATTTCGGTTCTTCAATAACCGCAGAATCGCCTATCGCATATTTAAGATGCGGTCATCCCTATGTTACCATCTTGGATTCTACCGAAACTTATTCAAATCTTGCCCCGGGCGGAGTCAGCGCTTTAACCTATGGAATGACTTTCACGGTCAGTCAATCAGCTCCTCACAATTTCGAACTGCCTTTCACACTGCATGTTGAATCAGCGCAGGGCGAATGGGATACTTATCTGCCCTTAATTGTGTCAGCGCCGGAGATGACTTATCAGACATATACGGTGGAAGATCCCAACGGCAGGCTGGATCCCGGCGATTATGCGCCTATGACAGTTTCGGTGATGAACACCGGCGATTTGACTGGCGAAAATATCACCGGTTTCCTCACCTGCGGAAACAGCATGATTGAAATCAATCAGAATAATGTATCCTATGGTTCCATCGCTCCCGGCGCCTCCGCCGCCGGTGAAGGCTTCATGATTGAAGTGTCGCCTTTGATAATGCAGGGAATTATGGCGCCTTTCGATCTGTATTTGAGCGGCGGGAACGGTTTCATCGATACTGTCAGTTTTGAAGCGGTGGTGGGAACTGTCGGAGACGGCGATCCCTTTGGGCCCGACGAATACGGCTACTACTGCATTGATAATACCGACACTTCGTACTTAGGGTATCCGGTTTATAATTGGATAGAGATAGATCCCAATTATGGCGGTATTGGGCAGTTAATACCCCTATCGGACTTCGGTGATGAGCAGGATGATTCCCGCCAAATGCCGATGCCGTTCACATTCACTTACTATGGGCAGTCCTTCGATGTGATAACGATCTGTTCCAATGGTTTTGCGGCGATGGGAGAACTGGCTTACTTCACGCATTTCCGTAATTGGTATATCCCATCGACTTTAGGACCGCCTTCTTTGCTCGCCGCTTTCTGGGATGACCTTTATCTGCCTTCAAATCCGGACGGCAGGGTTTATTCTTACTATGATGAACCCAATCACAAGTTTATCGTTGAATGGAGCCGGGTGAAATCGCGCGGGTCAGGCTATCCCACCGAAACATTTGAGATAATATTATTCGATCCGGCTCATCATCCCACACCGACAGGCGACGGCAAAATATTATACCAATATCATACCGTGAGCGATGTTCCCGCTAATAATTCCTGGGATAACGATTATGCCACTGTGGGTTTAGAGAGCCCGGATGATTTGACGGGTCTGCAGTATTCTTATTGGCATCATTTATCGCCCGGGGCGGCGGATTTAGTCAATGGCAGGGCGATATTGTTCACTACGCAGACTCCGATAAATCTCAGCCCTCCCGCGATTGTGCATACTCCCATTGAAAATGTGACCACTCCGCAGAACAGTTATTATGTGTTCGCCCGTATCACCAGCTATACTGTCTTGAATGACCAGGAATTGAAAATATACTGGAGCCTTTTGCCTCAAGGACCTTTCACGGAAGAAAGACTGTATCCCAATAATATCGGTATGCCGGAAGAGTATTTCGGAGCGATTCCGGCGGTTAATCCGGGCAATGTGGTATATTACTATCTGTACGCTGAAGATATTGCAGGCGCATATTCCTATCTGCCCGCCGGAGCTCCCAACGATTTGTTAATGTTTTTAGTAGGACCTCAAGTCGAGTTAGTCTTTGATGATGTGGAATTAGAGACGGGCTGGACGCTGGGCGTCCCCGGCGATGACGCCACTTCCGGAATTTGGGTCCGGGAAGATCCGGTGGAATCTATCGCCGACAACGGGAATGTAGTTCAGCCGGAAAATGACCATACTCCCGACCCCGGGCATATATGTTTCGTCACCGGCAACGCCGATTCCGGCGCGATAGCCGGCACTAATGATGTTGACGGCGGCAAGACAACCCTGGTGACACCGGTTTATGATCTATCAGGACACAATATTATTTATATCAACTACTGGTATTGGTATTCCAACGATCAGGGCAATAATCCCGGGCAGGATGAGTGGGAAGTGATGTTGTCGAATGACGGCGGAGGAGACTGGATAACTGTCGAGGAGACCACTTCCAGCGTCGAAGCCTGGACTTACAATCAATTCCTTCTCCAGGATTATTTACCAGCCACCAGCCAGGTGCAGTTAAGGTTCATCGCATCCGACTATAGTCCGGGTTCTTTGGTGGAAGCCTGTGTGGATGATTTCGTTATTGTAGGATTGGACACTACCTGGTCATCCGGATTGTCTCCGGGAGAATTCGCCCCTGTAAATGATATCAGGCTTGAATTTGAGGAAGGCCGGCTGGTATTGAAATGGGAACCCATCCCCGGTATCGCTAAATACAGGATTATCAGAAGCGATAATCCGTATTTCGACCTATCAGAAGGCATCATTGAGTGCGAAACCACTCAACCTCAACTGGAATTGACAAATCCTTCGGAGAAGATGTTCTTCAGAGTTGTGGCGGTTCCTTAATTTGTGCCTGAACGAAAACCCCACATTTTCCAGAAAAGTGACAATTCCTTTCGTCAAGAACCGATTTTAAGTAACACTTTAGCTTTCTCAAAATCAAGCTGCATTTTTCTTTGTGCTTAGAGTTTTATGGTTCTTTGATATTTGCTCTTTCACTAACGATTCCACATAATTGACCGGATTAGATCCCTGCAATTCCGCCGTGCGGAAAACCGTCATTAAAATCGCC
>JADHWD010000194.1 GCA_016783645.1 bacterium
ACATATGTCTTAGTATTCGACCCTGAAAGGGTCGCATGTGAATAGCCGTAGGTGAAACCTACGGTATAAATTAAACGAAACGGTTCGACCCTAAAGGGGTCGCACAAATACCTAAAATTATTGTCGCTCATTATAAATCCAGTTTTGATGATATGTTATCCAAAATTGTAGAAATATTAGTCATCTTGATGGATGAAATTAGACACCGCGGTTTTGCAGAGAAGCGGATGGAAATCCTCTCAGGAGAATTATTGGATCAGGGTTACTCCGAGCAGGAAATTTCTACCGCTTTCACCTGGATTTACGATAGGTTTGGTTCCACTCATGAGATGACTGATCCCAGTCCCAGCTCTTTTAGAGTTCTGCATGGCATCGAGAAGATTTTCATCTCACCGCAGGCTCAGGGATACCTTTTACAGCTTCAGGCTCTGGGAATCTTGACTCAATCTGAATTTGAGAGAGTTGTTGAGAGAATAATGCTGATAGCTTCGCCGGGATTGGAACTTGAATTGGTCAGACAAATCGTCTTGGAAACACTGTTCGACAACAGCCAGAATTCGGAAATGGGATTCCTCGATTTAACCCTTGATGATTTGATTCAATAGTAAATAGTAGGAAAAACCTGAATTTGAAATAATTATAATTCCAACCGGTGGACACAGATTGTCCGGCGGTGTAAGAAAACTCTCGCTGATATATTAAAATATTGTTAAAATTATAGATAAAACCGACTCCTATGCCTAAATCACTATTGATTGTAGAATCTCCGGCTAAAGCCAAGACCTTGATGAAGTTTTTAGGTAAAGATTTCATGGTGAAAGCTTCAGTAGGGCATATACTTGATCTTCCGCCGGACCGGCTGGGAGTCGATATTGAAAATGATTTCAAACCTGAATTTCAGATAATAGCCGGTAAAGAGAAGGTTATCGCTGAACTTAAAGAAGCCTCCGGTAAAGCTGATACTATTCTCATCGCCACCGACCCTGACCGCGAAGGCGAGGCTATCGCTTTTCATGTGAAAAAGGTGCTCAACAAAAGCGGGCCCCCTCCCGGCCGAGTCCTCTTTCATGAAATCACCAAACCCGCAGTACTGCAAGCGGTGGCGAATCCTTCCCAGATTGATATGAACCTGGTTGACGCTCAGCTGGCGAGGCGCGTACTCGACCGATTGGTGGGGTATCAAGTCAGTCCTTTTCTATGGAAGACGGTAGCGAAAGGACTTTCCGCCGGCAGAGTGCAGTCGGTCGCTTTAAGGATAATCTGCGAACGGGAAGCTGAAATACTCGCTTTCATTTCTCAGGAATACTGGACTATCGAAGCCGAACTCACCCCCGCCTCCAAAGAGACCTTCCGCGCCGATGTCACTCATTATAAAAATAAGAAATTAAAAATATCCTTAAAAGAGCAGGTTGATAAACATCTTCCGGTCCTGCAAACCGCAGAATACCGCCTGCAGGATCGTTCCGTAAGCGAAGTTAAAAAACAGCCTCCCCCGCCGCTTATAACTAGCACCCTCCAGCAGGCGGCGGATAGGAACCTGCGTTTCGGCGCGAAAAAGACTATGCGAATCGCTCAAACGCTGTATGAAGGCGTAGAGATCGGCGATCGGGGAGCAACCGGATTGATCACCTATATGCGGACCGATTCAGTCCGGGTATCGCCTATTGCGCTTAAATCGGCGCGTGAAACTATTACAAATGTCTACGGCTTGGATTACCTGCCAGCTAAACCCAGATATTATAAGAACAAAGAGAGTTCTCAAGATGCTCATGAAGCCATCCGCCCCACCGATTTAAGTCTGACTCCGGACAAGATAAAGTCGTACCTGTCGCCGGAACAGTCGAAACTTTACCGCTTGATTTACAATCGTTTCCTGGCTTCGCAGATGAAAGAAGCGGTTTATAATCAGACCACTTTGCAGATCAGCGCTGATGATTATACTTTGAAAGCAGTAGGTAAAGTGTTGATATTCCGGGGATTTTTAGCGGCTTGGGGAGTGGCGGAAGAAGAGGATACCGATAAAAAGAAAGAAGCGAAGATTCCTGTAAAAATCTCCGTTGGTGAAAATCTCAAGCTGGAAAAACTATACCCCGAACAGCATTTCACCGAACCTCCGCCGCGCTACAGCGAATCGGCATTAGTGAAGGAATTGGATGAAAAAGGTGTAGGGAGACCTTCAACTTACGCCTCCATTATCTCCACTCTTTTCGACCGGAAATATATTGAAAGCCAGGAGCGGAAACTCCATCCTACGGAATTGGGCAATACGGTTAATAACATCCTGGTGAATAATTTTCCCGATGTTTTTTCCGTGGAATTCACAGCGAAAATGGAGAAGAAACTCGATTCCATCGAGCAGGGCAGTGACCAATGGCCGCATGTTGTTCAGGATTTTTACACTCCTTTCAGTGAAACGCTTCAATCAGTGATGGAACGGCGGCAGGAGATTAAAAAGTCCCTGCAGGTATCGACCGGCGAGAAATGTGAGAAATGCGGTTCGGAGATGGTGATAAAATGGGGTAGGAACGGCAGATTCATGGCTTGCAGCGCCTTCCCTAAATGCCGGAACACCAAACCCTTGGAGGAAGAAAAACCGGTCGAATCCGGTAAAAAATGCGAAAAATGCGGAGCTCCTTTACTGGTCAAAACCGGAAGATACGGGCGTTTCCTGGGATGTTCCAATTACCCCAAATGCGATTTCATGGCGCCCTTCGACACCGGAGTCCAATGTCCCAATTCCGGCTGTGACGGTAAAATTATTGAGAGGAGATCTAAAAAAGGCAAAATATTCTACGGATGCAGTAAATATCCCAAATGCGATTTCGTCTCCTGGAATCCGCCGGTGATTCAGGAATGCCCCTCCTGCGGCAATCATTATATGCTGGCGAAGAACACCACAACTAAGGGTGAATTCCTTCAGTGTCCCAAATGCAAACATGTAGTTCAGCGATGAACGAGACCGGATTATTAACATTAATCCAAAAGTTCAAAGACTTCGCATCCGAAGTCTATTCACCTAATACGGTCAGTTCTTATCTGTTCGACCTTCGGGATTACTGCAGATTCATGATCGATTATAAGGGAATCGATGAACTGAAAATTGAAATCTGCGACAGGCTTTCCATCAGAAGTTATTTAGCCAACTTGCACCGCCGGAACTATCAATCATCCTCTATCACCCGCAGGATAGCATCGCTAAGCTGTTTTTTTGATTATCTGAAAAGATATGGGATAATTGAGTATAATCCCGCAAGGGATCTGCCTCATCCCAAGAAAGCGCAAAGTCTGCCTCCCATGATCGGCGAGGAACAGCTGAATCGGATAATGGATGCCTTGCCTTCGGAGAATGCGGTTCAGAAGCGTGACAGGGCGGTGATGGAACTTTTTTACGGCGGCGGACTCAGGCTGGCGGAATTAATTAATTTAAAGATTAACGATTTTGAAGGAGGTAACTTTATAAGAGTACTAGGCAAAGGTTCAAAAGAGCGGTTAGCGCCGCTTGGCAGGAGAGCTATTGAAGCCCTGAATGATTATTTACCCGCGAGACAGGAAATTTTGAAGAATAAGTTCAGTGAATACTTATTCGTGAGCGGACGGGGTAATCACATGGAGAGAAGGTATATTCAGCGCATGGTGAAGCGGAATCTGGAGGCCGTATCCGGTGAGCTCAGCCCTCACAGTCTGCGGCATGCGTTCGCCACCCACTTATTGAGAAAAGGCGCTGAATTACCGGTGATTCAGGAACTTTTAGGGCATCAGAACCTCACCGCCACCCAGATTTATACCCATTTTGTTCCCAGTGATCTATTAAATATTTATAAAAGCGCGCACCCCCGGGCGTAGTTAAGTTAATGGAAAAATGATTAAACCCCAATGAAGGGAGTCGAAGATGCGTATTAATCTTTCATCCAGACATTTCAGAGCCTCGGAGAATTTGAAAAGTTTTGCAAAAGACGAAGTGATGCGGCTCAAAAAGTATTATGACGGGATTATCGACTGCGAAATCATCCTGGAAAAACAGAAGGACATCAGAACCTGCGAAATTGTAGCTAAGGTCTATGGGACTGTTTTAACCACAAGCGTAGAATCCCATGACCATTTCAAATCGATTGTAATGGCAGTGGATAAAATCGAACAGCAATTGCGAAAATATAAAGCTAAAATCAGAAATCCAAGGAGTAAGCGGACCGAAGAAAAAGTTATGTATAGTTGAGAGTCGTCAAGTATTATTAAACTATAGGGAGCGCTTCATATCAGCGCTCCCTAATAATTTTTATTCATATCATTTCTTTCAATAGAGTCTTAAGTATGTAAAATATCCTTTTTTATTCAAATGACTGCATGACAAATGGAACAACAGAAGTCATTAACCGTAAAGAAGCTGTTCGAGGACAATAAAGAAAGGCTGAATCTTAGACTGTTAAATGGGCCCGAAGGGATGATCCGGCGGATCACCGAGAAGGATATTCAGCGTCCCGGTTTAGTCTTAGCCGGTTTTATGGAATTATTCACATATAACCGGGTTCAAGTGCTCGGCAGTACAGAGATGCTGTATTTGAACAAGCTCGAAGCGGAGAAAGCCAAAGAAGCATTACAGAGGATATTTCAATTTGAAATACCCTGTTTTATTATCACCGATAATAATTCGGTTCCGGAAGAAATACTCCTGATGGCGGAAGATAAAGCTGTATGCCTGTTCGCCACCGAATTATCCACCACCGATTTAACACACCTTTTAATCGATTACCTTGATGATCAATTCGCTCCCACAATAACAGTTCACGGCTCTTTAGTCGATGTCTACGGCACAGGCGTTTTATTAACCGGCAGAAGCGGTATTGGCAAGAGTGAAATAGCGCTGGATTTAGTCGAAAGAGGGCACCGGCTGGTGAGTGATGATGTGGTGATTATCAGCCGTAAAGCCGAAGGAGTTCTTATCGGCACAGGCACGGAACTTCTCAAACATTTCATGGAAATCCGCGGAGTCGGTATCATCGATATCAGAAGGATGTTCGGTATTCGAGCCATCAGACTGCAGAAGAGAGTGGAGATGGAGATTGAACTGGTCGAGTGGGATGAAAAGGAGGAATATGAAAGGCTGGGGTTAATCGAGAAGAAAAAGGAATACCTGGGAGTGCCCATCGATTATGTCAAACTGCCTATCTTCCCCGGCAAGAATATCACGGTGATTGCGGAAAGTCTTGCGCTCAACCTTCATCTTAAAGTATATGGATTCCATCCCGCCAAAGATTTCAACGCCAGATTACTACAGACAATACAGGACAAACAGCGGATAAGAAAATATCTGGAACGGGACTTGGAGTGATCTGAGATGATTTCAGCTGTCATAGTGACTCATGGAAACTTAGGACAGGCGCTGATAGATTCCGCATTTTCAATATTAGGTGAGCAGGAAGGAATTTCAGCTATATCAAATTTCGGTTTATCTAATATTGATTTAATCTCCGCGCTGGAGAATCGAGTTGAACAATATGAAAGTCCGATTATATTAGTCGATACTCACAGTTCGACACTGATCGCCGCTAAATCATTGAAACGCCCTTTGCCGGTTATAAGCGGTGTTAATCTGCCCATGCTGCTGTCTTTTTTCACTAAGCGGCACCGCTGGAAAATCGAGGAGTTAGTGGAAATTTTAGTGAATGACGGCAGGAAAGGTATAGCTTCATTATAAGATAGGGTATAGGGTTATAGGGTATAGGGTATAGGGTATAGGGTATAGGGGCTTGGGGTCTAGGGGCTAGTATCTTGTTCTGGCAGGTCTTGCACGCCGCATGCGGGTGTGCCCCGCCGGTATTCCAACATGTTCTTGTAGGGGCGAAGCATTTTCACCATCGAAATCGTATTTACCAACATCTGCCGGAAAATGCTTCGCCCTTACTCCGCGTATGTTAGTGTGTCGCAGAATCCCCGCACTCTGCGACAATCTCTTAAATTACAAATACATGCAACAGAGTGCAGGGACTCTGTTGAACATCTATGACTCGTTTTTTTTTGTTTTCGGACAGACTGTTGCGTCCTGAGTCCTGCGTCCTGAGTCCTGCGTCCTGAGTCCTGAGTCGCATCCTAAAGCCAAGAGTCTGAAGTCCAGAGCCGTTATTTTCTTTTCGAACCGCTGATAAAAACTGAGTTATAATGAGCGACAATAATTTTAGGTATTTGTGCGACCCCTTTAGGGTCGAACCGTTTCGTTTAATTTATACCGTAGGTTTCACCTACGGCTATTCACATGCGACCCTTTCAGGGTCGAATACTAAGACATATGTTC
>JADHWD010000195.1 GCA_016783645.1 bacterium
CCACATTTGTAGGGGCGGGGTTCCCCCGCCCTGATTTAAACGGATATTTTTGGGCGCGGAAACCGCGCCCCTACATCATGTGTTTTATACCTTATTTAAGCGCTTATAGGGACTAAGGGGGATTATTTTCCGTCAGGTTACACCAGAAAACGGGCTTGAAACCCGGCGGGAACAGAGTATTTTTGGTGGGTTAAGAACCCCACCCTACTAACAGCTATTTTCAAGGTAACTAATTTCAACAGCTGATTTTTACCACCATCTAACGAAGATTTGATATTGCTGGAACAATATAAAAAATCCATATTAGACAGCGGTGCGCGCTTGGTGACGGAGAAAATCCCCACAGTGCGTTCGGTCTCATTGGGAGTTTGGGTGGACGCGGGCGGCCGCGATGAAACCCTCGAAACACAGGGGCTCACTCACTTCCTTGAACATATGATTTTCAAGGGTACTAAGAATCGCAGCGCTTTGGAAATCGCCCTGGAAATCGAATCGCTGGGAGGGCATATCAACGCTTTCACCGGTAAAGAGATGACATGCTTCTTCGTCCAGATGCTCGATGAGAATATCGGAACCGCATTGGAAGTGCTGGCGGATATTATGGCGAATTCTCTATTCCGCCCGGAAGATATGGTGAAAGAGAAAACGGTGATTTTAGAAGAGATTAAAAACCTGGAAGATTCCCCTGACGATTTAATTTACGATTATCTGATTTCCGAAGTATATCCCGCACATTCTTTGGGTTACCCTATTTTAGGCACACCTGATACGGTTCAATCTTTCACGGCTGAACATCTTTTAAATTTAATTAAAAACAGCTACACTTCCGATAAAATTGTGATAGCTGCCGCCGGCAATATTGAGCATGATAATCTATGTGAACTTATAGAGAAGCATTTCTCATTCATCCCCGGCAATCCCCGGAATAATAGTCAAAAACTGCCTGATTTCATTCCCGGCCGCAAAGTATGGGAACGGCCTATCAGCCAAGCTCATATCTGTATTGGAACCCGCGCTTTTCCTTATAAAGATGATCGAAAATTCCAACTGCTTGTGTTGAACGCTATATTAGGCGGCGGGATGTCGTCAAGATTATTTCAGAGTATTCGTGAAACTTTCGGTTACGCCTATTCGGTCTATTCCTTCGCTGAGTCTCTATCGGACACCGGAATGTTCGGCGTCTATATGGGAACGGATAAGAACAAGATTGAACCGGCGGCGGATTTAGTGTTGAAGGAATTCAAGCGTTTATGTACCGAGCCTTTGCATTCATCCGAGCTTTCCCGGATCAAAAACCAGTTGAAAGGCAACTTGATGCTGGGATTGGAGAGCACTTCCAGCCGGATGAATCGGCTGGCGAAAATGGAGGTCTATCTCCAGCAGTTTGTCACGCTGGAAGATTTAATTAACAACATCAACCAAGTGTCCGCTGAACAGGTATTGGAAGTCGCTAATGAGCTATTCCATGACTCCCGCCTTTTCACGGTTATATTCACCCCTACGGAGGAATAAATGATAGTTGGAGTTCCCAAAGAGATTAAATCGGCGGAGAACCGCGTGGCGTTACAGCCCTCAGGCGCTGAACTGCTGGTCAATGACGGTCATACAGTGTTAGTGGAGAAAAACTCTGGCGCCGGCAGCGGTTTCAGCGATGAAAGCTACAAAGAAGCCGGCGCTAAAATTATCGATTCTCCCCAAGAAATTTTCGCCCAAGCCGATATGATTATCAAGGTGAAAGAACCCCTCAAACCCGAATATCCCTTAATAAGGAAAGATCAGGTGATCTTCACCTATTTCCATTTCGCTTCATCCGAAGAATTAACCAGGGCGATATTGGAAACCAGATGCGTAGCGATCGCTTATGAAACTATGCTGGATATGAATAATCAGTTACCTCTGCTTATTCCCATGAGTGAAGTCGCCGGCCGTATGGCAACCCAGCAGGGAGCTAAGTATCTGGAAAAACGCATGGGCGGACGCGGAATTCTGCTCGGCGGCGTTCCCGGCGTTGAGCCAGCGGAAGTAGTAGTTCTCGGCGGCGGTATAGTCGGCACTAACGCCGCTAAAATGGCCGCAGGTTTAGGCGCACATGTCACCATCCTCGATATGAATCTAAACCGCCTGCGCGAGTTAGATGATTTTATGCCCAAAAATGTGACTACCGTCGCTTCCAATCCGGAGAATATCCGCAAATATATCGCCATGGCTGATTTATTAGTGGGAGCGGTATTGATTCCCGGCGCCAAAGCGCCTAAATTAGTCACCCGCGATATGCTCAAATTGATGAAAAAGGGCGCTGTCATCGTTGATGTGTCGGTCGATCAGGGCGGATGTATCGAAACTATCAAACCCACCACTCATGACGAACCGGTGTACGAGGTTGATGAAATCCTCCATTATGGAGTCGCTAACATGCCCGGCGCAGTGCCTTTGACTTCGACTAAAGCGCTGACGAACGCCACACTGCCCTTCGCCAGAATGCTGGCTAAATACGGCTGGAAAAAAGCTTCTGTCTTGTCAAAAGAGATCCTGACAGGGATAAATATGATTGACGGTAAAGTCACCTGTAAAGCGGTGGCTGAAGCCTTCGACCTGCCCTACTCGCCGATTGAAGAAGCGCTTTAGTTCATATTTCACATATAGTTATCATTAAGTCGGGACAAGCACTGTCCCGGCTTATTAATTTTATAGTAAATCTTGTATTTTTATACTAAACGACATTAATTTTTGCTATAAAATAATCCCCCCTTCCCCCCTTTAGTAAAAGGGGAGTAATATTTCCCCCTTTTTTAAAGGGGGACTAAGGGCATAAGCGCTTAATTAAGACATATTTTCATGAAATGTAGGGGCGAAGCATTTTAAGTAAACAATAAAAATATTAATCACTTGCAAAAAATGCTTCGCCCTGTAAAAATATATAATTCCGCTTATTTAAGCGCTTATAGGGACTAAGGGGGATTATAATCAGTATAAAATCATAAATCGTCATTGATAACTATCAGAATCGAATTCAAGAAGGTCGAAGGTAAAAATCCGGTCTTACCGGAATACGCTACAACAGGTTCTTCCGGAGCCGATATCCGCGCCTGTTTAGATGAACCGCTGATACTTCAGCCCGGTGAGACCGCGGCAGTGTCAACAGGATGGATGATTGCGGTTCCGCAGGGATATGAAGCGCAGATAAGACCTCGCAGCGGATTAGCCCTGCATCACCAAATCATTCTGCCTAATTCTCCCGGCACCATCGATGCGGATTACCGCGGTGAAGTGAAGATATTATTAAGCAACTTAGGAACTGAACCTTTCATGATTAAAAACGGAGACCGCGTAGCTCAAATGGTGATTTGTCCGGTGATTAGCGGAGAATTTCTGATAGTCGATGAACTGCCGGACACTGAAAGAGGGGCGGGAGGTTTCGGACACAGCGGTACCGATTGATTGAAGGAGGACAATTATCACCGTCCTGGCTTATCACAAGATTGACACTGCGTTTGAATGGGGAGTCACCAGGGTTACTCCCAAGCAGTTCCGCAGGCATCTTACTGTCCTGAGAAGTCTGGGATTGAAACCTTGTTCTTTGCGCGATTATTTGCGCGAGCCGATGAGCGGCAAGACTGCGATAACCTTCGATGACGGCTATGAATCGGTTTATACCGAGGCATATCCTATTCTGCAAGAGATGAACGCCGGATGCACTGTTTTTCTCATCACCGGCTATATTGGCGGATGGAACCGCTGGGAAGTGAATATCGGCTTCCGCAAATTCCGGCATCTGACCTGGGCGATGACGCAAGAAATGGAACTGGCGGAATTCGCTTCCCATACTGTGACTCACCGCTGTTTGACTAAAATCCCCCCGGAAGAGATCAGATTGGAACTCACCGCTTCCAAGAAGGTCATCGAAGATAAAATCGGCAGACCGGTCAGATACTTGTCGCCGCCTTTCGGACGATATAACGACACAGTGTTGCGGATCGCCCGCGAATGCGGATATGAAGCTGTTTGCACTATGAATCCCGGCAGAATATCATCAAGCGGCGGCCATTTTGTGATTCCAAGGTGCGGAGTGTATCTGATTGACAATGATTACACCTTCAAATGCAAACTTGGCGCGGGAAAATTAGCAGCATTAGAGCAGTATAAGTTAAGATTAATCAATACATTATCTATAGGGACGATAATAGTAAAGAAACTGCGGAAAGAATCGGATTTACTTGATTTTATAGAAAAATAAAGCTATATTTTACGATGAACGGGGGTTAAGTGTTGACGGATGATATAGGAAAAGATTATTACAGCATTGGCGAGGTATGCGATAAGACCGGTTTGAAATCGCATGTCCTGCGCTATTGGGAGACTGTTTTTCCCCAGTTGAATCCGCCAAAGAATGACGCCGGCAGACGGATCTACGGTAAAGAAGATATTGAACTGATTTTGCATATTAAGGAACTGCTTCATGAAAAGCGCTATACCATTGAAGGCGCAAAATTAGAATTGAGCGGCGGAGGCAATGAAACGCCGGCGGTTGTTGACAGACCTTCCAATGATGATAAATGTAAGAAACTGATAAGAGAATTGAAGGCGGAGGTTGAAGAAATTTTAAAATTGTTGGGATAAACGGAAAGAACATTCCATTCCATATTATGTTAAATCGATCAATATCGGGGCGTAGCGCAGTCCGGTAGCGCACTTGGTTCGGGACTAAGTGGCCGCTGGTTCAAATCCAGTCGCCCCGACTAATACAATCAAGGATTTATGAGCTGTTATCATAAGTCCTTTTTTTATCGCCGATTCTAATCTCACTCTGATGAATATCCGATTTTGAATTCACTACGGATATTCAAGATATTCAGGATTTATAAAATTCACAAGCTATTAAAGCAATAATTACCATCATCACTATTCAAGACAACTGTTCATCGACATCGGGGCTGACAATCCCTGGCAGGAATTGTGGGTGGCGATCGATAACAAACAATTGTCGGAGCAGCCCTTCTGAGGGGAACACATAATCCGCTGAAGATGGGGCAGGGCGCACCCGCCCAAAAATTACGGTTTTAGGGTGTCAAATGACCTTAAACCGGGCTTTCAAAGACTGTCAAAGAACGGTATAGTGAAAATATAATTTTTTAACAAATAAATCTACTCAAATACAAATAAGAAAATTCACTTGCAGGATTTAGGCGCTTACCGCTGACACATCGACAAAAAATTGTCGATATTTTCAGAATATTTTTTCTTTTCGAACCGCTGATAAAAACTGATTTACGCTGATTCCGCTGATTATAATATCAGTGTTATCATTCTTTTATCAGCGTTATCAGCGGTTCAAAAAAATTTCAACTGCGAAGCCCCCTCTTCCGGGCGCAGTCCCGGACGAGGCGTAGTACCTAAATTCTGATTTTCTTGCTTTTTCTGGCAGAAAATGGTTTTGAATAACGAATATCGAACAAGGAATGTCGAAATATTCATGACCGTGTTGAATTCGTAATTCGATATTCCTTGTTCCTTGTTCAATATTCCTTTTTAGTTCCGGCTCGTCCGGGTTAGGATTTGAAGGGAAAGAATTACAAGAATCAATCATGGTTTCATGAAGTTTATCTGCGCGGAATATATGTGAGCGATGTGTTCATGGGCTACCGTAATTTCCCCCATTTCGTCATCACTATCAAATATGATAAAGAGGATAGAGATTATTTCGTCCTGCGCGCCACGATAGATATGGACTTGATTAACCGGCAGATATATTCCCTTGATAAGGAAATCATCGATAAACTGGGGGGGAGGATATACCCAAAGGCATTGTGGGTTATCTTCCCAAACCCGTCAACTTAGAAGAATTAATCACAAAAATGCGTGAGGCGATTGAAGCAAATGGATAAACGAGATACATCAAGAGATAGAGTGATGTGGGAGAACAGCCTGGCTTTTTTCGGCGCAATCACCGCCTCAGTATCCCACGAACTGAACAATGTAATGTCGATAATCGACCAGACAACGGCCTGCTGGGCGATTTACTAATAGGCGCGGAGCATGGCAGACCGATATCCAATGAAAGGATACAGAGGATCAGCGACAGTCTTACCAATCAGGTCGAGCGTGGAGTGCGGATCATCAAACGGCTCAACACCTTCGCTCACAGCGTCGATGATCCGGTGCGTCAGTTCGATTTAGTGCAGTTAGTGGATAATTTCATCCGCCTTGCACAGAGGCTGGCAAGCCTCAAACGGGTGAACTTGGAAGGTATCCATA
>JADHWD010000196.1 GCA_016783645.1 bacterium
TGAAAATCGGATTACTGGCAGGCGGGGACGCCTGCCAGCACAGTTCCTGGTGGTGTCATGCGTCCCCGCATGACACTAAGACATTGTTATTATTATGTATGGTGTCGACTGCGGAGAGTCGACACCACATTGAACTAAATCCTAAACCCTATTTTCAAGATAATGAAATGAAAAAACATCCGTTAAGATTATGCGTTTTAGCGTCCGGCAAGGGCAGTGATTTCTTATCGCTGATCAAAGGTTCATTCCGCCCGGATTCCGGCTGCGAAATTGTCCTCATGATAACAAATAATCCTGATGCCGGGGCTATACATAAAGCCGAAAAGCATGAAATCCCGAATAGGTGTATAAACAGCAAGGATTATACGGAGCGGAAAGAATTCATCGATGCCTTTATATTGGCGCTGAAAGAACATAGTGTGGAATTTATCGCATTGGCGGGATACCTTAGAAAGATACCGCCTGAGATAATCAGAGCTTTCCCTAACCGGATAGTGAATATACATCCGGCGTTACTGCCTTCCTTCGGCGGTAAAGGGATGTACGGTGAAGCGGTGCATAGAGCCGTATTAGAAGCAGGCTGTAAAATCAGCGGTGTCACTGTCCATTTCGTAGATGAAGAATATGACCGGGGAAGAATTAT
Organism: bacterium; assembly: GCA_016783645.1. Classification (GTDB taxonomy): domain Bacteria; phylum Electryoneota; class Tariuqbacteria; order Tariuqbacterales; family JADHWD01; genus JADHWD01. The sequence continues at coordinate 644 of JADHWD010000196.1, forward strand.
CGCGCAAAGCGCAGTCCCGGTCTTAGATGATGACACTACGGAAACGCTGGCGGAGCGGGTGCTGGAGGAGGAACATAGATTATACCCGGAAGTGTTGTCCTGGTTCGGACATGGCAGGGTGAAGATAGAAAGCGGCCGAATCAAGATATTGAAGTGAAATGAGCGTTTATTCAATCAATAGAGCTTTAATAAGCGTATCCGATAAAAGCGAAATAACCGAATTAGCCGGGACTCTGTATGAAAACGGGGTGGAAATCTTGTCCACCGGCGGCACTGCGAAAAAACTGCGGGAAGCGGGGATAGAAGTAATTGAAGTGTCGGATTATACCGGTTCACAGGAGATATTCGGCGGCAGAGTGAAAACCCTGCATCCGAAAATCAGCGGCGGTATCCTCCTGCGCCGAGACAATCCCTCCGATGAAGCGGAAGCGGAGAAATATGACATACTTGGAATCGATTTAGTGGTGGTCAACCTCTATCCTTTCTCTGACCGGATAATCGCAGGTATCGGCGAATATGAAGCATTAGAGGAGATCGACATCGGGGGGGTGACTCTACTGCGGGCGGCGGCGAAAAACTATCCCCATGTGACCGCGTTGTGCAGTCCGAAGCAATATCGCGAATTCCTGAAGAAATACAAATCGAATAGCGGTATCACTTTAGCGGACCGGAAGAAATGGGCGGCTGAGACATTTGAACATACATTCAGATATGATTCAGCGGTATTCGGCTATCTATCGTCCGAAAAAGTTTTCACCGTGTCCGGCGCATTGAAACAGAAACTGCGCTACGGCGAAAATCCTCACCAATCCGCGGAATGGTTCAAAACCGATGATTGCGGTATCACCGCCTCCGAACAGATGTGGGGCAAGGAGTTATCCTACCTGAATGTCCTTGATTTGGAAGCGGCTTATGAAATCAGCCGCAATTTTACCGAATGTTCCTGTGTGATAATCAAACACACCACTCCCTGCGGGCTGGCGGTAGGAAATTCGCCGGTTGAAGCCTATAAAAGAGCGTTCTCCTGCGATACCCGCTCGCCTTTCGGAGGCATTGTCGGCTTCAACCATGAAGTTGACTATAAAACGGCGGAGGAATTGTCGAAAATATTCCTAGAGGCGGTAATCGCTCCATCATTTGAGGACGCCGCGCTGGATTTATTGAAGAAAAAGAAGAATCTGAGACTGGTGAAATGGGGTGAGAGGAATCCAGCGGATAATCCTGTAAAATTTGTTTCTATTTCCGGCGGATTTCTCACGCAGACAACAGATATTGACCTAATATCCCGCGAGTCATTTCAAGTTGTGACTAAGAAATCTCCCGGCGATGAGCAATGGGCGGCTTTGGAATTCGGGGCTAAAGCGGTCAAATGGGTGAAATCGAATGCGGTCATCTTCTGCAATCGCTATCAGACTTTAGGGATTGGCGGGGGGCAGACTTCCAGGGTGGGAGCGGTGGAAATCGCTATCGCTAACGCCGAAAGGTTCGGACACTCGCTTAAAGGTTCAATCATCGCTTCCGACGCCTTTTTCCCTTTCCCTGATTCTGTCGAAGAAGCCGCTAAAATCGGCGCATCGGCTATCGTCCAGCCCGGAGGTTCGGTTCGGGACAAAGAAGTGATTGAAGCCGCCGATAGATTAGGTATCGCTATGGTTTTCACCGGAAAAAGACACTTCCGGCATTGATAAAAGATATGTGATATGTGATATGTGATATTTGATATATGATATGGGGAGATGCTTTTGTATATTAAAGATTGAAAAAATATCGTCATTCCGGCTTGTCCGGAATCGGTTGACAATATGGATTTTTCATTTTCTTTTATACTTTCATACTTTCACACTTATTGTAACATCGATTTTAAAATTTAAAATAATTCAAGGTGTTGAGGATTAAATTGGATCAACACGGTATCATACAGGAGTAAAATGTCTTTCTCCTTCAGTAATTTCTTTTCCAGCGATATAGCGATCGACCTGGGCACCGCTAATACCTTGGTCTATGTGAAGGGTAAGGGGATATTAGTCCGCGAACCTTCAGTGGTGGCGGTCCGCACTATCGACCATAAAATAATGGCGATAGGTTTCGACGCCTGGGAGATGCTGGGTAAAACGCATCGAGAGATAAGCGTGATCCGTCCGATGCGGGACGGGGTGATAGACGATGATGAGATAGCCGAGGAGATGATACGGCATTTCATCCGCCGGGTGCATAAAAACCGCCTCATTCGTCCGAGAGTGATTATCTGTGTGCCTTCGGGAGTGACCAAATCCGAGAAGCGCATAATCCGGGACAGCGCCGAACATGCCGGGGCGCGGGAAGTATATCTTATCGCCGAGCCCATGGCCGCCGCTTTGGGAGTGGGATTACCGGTAAATGAACCCGTGGGTTCAATGGTGATAGATATCGGCGGCGGCACTACAGAAATCGCCGTGATATCATTGAGTGGAATTGTGAACTATGTATCGGTGCGTATCGCCGGCGATGAGATGAACGAGGTCATTCTGCAGTTCATGCGCCGTAATTATAACTTATTGATAGGCGAACGCACCGCTGAGGAAGTCAAATGCCGCATCGGCTCCGCCATGCCGCTGGAAGAAGAATTGACAATGATAGTCAAGGGGCGCGATTTAGTGGCGGGAATACCTAAAGCGATTGAAGTGAATTCGGTAGAAATACGGGAAGCTTTATCCGAGCCGGTCAACGCTATCGTAGATGCGGTCAAACTCACATTAGAGAAAACCCCGCCGGAATTGTCCGCCGATATCAGAGATAGAGGTATAATCCTCACCGGCGGAGGCTCTTTATTGAAAGGATTGGATATCAGGCTCAGGGACGAAACTAGCCTTCCCATCAACCTTGCCGAAGACCCCATGACCTGCGTCGTGCGCGGGACGGGAGTAGTGCTAGACAATATGGAAAAATTAGATAAATTGTTATTGAGGGGATGAGCGTCTTAAATGACTGGCTTTATCCTCAAATTCAGGGAATACCTGATCTATCTTTTCCTGCTGATAATCTCCGTCATATTATTGAACACCAACAATAACCCGCAGATGGAGTTCCTGCGATTGAAGTTCTCCTATGCCGCTAGTTATATCGTATCCCCCTTCAGATTCATTCCCAGAACAATCAGATTATATTCCGAAAACCGCGAACTCAACCGCGCATTATTCAGATTAAATCAGGAGAATGCACGAATGAAGGAGTTGGAGGAGGAGAATCACCGCCTGCGTGATATGCTCAATTTCTCCTATCAATTATTCTATGAATTCATTCCGGCGGTAGTTGTGGGTAAAAGTTCCGGCGAGATAGTGAACACAATAACTTTGAATAAAGGAAGGATACACGGTTTGCAGGAAAACCTGCCGGTGGTATCTTCGCAAGGCTTAGTCGGAAAGATTATCGAAGTGAATGAATCGAGCTCACTCTGCCAGTTAATGCTGGATTCAAAATTCGGAGCGGCGGTGAAGCTGCAGCGCAGCCGGATCGACGGGATACTGCATTGGAATAACGGTTCTGTATGCCGGATGGACGGAGTCGCTCAGACATTAGAGGTTTTTTTAGGGGATACGCTGGTAACTTCGGGGCTGGGAGGAGTCTATCCCAAAGGGTTGTACGCCGGTGAGATTATTAAGATTGAAAAGAAACCCGGAGTTTTATTTCAGGATATCCTGGTGAAACCTTTCACAGATTTTGGGCGGTTGGAGGAAGTATTCGTATTGAAGCAATGATGGTATTTTATGGAAAATAAATTTCAGATACATAAATATCAAATTATTGGTATCAATCTGTAAAGATTGTCAGAGGATAGTAAGAAAGACCTCCCGTAATTTCGGGTCAGCTGAACAGCGGATGTAAAACGGCGCATTTTCAAACAGATTACATAGACTTTGGATTCTAAATAATAGTTATAATTATCTCCATCGTAACCTGCCCTTCAAATCCCCCTTTAATCTGAATGTTTTAACATAATTCTTTGGGAGAAATAGATGATGAAGGAGAATATGACTCCAAAGACAGCCGGGTCAAAATGTTCAGCATAGGAAGTGAGTCTGTAAATAAGAGTTGCTGTGAATGTTATCAACATGGTAATGAAAATCATCTGAGTCAGCTGTTTTGATTTTTCTTTGGATAAAACCCCCACAACTACTGGGAGAATCACACCCGGTGCCCACATGTGGTAAGTGAATAGCAGCAATTCGATGATATCCGACCACAAAACTGCTATCAATGTCGAGATGATACCCAGTATGATGGTGCAATAGCGGGCTAATTTCAGCAGTTCTTTATCGCCTTTATAATTCCATTTCAACTGGTGTTCAAACAAGTCCTTGACAAAAATAGCAGTGGAAGAATTGAGAGCGGAATCCGCTGAAGACATTACGGCGCTCAATAATGCGGCGATTATTATTCCACCAATGAAGGGATTATGAAGCTTTTGAATTACCATTGGGAGAGCCTGTTGAGGGTCGATATCGGGAAAATGCATCCTGGCGTAAAGTGCGATGAAGAATAAAATAACCGGGAAAGAGAATGCGAGGAAGAATCCTACTCCGGCGATACCCTTTTTAGTTTCCCTAATGTTTTTACCTATACAATATCTGGTGGCGTAACCCGGAGCGAAAGTTTCACCCAGCAGGAAAGCCAGGAATGTAGTTATAAGAAATAACCATCCTTTACCTCCTTCCAGCATGAAAAACTCATCAGGTATCTGATTCGATACCTGTTTCCAGGAATCCAAAATATCCGGTGCGCAGTAAATAAGTGTGAATAGAAAGCCGAGAATCAATACGATGAATTGATAGATGTCGGTGTATATCACAGCCAATAATCCTCCTGCAGCGCTGTAAATAATTACCAAAGAACCTCCGATGATAATCGCCCATTTAAGCATCTCCGGATTATTAGCAAAAGAGGGTATCAAAGTGGATATCACCACACCGAACGCCGCCATCTGAGCGGCGATGACAAATACGGAAAACAGAACTGATAAAATAAGCGCTAAAAATCTGGGTTTCTCGCCGAACCTGTGTCCAAAATATCCGGCGACAGTATATAATTCGGCTTCCCTGAATTTGGGCGCCACCACTAAACCCGAGAAGATAAAATGGAAATACCAGCCGGTGGAAACGAACAGCATTAATATTCCCCATTCGTAGGTTTTTCCGACCGCACCGATGGAACATCCGCCGCCTATCACCGTAGCTCCCATTGTGCAGAACAAAAAGAACCATCCCACATCACGGCCCGCTAACAGGAAATCATCGGTTGTGTGAATTTTGCGGACTTTCAGAACACCTTTAATGAAGATGAATGATAAATACGCGGCAATAATCAGCCATTGAATCCATAAATCTTTGATAATATCATTCCTTTTATATTGAAAATAGGGTAAAGGGTAAAGAAAAACACTAAAATGCCGTCATTCCCGCGCAGGCGGGAATCCAGCATGGACAGAACAATGTTCTGTCCTTACAAAAAAAATCGATAATGTAGGGGCGACCCTCGCGGTCGCCCTTTAAACTATTTTCATGCTTGGTGGTGCGCCGAAGGCGCATGAGGGTTTTGCTTGAAAATAGGGTTTAGGGGCTGGGATCTAG
>JADHWD010000197.1 GCA_016783645.1 bacterium
TGCAACCGAAGAAAGCCGTGTTTCGAGTTTCAGAGAACCGTTTTTTGCAAGTATTACACTGAAGAAGCTGTCGGTTGTGTTTTCCGTAAGTTCCGGATTTTATGATGTTTCCTTGTCCTCGTACTCCATAATGGATACAGGATTTGTTAATACAAAAGTATTGGTTAATTTCGAGCATGTTTTTTTTCCATTGAGTTGAACATACTCAAATATAATGAATAATCACAATACATGCAAGAAACAACTCAATTATTAGGGGACATTACCGATAATTTGCCCCGCTCTTTTATTACTCCAGCTTGAATCCTAGAAAATATCTTATCAAAGTCCATAGGATAATTATGGTCTATAATACAAATGTTTCTTTATTTAAAGACGGTTCGTTACCCAAAGGGATATAGAAAAGCTTTTTGCTTAAGTTACATCCTGATAAAGTGCTGGGATAATGTCTGGATTGTGAAGTTGTGATGGCAAAAAGGAAGTGAGATCCAATTTGAGCATTATTCAAAATAATGAATCGTTTGTCGCTCTTAGTCTCATCGGGGAAAGCGTAATCTTTATATAGAATAATATCTCCCTGTAAGACCATAAGGACTCAATATTGTAGGCTGAAGTTCTGAAGAACGGCGAAATACTCGCTTAGCTTCTCTTTGGCTAGTTCCCTCTCGTCTTCTGGTTTGTCTCTTAGAGCAATTAAATAATTAATAAGGGAATTTTCACCACTTGACCTCAGTGTAAGTTCCCATGGTTGGTTTTTTAGGTGAGATATTTCTGAAATAAGCTCAGAATTAACTTCTTTATATATAAACGCAAGATTTTCAAGCAACTTAGCTTCTCGTGGTGAAAAGCAAGACATATCTGGATTCTTAGAAGTCTTAATCAATTTCCCTTTTAACATTGATTCATCTTCACGCCCTAATTCCTGTAATTTAAACATCCCTTTGAAATCATCGGGAACATTCCCATCCTTTAGCTCAAGCCAAAGTGATTTAGGGACAGGCCCCCAGTGGAAAGCAAAATAGTCCAATCCTATAGAAGGATACCCCGTCTCTTCAAAATGCTTAAAATCAAGGAAAAAAAGCAATTTAAAGGTTTTGGTTAGCGTAGGATTCTCAGTGTTTTTCGCGAAAAAAAGTATCGCGTTAAGCAATTTTTTCCTATAGAAGTTCACAATAACTCTAAAATCAAGTTGGTTTTTCCAATAATTTAATTTATACAAATATCAAAAGCAACATTCATACCAATAATAATTATTTTCCTTCCCACCCCACCTTAATCTCATCTTCCGTCAAGCCGTTAAGCTCATAAACCTTCCGGTCGATCTCCCGCTCATATTCCTTCACCTTCGCCTGCTTTGCCGGATTCTGCAAATAATCCTCGTCTTTCGTAATGGCAAGGATAAGGTCGACCATGTCGATGAAGGGATTTTGTTGCTCTTCATTAATGTTGGCTATGGGTATTTGTTTTAATTATGGTATCTCGAATTGCAGGTAGCCCCCAGCCATGTGTGTTATCTCAAATTTATTGCTATATCAATAGTTAACTAAATTAGAGTTTAGGATTGCTATTAAAAAATTTCTGCTTTTCTTGAAGTCTATTACAACAGTGGCTTTTCCTACAAGTCTTCCATCTTCATCAAAAGAACTATGCAGTCTTTTATAATGAGCGACATTAATTTTAATCATTTAGTAATCCCCCCCCCTTCCCCCCTTTAGTAAAGGGGGACTAAGGGGGATTATAGTCATTGTAAAACATACTATCGAACAAGCTATAATGTCGTTTATTATAGTTAATCTGGAAATAAGGATTTTCAGGTTATACTTCATTTGAATCCTGACGGCAACATTGTCGTGTAAGTTTACTGAACAAAAAATACATAACCGATAATAATTATATTTCACCTCCCCCTAAAATACACCCCCCTCCCGCATTTGCCGCATTTTCCGTCCTGCAGATTGCGCACTGAAGTAGAATATCCCCGCCTTTCCACTAACATTGCGCCGCAGTCCGGACATTCCGAATCGCTGCCGATTTCCATAGCGATATTGCCGGTATATACCCACTCAAGTTCCCGCTTGGCGGTATCATAGGCTTTGCGTATCGTTCCCTCATCGGTCGCCCGCTTATCCAATTTATAGCGGGGGAAATAGCGGGAGAAATGCAGAGGAATATCTCGGCCTAATCCCGCTATCCATTTCACTGTCTTTTCGATTTGTTCAGGGGAATCGTTCAAATCGGGAATTATAAGCTGAGTGAGCTCGACATGGATTCCGTTTTGATAAGCGGTATTTATCGTGTCAAGCACGGGTTGGACATGGACTCCGCCGCAGTATTTACGGTAAAAATCATCTTCAATCGACTTTAAATCAACATTCATCGCATCCACCAGCGGGATCAGTTTCTCAAAGGGTTCGGGATTGATATATCCATTAGTGACCAAGATATTGACCATTCCCCGCTTATGAAATTCCTCGCAGCAGTCTAACAAAAATTCGTACCACATCAAGGGTTCAGTGTAAGTATAGGCGATGCCGATTGAGTTGTTTTTAACCGCCAGATCTGCGAGTCCTTCAGGCGTGACTTCGCGGGTGGGGAAATCCACCTGCGAAATCTCCCAATTCTGGCAGAACTTGCATTGAAAATTGCAGGAATTGGGTCCTACCGATAATATATTCCGGCTTGGGTAAAAATGGTAGAGAGGTTTCTTCTCAATGGGATCCATAGCCACGGAGGCGGTTTTGCCGTAATTGATGGCGAAAAGCATCCCGTTGAGATTCTGCCGCGCCCGGCATAAGCCAATCTGCCCCTCCTTCAATTTGCAGAATCGGGGGCAGATTGTGCATACTAAACGATCGCCTTGACGGCGGTGATATGTTACCAGTCTATGCAAAAAAGTAGTTAAAAGTTAAGAGTTAAGAGTTAAAAGTTAAGAGTTAAGAGTTAAGAGTTAAAAGTTAAGAGTTAAGAGTTAAGAGTTAAGAGTTTTTAAATTAATTCACTATATCATTTCTGCCGTTTATCAAGCCTCTTAGGGATGTGTTAAGCGTCATGTATATTCCCGAAAGGTTTCGGGCTTCCCTCTTGAAACTCGCCTGGAACAATATATACTAATATCAGAGTGTCATTCCTGGCGTCCGCGGTAAAGCGGATAGACCCGGAATCCACTGTTTCTATGATGGATTCTGAACTAAGTTCAGAATGACAATAATTGTATTGTGTCATAGAATAAAGTGTTAAGTATATTTAAAGGTGTTCAGACTAAAGTCCGAACTCCTAATATTAACAGTGAATCTTTATCCGCTTCATCCGCTTATTCTATAGTGAATCTATCTTTCAAACCTTCATACTTTCACACTTTCACACTTTTTCATTCACTATTCACTATTCTTAATTCACTATTTTTACAATTTCCTCGCCACTTCTTCCGCCATCTCCAGCGTTTTACTGCTGCCGCCCATATCGTAGGTGCGGACTTTACCTTCTTCGATGACTTTGGCGACGGCGTTTTCTAATCTTGTTCCCATATCGACTTCTCCCAGCCAGTCCAGCATCAATTTTGCTGCCAACAGCATCGCTATGGGATTGACTTTGTATTGACTGGCGTATTTGGGGGCGCTGCCGTGAGTGGGTTCAAAGACGGCGTATTCATCGCCGATGTTGCCGGCTGAAGCGAATCCTAATCCGCCCACCAGCTGAGCGCATAAATCGGAGATGATATCGCCGAACATGTTTTCGCACACCAGCACATCGTAATCATGGGGATTTTTCACCAGCCACATGCACTGAGCGTCAATATTGGTCTCCCATAATGGGATATTGGGATAATCTTTCGCCACTTCCCGCGCAGTGCGGATCATCAGACCGCCGGTTTCACGCAGGACATTAGGCTTGTCGACTACCGTAACATTGCGCCGGTTGAATTTTTTAGCGAATTCAAATGCTTGGCGGACGATACTGGCGCAGCCCTTTTTGGTCATGATGCGGGTTGAAAGGGCGATTTCCGATAAAGGCGATTTATCGCCGAACTTCTTCATTTTAGGATGAACGCACAGCGCATCGAATACAGATTGAGGCAGCGGGAAAAACTCCACTCCGCCGTACATCCCTTCAGTGTTCTCCCGGAACACTACAAGGTCGATGCCGTCTTTGTAATTCAAAGGGTTGCCGGGGTAAGCCTTGCAGGGGCGCATGTTGGTGTGCAGGTCAAATTCCTGCCGCAGCCGGACGATAGGGCTGAAATAGACATAACCCTTATCCTGTAATTCCGGCTTCAATTCCCGCGCCGCTTCGTCTTTAGGCTTGGAAGTGATAGCTCCGAACAGGGCACAGTCGGTCTCCTTCAACATTTTTATAGTGCGCTGGGGTAAAGGATCGCCTTCGTTCATCCAGAATTCCCAGCCGATATCGCCGTGAATGTATTCGGCGTCCAATTTTAAAGTGTCAAGCGCGATTTTAGCGGCTTCCATAACTTCGCTGCCCACCCCGTCGCCGGGCAGCCAGGCAATACGGTACTTTGCCATACTCTTCCTTTAATAGATTAATGGTATGTTAATATTATATTCGTATCAATTATTGATAAAATGGATAATGGGTAAAGCAGCGGGGTGGATTCTTAACCCACTAAAATCCTTTCGTTTTTACCCGAACCTAAAAATATAACAAATTATTCTATTAACAGCAATTTCCGGGTGTGATTGAACAGCCCGTTCCTGTTTCGGCAGGTCTTGGCTGCGTTCAGCAGATGTGACCTGCCGCAACAATTAATCGGAACTCGAAATAATAATTAACCACGAATGAACACGAATGGGCACGAATGAAGATTCACAGGTAATTAAGAAGTTGCAAGTTACAAGAATATTCACTGGCTATTATGGCTATATATAACCACGAATGAACACGAATTTACGCTAATGAACACGAATAAAGATTCACAAGCTATGAAAGCTATTAAAGCTAAGAAATCCGAAGCACGAAATCCGAAATCCGAAATCCGAAACACCAATGTCGAGTGACGAGTGACAAATGACTGTCTTCTATCCGCTTAATCTGTTTAATCTGCTGTGAATCTTTCACCGCTTAACCACTTAACCGCTTAACTAATCAAAGTTCCCATGTTACTTTATAAAAAAGATTATCTTGATTCAAGGCGCCGGGATCGAAAAAAAAAGTGTCGATAACGGTAGTGTCCGGTTCAAGCGGAAATTGGTATGGATCGTCGGATTTATAAATATAATATTGCGCTGAAGAGGCTTTGGCCGGCCAGGTCAATACGATATTAGTGTCTGATATTTCTATATTAACATCATATATCGGCGCATTAGGTCCGCCCAAAGTCCCATCAGAATAGCAGTGTTTAGCATATAAATCCGGACTATTTATGCCATCCTGTCTTAACTCAAAGACAACGGTAATATCATAAGAATTGTTGATAACCGGAGATAAATAGGCAAAATTGTAAGCATTATCTGCAATAAAACTCATAATAACTCCGGTATCGCCATAGCAAACATTACCTAATGAATCCATCTTCTGCGCTAAAAGATACTTGTCAGTATCACTGCTGATGAATGGCCTCCTGGCGCAGGAAATCCCGTAAAAATAGGGATATTGGTAAGTAATAGCGAGAGAACCGGTTTGGTCTAAAAGTGATGTTTCCATCGGCGCCCCGGGCTGACCGCTGCCCCAGGTGGGCCAATAATTATTGCCGTTCATGTCAACACGCTGCCCCCAAAGTTCTTCATCAAAATATTCAAAAGCAAGATAGAAAAATCCGGCTTCACCCGCTATCATCGGCGCCCAATAACTCCAGCTCAGCCTTTCCCTTTGCCACAGGATATTGCCGCTGCCATTGATGCGCCAGTGGGTGTTGTAATCGGAAGCTCCGGGGTTGGACTGCAGGATGAAGCCGCCTAAACCATCGGAGATGACTAAATGCTCCCATACATGCTGGCAGATGAATAAATCCTGACTCCATAGCTGATTGCCATTCTCATCTATATGTTGAGCTAACAGCGCGCCCCAATAATTGTACGGCGGACGCCAATCTTCCCATATCACAAAAGCCCCGCCGCCACCATCATGGGTCACTCGAGGCTCGACACTCTGGTGTTCGGGGTCAGCTGGAACTACAAAACCATAATTACCCCAAAGAAGATTACCTAAACCTTCGATATGTTGCGCCCAAACTCCGGCAGCGCCCCT
>JADHWD010000198.1 GCA_016783645.1 bacterium
AAAGGGGATGAATGTGAATAGCCGTAGGTGAAACCTACGGAAAAGAAAGCCACAATCATCGACCCTGAAGGGGTCGAACATTTCCGAAATGCTAAACAATTACCAACATATTATATGCGTAAATGCAAATATGACACGACACTAGGGGCTGGGGGCTAGACCTAAAATTATATCGATATTCATTAAATTTCCAGCCACTAGTCCCCAGAACCCAGCTACTCTGAAATAACGAAAAATTGTAAGTATTTAATATCAATATATATAGATATAGATTTCAACTAGCACAAGTCGTACTGTTAATTAATAACTCAAATTGAATGCGATTCTTCACTTCGTTCAGAATGACAAATTTTCGGACAGACTGACAAGGCTCAAGATAAATTACGATGCGCCTGGCGCTAAGGATGAAGTGTGAATATGAACCGGATTCCAAACCACTCGGTCGTCAGCTGTATTGCGGATTTTAAGTCCGGCGGGAACGGAAGATATCATAATGGGTAAAAATCTTCTGAACTTAATCCTACCTTTTTAAAATAAAGACAGGTCTCCTCTACGCCGAAGACCTGTCTTGTCATTCAATCGGAACAGTGGTTTCAGGTGAATTTGATTTTCACACTATCTCACTTCACAAGCAGGCATTTTTTGACATCGGTGAATCCACCTGCTTTCATCTTATAGAAATAGACGCCGCTGGGCAGGTTTTGCGCGTTCCATTTGAGCGAATGATAACCTGCAGTCATCATACCATCATATAGAGCCGCAACTTCCTGCCCGCTAATGTTATAAATCACAACCTGAACATGGGAATTATTAGGAACGGCGATTTCGATGCTGGTAACAGGATTGAAGGGATTAGGATAATTCTGCTTCAGAGCGAATTCATCTGGGAGCAAACTATTGTTTGCAATTAAATTATCCCATCCGGTAAGATCCCAATTTCCGCCAGCGGATAAATATACTCCCGATTTGGAGAAATCGAAAATCGATTCGCTGAATATTAAATCCGGATGCTGGCCGACTCTGCCGATGTATTCATAATCACCGGCAGGGGCTCCGCCCGGGACATTCTGGGTCATATTGCGCTGAATGGAAGCTCCGGCGCCGATAGTTATGTTTTCTCTCAATAGTATAGGTCCATAAAAGCTTGAATCCGGCAGCAAAGCTGATATCCAGCCGTCGAATGTCACCGGAGCGGCGCTGGTGTTATTAATCTGAAGCAGGTAATTGAATGAACCGCCCGCAGCAGGGATAATTATAGGCGGATTCACCGGTGTGAGTTCAATCACAACTTCCGGGATAGTTTCACCGGTGGTGAACAGAACCGCTGTGTTGTCGAGTATCTCAGGGCAGTTGGGATTCAATTCTCCGTTGTAGAGTATCTGCAATCCAATAGTTTGATCTTGATTTTCGATACCGACGGTGAAAGAACCTAAATCTTCCAAGCTTTGGAACTGATATTTTATCATACCATCGCCGGTGATAGTTATATATTCCGTCGGATCGAGGAGGATGATTTCGAAGGTTTCATGAGCGGTAGCGGGGGAATACTGCCGCACACCGCTGTATTCAATGATGAACCAATCATTCGCCGTGTCGTAGTAATAATACACTCCGCCCTCCTGCTGGGGAGAGAGGTCATCCCAGAAGGCGGCAAGCATAGCGGGGGGGCCATCACCATCCGGAATCGGCGAATTGGAGTAATCGGTTATAGTGGTAGAGCCCATCGCCGCCCAGCCGTTAGAACAAACTGAGATTTGAGTATAATCTTGTCCATAATATCTGAAAGTGAAGGGCAGGTCAATGCGGATAGTCTGGTCATCTTGGTTGAAAGGAATAAGAGTTCCCGCGCCGCCAAGTCCCGGGTCGATTTCTATCCATTCATAGGCGCTGAGGTCATGATCATCAAGGTGGTCATAAGCGTAATAACCATAAGGATCCGGGCCGGCGGGCTGGTAAATGGGATTGCCCACTAATAAGTCGAACACACATACTGTGCTATAGCCGCCGGCGGCGGTCAAAGTCAATTCCAAAGGCGCATTATAGCCGATAGGGCATGAACTGGAAACCTGCACCTCAAAATCAGTGTTGGAAGTTCCGCTGCCGAGGGAGGGCAGATCCGGGAAAGTGGAAACTGCGTTCAAAATAGTGATATAAGGATCTGCAGAAGATAGCGTACCGCTCACTCCCGTCGCTCCCTGAGTTCCGAAGTTATTGATAGTGATGCTCAATCCCAGATCTTCGCCCGGATCGGCGGAACCGTTGTTGTTGCCGGAAGCGTCATCGATAATCATACTGGCGTAATTCAGGGCGATGGGCGGCGGCGCGCACTGGTTGGCTATCTGCGCGGTATAGATATTCACCATAAGATTCTCCGAGCACAATTGCGGAATCATGGAAGGCGCGGGCCAGAATCCGGCGAAGTAATTGCCTACTTCCAAAGAGAAAGCCATAATTTTCCAATGTTCATCCTGCTGTCCGTAATGCCAGTCCATCGAGCCGCCGTTGACATTGTATAGAAGTTCCCAAACTGTACCGGGATCATAACCGTTGTAAGAGTTAAAAACACTCCCAATAGCCACGAATTCGTTGTGGTCGGGAGTATATCCGTTGTAATCGGCGCACCAGGGATAGAGGATGTAGTTGCCGTAAGAATGGTAGCTTTGGGAAATGGCGATGTGACGAGTATTTATATAATTAATGATTACCTGAGTCTCCGGTTCGGAAGCCGGATAAGGACCTCGGTAAGTTTCGCTGGAGGGGTTAGGCGATGAACCCTGGTTGTCATGCCCCCAATCGTAGGGGTAATTGCGGTTCAAATCGACCCCGTATACTCCGCCGCCGTTGTCGCGTCGGTTTTTTCGCCACATCCCGCCGCCATTGGGATTGGTCATTTCATTATAAACATAGCCATCGGGGTTCATACAAGGCAAAATGAACAGTTCCCTATCATTCACTACCGCCGTTATCTCCGGGTTGACCCCGTAATTGGTCAACAGAACATCGATGAAATATATCAGAAGCTGCAGGGTGATGGGCTCGCGGGCGTGATGGATACCATCATACCATACTTCGGGCTCGTCTTCGTCGATTTCCGGATTATCGGAAATTTTGATGACCCAGAGGTCGCGGTTCTCCCAGCTTTGACCGATGGAATAAGGTTCGGTGGTGATGTCGGGATACATTGCGTGGAACTGGAACAGGCTGTCGACCATTTCGCTGTAGGTGAGAAAGCCTCCCATCGTTCTGTTGTCCGGGTTGCGGGACTGGTAGAACGCTTCCATATCCGGGATGATGACTTCCACATCGAAACCGGCGGATTGAAGTCTATCCAGTTCAGTCTGGATGGTGATAACTTCCACAAACTTGCCGTGTTCGACCCGGACAACATCCAAGCCATACTGCATCAGCATGGGAATTTCGGAATCGGCGCGGATGTTGATCCTGGTCAATTGATGATGCGGTTCGGCTGCGGGAAGCGCGGCAGCCAAGAGTGATAAAGCTAATATGAACAATAGATACTTCTTCATTGTCCCTCCAGTGGGTGAATACAGGATAAGTTTAAACATAAATAGTTTTAATAATTATAGCAAATAATAGACCTCTCTTTGCAATTGACCTTAATTTTTGTTAATATATGAACATGCGCAGATCGGAAAAAGCAATAATTGCATATAAAGGGAACAGATGAATAGAAAAATTGCACAGTTCCGTGAGAAGCGGGAGAAGGGCGATGAACTGGTTTTCAAATCGGATTTCAAGGATTTCAAGAAATTCTTTTCGCTCGACCATAAGGCTTACCTTGACGGCGCGGTGCCGGCGAAGTATAAAGAGATGATGGGACTTATCGCCTCAATGGTGTTAAGATGCGATGACTGCATCACTTATCATGTGGACAGATGTCTGCAATTGGGAATGTCCAAGGAAGAGCTCTATGAGGTGTTCAATATAGCTTTGATAGTGGGCGGGAGCATTGTGATACCGCATATACAGCGGGCGTTTGAATTATTGGAGGAGGATAAGGATTGAATCGTTGAAACTTGATTTTTTAGGGAAAAATTTGTATAATATATAAAGGTTGAAATCAGTTAAGAGAGATTTCTATTAGTCCGAAAATTATTACCATGACACTAAAAGAAAACAGAAAAGAAGCGAACGGTGTTATTGATATCATTAACTATGCAAAACAATTCCCTGAATCTGCAATCTTCAGAGGCGAAAATAGAATATATGATTCTCTGAAACCTAAGATAGGCAGAATATTTGAGGATTTCTGTAAAAAATTTCAAATTGATTCTGAAAACGAGATACAGGACGTTTTCAATAAGTTTGAGAATGAGATTAGAGATGATTTTTCGAGATGTAGTGAACCTTATATTAGAGATTTCGGTATTAATATCGATGATGAGGTGAGGATTTTAGTGGTTGGACAACATTATGGATTACCTACACGATTATTAGATTGGACTGAAAATATACTTACCGCTGTCTATTTTGCGGTTGAAGGAACTTATCCTGAAAATCGAAGGATTTACATATTTAATACAAATCAGGAAATATTAAGCGATGTAGAAGTATTTTCTGATAAATTTTCTGGTGTTAGAAAGTATTTACCGCCTATTGTCCATGGTAGAATAATTGCTCAGTCTTCTATATTTACTGTTTCCTTCGAACCTTATATAGATATGCATGAGCAAAAAAATAATAATCAGGATTATTGGTTGCGAGAAATAATTATTCCTTACCAGAGTGTTGGAAATATCAGAGATGATTTAAACAAGTTGGGAGTTAATGGAAAATCTATATGGCCAGATATTGATGGGATTGTTAAGTATATTAATTGGTTCTATTTAGAGAAATATTCTATGAATAATAAATAAATATTACAGCTATTATGCCTGGTAAATCATCATATAGACCCGGTAATATCGCTCCATATTCCGGTCAATATAAAATTATTGGACCAAGAGGGGGTTCAACTGGAGAAGGGGAAAGAACTGTAGTTCGAGGAGAACCGTTTCCTCCAACGCCAAAACGCGGTCAACGATATAAAATGGCCGACCCTACGAAACACAAATCAAAAAAATAGTATTTCTCCCAGGTGGCTCAATGGTAGAGCGGGTGGCTGTTATCAGCCGTACGGCTGATGGGGGTTCAAGTTCGTCTCTGGGCTATATGCGCGATATGACAAACAGTGTTTTTTCAATTTAGAAAATAATTATAGAAAATTTATTCTCATCCCAAACAATATCATCATTTCAAAAATATAACGGGGATCAAAAAATGATAATTGAATCAAATAAAGAACCTCATGACAAATTTTTTGTAGAGACTCCAGTATCACTTGCCAAGTCAGCGGTATTTTTTGCTTCTGCAGAAATAGAAATGCAATATAATAATTTCACAATGGCGATTATTAGTGCATATTATTCATTATTTCATTTAGGTTTGACTTTAATGTGGATGCTACCACAATACATGCCAGAAGATCTTCATAGGAATTTAATTGAAATACGTGATAGAGGAGAAGAGCTACCAGATAAGTCTATAAAACATAAAGATATAAAAAATTTTCTTTCTACAATTCAAAAAAAATTACCAGATTCTCATTTAGTATTAATCTACCAGAGAGCTTTAAAGTTGCGCGAGTTTGTTAATTATGGCCCAAGAGTATATTATGATGGGAAACAGCCTCTTGTTGGACCATGTGATTCAACAATAAGAGATGTTCGTGAAGTAGTTGATGAAATACCAGAAGTATTTTTTAAAACAATAAAAGATGCGGCAACACAAACAGTATATAATGGCGATCTTACAATATATATCATTGTAGCGCTTGATTTATTGCGAAAATCTGAATTTCCATTTATAGGCTGGTTTCCTACTTCTGTTCTAAATAGAGCCGAGGAGGTTATTAAAAATCTAAAATGATTATTAATAAGGACTTTTATCCAAATAAAATTCCCGATCAATCGGGATGACGGTTCGAGTAGGTTTCTCCCCGGTGGCTCAATGGTAGAGCGGGTGGCTGTTAACCACTAGGTTGGGGGTTCAAGTCCCTCCCGGGGAGCCACACTTGCCTCACTTGATCAAAAAAATTGGTTTTGGAAAACTATTGAAATTCCGCTGCCAAAATACCTCGGAAATGGGATGATTGTAAATCCCGAAGATACAATACTTACAATGCGTAGTCTTTGCGAGG
>JADHWD010000013.1 GCA_016783645.1 bacterium
TGTCGAATGCGGAACTCGATGCCAAAATACCTGACAGTCTGACCGAGAATGTCATTGCGAAAGGCTGAAAGCCTTGTGGCAATCTCACTAATTGATTATTAATAAGAGAGATTGCTTCGCTTCGCTCGCAATGACAAAAGGTATTCTTTATATGCTCGGACAACCTGCTGAGTCCTGAGTCTTGAGTCCTGAGTCCTGAGTCCTGAGTCCTGAGTCGATAGTAAAACATATATGCCAGATAAATCAGATATACCGGAAGACCGTGATCAATGCCAAAGAGGATTTGGACATGGATTCGGCAGGCGGCAGAGGATGCGGAAGCGGTTCGGGAGAAGATTTCACGATACCGACACATGCAGAAAGATCGTATTAGTGGGTAATCCCAATGTAGGCAAGAGCGTGATATTCGGCGCATTGACCGGAAAATATGTCGATGTATCGAACTATCCCGGCACTTCGGTTGAAATCACCAGAGGAGTCATCAATTTCGACGGCGAAATAGTCGAATTGATCGACAGCCCCGGAATCAACGGATTAGTCCCCCGCTCGGAGGATGAACAGGTCACCCTCAATATCTTGTTAAGCAGTGAAATTATCGGCGTCATTCAGGTGATCGACGCCAAGAATTTGAAACGGGGACTGCTCATCACCCACCAACTGATTGAGCTGGGACTGCCTTTGCTTGTCTGCCTCAATATGTTCGATGAGGCGGTTGAGCGGGGTATTAATATCGATGTCAAAGCGTTGACAGATATCCTTGGCGTCAAAATCATCCCAACAATCGCAATTGAAGGCAAGGGGATGGGCGAACTGCGGAAATCGCTGAATGAGATACATACTTCCCCGTATCTGCTCCCCCTCCCCGCCGCTATCGATGAAACTATACTGAAGATACAGTCTAATATTCCTCAGACTAATCTGAATACCCGCGGTTTGTCGATGCTGATAGTATCCGGCGAAGGCAGTCTGCCGATTAATCTGCGCGGTAACGGCGTAGGTTTCGATAAATATATCTCCGAAGAATTGAATAATTTATCCCGCCAGCTTCCCCAGCCGCCCGGTTTCACCCTGCAGGCTTTTCTCAACGACTATATCGAAGATTATATTAAGCCCATCATCCGCCATGACAAAGTTTCCGGAGTGAACCTGAAAGAGAGGATAGGATTCTTAGCTATGCATCCGCTATACGGTCCGCCGTTTGTGCTATTAGTCCTATTTTTATTATATGAGATTGTAGGAGTATTCGGGGCGGGAGTGATGGTCGACTTTGTTGAGACACATATATTCGGAGGATATAATCCGGAAAGTGGTTATTTCGGTATCATCAATCCCGTCTTCATGCGGGTATTAGCGCCTTTGCAGGGAGCGGGTGTCTTCGGTTTCATCTATGATATGCTGGTGGGGGAGTACGGCGTTATCACCGTAGGTTTGACTTACTCCATAGCCATCGTTTTCCCCATCGTATCGCTGTTTTTTATATTCTTCGGGATACTGGAAGACAGCGGTTATCTGCCGAGACTGACTGTTTTATCTAACAGCTTATTCAGACATATTGGCTTGAACGGGCGGGCGGTTCTTCCGATAGTGTTAGGATTAGGCTGTGACACTATGGCGACATTCACCACGCGGATACTTGAGACCAAGAAAGAGCGCACCATCGCCACTCTGCTTTTAGCTTTGGGGATACCCTGCAGCGCGCAATTAGGGGTGGTGCTGGGGATGATGGGAGCGATGTCGATTACTATGCTGTTGGTAGTCATTTTCACAGTCGCCCTGCAGTTGATAATCGTGGGTTACGGCGCATCCAAGCTGTTGAAGGGTAAATCCGCTTCGTTAATAACCGAAATTCCTCCCATGCGCATACCCAAATTGAAGAATATATTTATAAAGACCTTCTTTCGAGTTAAATTATTTATGCGCGAAGCGGTGCCGCTGTTTGTGTTAGGAACATTGATACTGTTTCTGCTTGACCGGATTCATATGCTGAGATATTTGGAGAAGGCGGCTTCACCGGTGATAACCGGAATGCTGCAGCTGCCGGCGGAAGCGACTGAAGCATTCATCGTGGGATTTTTAAGGCGCGATTACGGCGCCGCCGGACTTTTCCGCTTAGCGGAATCAGGGATGATGGACTTGGTGCAGGTTACTGTCGGAGTGACGGTGATGGTGCTGTTTGTCCCATGTTTAGCTAATTTTTTCGTGATAATCAAGGAGCGTGGATTCAAGACAGCGATGATAATGAATGCGTTCATTGTAATCTATGCGACGATTGTAGGCGCGGTGTTGAATATTGTTCTGCGGGCGGTAGTATAAAGAAGTCTGCAAGTTGACAAGTTGGCAAGTTTGCAAGTTTAAAAAACCGTTTCGGCAGGTCCTGTCCCGCCCTCACAGGTGCAGCGGAGTCCCTGCACTCTGTTGCATGTATTTGTATTTTAAGAGATTGCCGCAATGTGCTGAGACTCTGCGACACATCAATAAATGCTGTCGACCACAGAGGGTCGAGAGCATAAAACGCTTAATTACTGTGAATATCACATTCGTTTAATCCGTTTAATTCGTTGTGAATTACTTTTTACTTTTACCTTTTTATTTTTGACTTACATATATCCTGTATATCCCTGATAAATAAAAAAATAAAAGAAATGAGCAAGAAAGAACTGGATTTAATCGAAAAGGAGCGGCATGAACAGCTGATAGAGATTGTCGGCGTTCATTTGGAGAAAGAGGAGCGGAGGATTGAAGATGTTCAGCGGCATGATATCACCATTCCGCGGCTGAAGGAACTTGAATCCAGCAATCATATCCGCATCATCGATGAAGAGATTGAATTCACCAAGAAGGGTGAGCGGGAATTCCTCGACCTGATAAGAAGACACCGCCTGACTGAGCGGTTGATGCACGATGTGCTGGATTTGACCGAAGAGGAAGGGGTTAAGGATTTCGTCTGTAAAGTGGAACATATCTTGACATCCGATGTGACTGACAGTATCTGCACACTGTTAGGTCATCCTACAATCTGCCCTCACGGCCGGCCTATTCCTAAAGGAAGATGCTGTGAGATTAATCAGCAGGAAATCCGTCCCATCATCACCCAGGCTAATCACTTGAAACCGGGCGAGAGCGGCATCATCACCTTCATTTCCACCGCCGACCATGACAAGATGGACCGGCTGGCTTCGATGGGATTAGTTCCCGGCGTGGAGATTAAGCTGCATCAATTGAAGCCTGCAGTCGTTCTCATCATCGGGGAAACAGTTTTATCGATGGATACGGACTACGCTTCGGCGGTCTATGTCAGGCGGAAAAATAGCCGATGAAAAAGTTTTTACAGCGGGATATATACCGAGAGCGGATGCTGATAAACGGCATTCTCATCTTGATGTCAGCTTGGTACATCGGCTCCTGTCTATGGGTATCGTTGCAGCGGGCGGATTATCCCTACGAACTTGAATGGTGCGAATCACCTATTATCGATCAAGCGCTCAGGATATATGACCATGAGCCTTACTATGTTCCGCCTTCGCTGGAATGGGTGACTTTGATATACACACCCTTGTATTTTTACCTTGGCGCATTTTCGATGAAGATACTGGGGGTGAGTTTCGCGGCGTTGAGGATTATCTCCATATTATCGACTATAGGCATAGGGGTTTTAATATATAAGATACTTCGCAGCCAAGGCGGGGATGACACTTCTTCCATTTCAGCGCCGGGATTGTTTTTCGCCGCATACTCCGCCACCGGAGCCTGGTATGATTTGGCGAGGGTGGATATGCTCGCCTTATTATTAGCGGTTTTAGCCGCTCTATTTATGATACGCGGAGATAAGCCCAAAAACGCAGTGTTATCCGCACTCTGCATCACCCTGGCGTTCTTCACAAAACAATCCTTCCTGATATTGATTATCCTGTTTGCTGTCCATTGGTTTTTAGCCGGCAGAAAATCTTTCCTGTATTATTTCATCATCGTAGGGACAAATTTAGCCGCCGGATTTTTGTTTCTGCATTTCCAAAGTCAAGGATTGTTTTGGTATTACACTTTCACAGCGCCGGCTAAGCATGATCTGTTTTCCGACCGCTGGCTGACCTTCTGGACAAAGGATATAATACTGAAATATCCGGTGATGTCAGTTCTGACCGTATATATATTGTATTTCACTGTTCGGAAATTATGGATGAATTTTTTCGATTACCGCAGATCGGCGCTGGTGTTCATTGTAATTGGATTCTTTCTGACAGCCTGGATGGGGCGGCTTAAGGTGGGAGGATATGATAACACGGTCATACCGGCGGTTATAGCGCTGGCGCTTCTTTCAGGGATTGCGATGAATCATTTCCGCCTGCATAGTTATGGGCTCGCATGGATTTTACCGGTGACAGTGAAAATCTTCGTGCTCCTCCAATTCATACTGATGGCTTATAAGCCTTGGCCTAATATCCCTAACGGCGCGGATAAGGCGGCGGGAAAGAGGATAATCGAAACAATTGAGAATATCGACGGGGCGGTGTATATACCTAATCATGGGTACTACGCCCGGATGGCGGGAAAAGAAACATATACATATTGGATGGCGGCGCATGATATAATGCACGCTGAAGGTTCTATCCAAGCGGAATCACTGCCGGTCGATTTGAAACGGGCGGTGGAAAACAAGTTCTTCTCGGCGGTAATAATCGACGAACCGCTCGATTTCTGGGAACCAGTGATTTCGCCTTATTACGAATTGGAAGAAACGCTGTTTTCCCAAGAGGAGGATAGGATATTCTGGCAGAAGACCGGTATGCCGACGCGGCCGCAGTATCTATTTGTTCCGAAGATTGATTAAATTTTGTTCTCCTGTATAGCTTTAATCGCTTTAATAGCTTGTGAATCTCTTTAAATTCGGAAATCGGAATAAAATTCACAACGAATTAAACGAAAAGGATATTCACAGCAGATGAAGCGGATTAAGCGGATGAAGATTCACAACGAATTAAACGAATTAAACGAAAAAGATATTCACAGCAGATGAAGCGGATTAAGCGGATAAAGATTCACAGGTAATGAAGGTAATGATGGATATGCTAAATATCTATATTTCCATGATATCCACAATTTCCAGTGAATCTTTCTTTCACACCTTCACACTTTTTTCATTCACTATTCACTATTCTCAATTCACTATTTCATCAGCACCACTTTCCTTACCATCGACAGTCCACTGTTAACCGTCAACCGAACAAAATACATCCCGCTGGACAAATCCGTCCCATCGAACACCACTTCATGATAACCAAGTGACAAGTGACTAGTGACGAGTGACTGCACTTCTCTTCCTTGAATATCATATACAATCAAACTCACCTCACCCGCATCTTTCAGCTCGAAACTGATAACTGTGGAGGGGTTGAAGGGATTGGGGAAGGGGGAATGAAGGATATTTTCGCATGGAACATACGATTCAACCGTTTCGCCTTCAAATCCTTCGCCCCAGCAATTCCAATCGAGAATATAACTTGAAGCATCGGCTGTCGATAGCTTTTCAAAGTCGAAATGATCTTCGTCCAATATTTCATTGGGATAGTCGCCAATATAAGCGTCATAGGTGTATAGTCCGGCGGGAGCGTTAGCGGGGATATTCTGCGTCCGGTCCCGGTTGCCGGAATAGCCGGGATTCAGCGTTAGATTAACCGGTCCTATAATTGGCCCATATTCATTACCATTCGGCAGAGTCGCCATCGTCCAGATATCGACTGTAAAAGTAATAGAATCATTATTTGCGACCGCAATATTAAAATCGAATGTTCCGCCGTTGGCGGGGATGATGATGGGGGGATTGTAAGGCGTCAAAGATACTGTAACCGGCGGAGTCCCGCCGCTCTGGTCGTAATAGTAAGCGCCCATATCGGCTATGGTGCTGTCCGGGTCAAGCGGACTCGCCGGGTCGCCCGCATCGATGCAGGGAGAGGCGGCGGTCAAATAATAAGCGGAATCGCCGGTGGTGGAATAGAACAGCGGATCTATGAATATGTTGAAATATGTATCGCAAGAATCGCCGTTGGCGTTGACGGTGGTAATTATTCCAATTCCTTGAGGAGGATTATAGAAGTTACCGTTTTCATTATTGTAAAAATCGCTGAATGTGATGGTGGTATTGGAGGAGCTTGATAAATAAACACCATAATTTCCTAAATTGCCTGAGACTATGGTATTTAATATTTCAGGGCTGGAAGAAGAGCAGCGAATCCCGCCGCCGTAATCTGCGGTATTCTCGCTGATGGTGCAGTTAGTGATAGCAGGGCTGGAAGAGGAACTACAGTAAATCCCGCCTCCTTGGTATTCAGCCGTGTTGCCGCTGATGGTGCAGTTGGTGATAGCAGGGCTGGAAGAATTTTCGCAGTAAATCCCGCCGCCGTAATCAGCCGTGTTGCCGCTGATGGCGCAGTTAGTGATAGAAGGGCTGGAATAATAGCAGTAAATTCCGCCGCCGACAGTAGTAGCCGTATTGCCGCTGATGGTGCAGTTACTTATAGTAGGGCTGGAAGAAATACAATAAATCCCGCCGCCGGAGTTATTTGGGTAGATGCCGGATGCTAAACCCCCGCTTATCAAACAATATTCCAACAGGCTGTTATCATCAGCGGAATTATTAAAATCAATCCCGCCAAAGTTCAAACCTGGGCTGTTGATAAATTTGATGCTGTCGGTTTCAGTCCCGGCGGCATGGAGGTAGCCGTTAATGTCGAATTGGATTCCTGAATTGAAAATAAGCATGGCTCCCGCCTCGATAATCAATGAATCACCTGATTGAACTGAAATGTTTCCCACTACCGTGTAAGTCGAATCCCCCGGAAGCACCCCGCTCAAAGGTCCGGACAACTGCCCCTGCGCGCTGATGGTGATTGACAGCGCCGCTATCAAAACAGCCAATAATTTCTTCATGATGAGCTCCTTGCGTTAATATACGGACTACACCTGAAGGAAGAAGGGGCGGGATAATCCATGATAGGATTCCTCCCATTCGCCTATTTCCCACAGTATTACTATAATAAATTTTTTTATAAAAGTCAAGTATTTTTGGAAAAAATTTTCAGATTTTTTTCCGGGGTAAAGGGTCAAGGGGATAAAAATTCACAGCAGATTAAGCGGATGAAGCGGATTTAAAGTCACTTGTAATAATGGTAATGATGTTGATGTTAATTGCTGCGTTAGGTCTTGTCAGCCGTACGGCTGGTGTGACCTGACGCTGTATCACCGGCAGGTCATCCGCCGATTGGCGGACTAATCGCAGCCAAGACCTGCCGGAACAGAAAAATAGCTTTAATAGCTTTAATAGCTTGTGAATTTTTTTCTATCACCATCATCACCAGTGATTTTTCCACTTTTGCCTTTTGCCTTTTTACTTTTAACTTATCTTGTATATCCTGTATATCCGTAGTTAATTTTTGTTTCCAGATGATAATCCCCCTTTAAAAAAGGGGGAAACATAACTCCCCCCTTTAAAACATAACTCCTCCCTTTACTGAAGGGGGGCGGGGGGCATAGGCGCTTACTTAAGCGGTTTTTTATACTTTTGTAAGGGTGAAGCTTTTTTTTAGTGATTAAAATTTACATTGTTAAGTAAAAATGCTTCGCCCCTACTCCCTGAAGCAAATTATTAGAATTGTTTATAATATTCGTGTTTATTGGTGTCCATTCGTGTTCATTCGTGGTAAAATCCAAAGTCTAAAGTCCAAAGTCATTCTTCCTCCGATTTATATCTCCGGTATTCCAACAGCGCTTCGATGAAAAACCTCTTCGATGGATTTTTCCATTGCAGTCTGATGGATTTCAACACCCTTTTCTCTTCATCGGTTATTTTATATAACAGCAGGTCATTGGGATCGTTCAGCAGTTCTCTCAGACCGGGATATAATGTCCCATCGGCGGGCATGTTGAATTGGGAGATGATTTCTCCGAAGTATTTCAGATCATCAGGGGAGGTGTTCAAAGCTTGGGCGATTTTCTCGATGGTGCGTTTGGTGGGCATATGCTCGCCGGTTTCAATAAGCGACAAGTGTGAACGGTTCATATCCGCTTTTTCCGCTAAGTCAGCCTGCGACATATCCGCCTGCAGGCGCCTTTCCCGGATAGCCGCTCCCAGCCGCCGTATCTCAATACGGTTATAACGCTTCATTTTAAATAGTTAAGAGTTAAGAGTTAAGAGTTAAGAGTTCAAAGTTCAAAGTTCAAAATTATTCGTAGGGGCGAAGCATTTTTTTCACATATAACTAATATAACGATAATGTTATAATAATGCTTCGCCCTTATAAATATTCACTGGAAATAATGGATATTATGGAAATACAAATATTTACAATATCCATCATTTCCATCATATCCAGTGAATCTTTTACCTTTTTATTCATAAAGACAAAAATCCAGAGCCCAGAGCCCTAAAGCTCAATTACCGCCTTCCGTGAAACATCCGTCATAATATAACAATAAAATCCCTGTTTGTCAAGTATTTATGAATTTTTTTCATTTTTCTCTTGACATTATCCAACAATTGTTGTATATTACTCTTAAGGGGTGAACATATGAACAGTTATTGCCCCGCAACAAATCAAACATAATCAGGATCAACATGGAAACCGGTAAGAGGAACGGCAGACTGCCCTGCGGGATACCGCAGGAAGAACATCCGGTCTGTTATGAACGGCGGTGTTATTTATCGGGCGAAGGATGCCCGGTGCATATCGGACCGAAGAAACGGATATTCCAACATCTGCCGGAATATCTGCGGAACACTATCGAAGTCAACGGAGTGCGCATCAAGATAAAAAACAGCGGCGAGATGATCCCGGTTTAAAGGCGATTAACCTCGAATGGACGCGAATTATCACTAATCCGCACGAATAAAAATTCACAAGTAATTAAGGAAATAAAAGGCGGAATATTCACCGGCTATTAGGGCTGTTAAGGTTATAAAGATTTAAAATTTTTGATTTTAGATTTGTGATCTATGATTTACATAATTACTTAATATAATGTGATTCTTTTCGTTTTATTTGTTTAATCCGTTGTGAATTCTCCTACTTTTGCCTTTTGCCTTTTTATTTTTAACTTTTTTTAATCCTGTAAATCCTGTATATCCGTAGTTAATTAAACTTGTTAAGCGTATATAATTAAATAGATAGGATTTTCAATATGACAGAAATGTTAAAATCACCAAGCCGGATACCCGGAATCGAAGACGGAAATCCGGAGATCGAAGGATTGATCGATGTTGACGGGATGGAGGAACATATTTTCGGGCTGGAATCGGAGATCGATTCTTACCGGGCGAACCTAAAGCGCTATATTCTATCCCACAGCGAACTGCTGGGTACCACGGGACCTTCATTCGCGAATGAACCTTCAATCAAACAATTGTTGGATATTAAGGCGCAAATCGATGAAGAATTCCGCCGGAAGTTCCGTATCAGTCCGGAATATTTGCAGCCGGCGGAGGATAAACGGGGACTTGACGCGCTTACCGCTTTGAAATTCAGGAGTGGAAACTGAAATAATAGTAATCCCCCCTGCCCCCATAAGCGCTTGAATAAGCGAAATTGAATGTTTTTGTAGGGGCGAAGCATTTTTACAAGTGCTTGATATTATTATTTATACCCTAAAATGCTTCGCCCCTACTAAAGAGGGATTATAATTATTATTAAACACTATCAAACAAAATCAAATGTCGCCTAAATTAATTTATCAAATAATTTATCATTATCAGAAAGGAATTTGAACGATGGCAAGCCAATTCGTAATCGACAATGAAGGAGTGGGCTCCAGCGGCCTGTTGACCATGGCGGTAGATTCCACCGCTGATAAGGATTTCACGCAGGATGACCTCGACAGCAATTTGACCGCCTGTATAATTTCGGATGACAACGAAGTTGGAATGGGCAGCGCGGGTGATAAACTGTTCGGCAAAGTGATTTCCGTTTCAGAAGAACTGCAGTCCGGAACTGCGATTCCGGCTTACTGCACGGTGCAGGCGCGGGGAGTGGCGCGGTTCAAATATAATACTGACCAAGCGCCGTCGGTGAATCAGATGGTGGAAGTTGACGGGGCGGGTAAAGTGCGGCAGGCTTCAGCCGACGCTGATATCGCCGCCGGCGGACATCTGATGAGGGGGCAGGTGATCGCGGCCGACGCTGGCAATGAAACCTGCGATGTCTGGCTGGGATAGGCGAAGCCTATCACAGGACTCAGGACTCAGGACTCAGGACTCAGGACTCAGGACTCAGGACTCAGGACTCAGGATTTTTGATTTGGATTAAGCTTAGCTCGGAAGGAATCAATTAACTATTTCAAAGATCGGATACATTCTTTTTGCTGATCAAGAAGTCGAACAGACACTGAAGGTTCAATATAACCAAGATATTCAGCGAATTCAATCAAACAGCCTGTTTCCGCTAACGATCCCATAGATATATCAAGGAACCGAATGTAATCCGCTAAAGAAGATCTATGCGAGCCTTCAACAATATTAGTCGGAACCGAAAGAGCCGCTCTTCTTAACTGCGAGGTCAAACCGAACATTTCTTCTCGAGGAAAGCTCTTTGTTACCGTATAGATTTCTTTCGCCAGAATATTCGCCGATTGGAATACCCGAAGCTTTCTATAATCTCGTGACATGACAGAATAATACTGTAAAACATTGAAAAAAGCAAATTACTGCCCCGTTTTCCTTGAGTCCTGCGTCTTGCGTCTTGAGTCTTGAGTCTTGAGTCTAAAGTCTTAAAATAACAACTATATCAAACTATCGGAGAAAATCAATGCAAATGGATTTATCAAAAGCTAACGCGCTAAAAGACAAAGTTATCGAATTTTCCCGCACCGGCTCGCTGTCGTGGTATCAGGAAGCGCAGTCGCGGGGAATTTCCGTGAGCGAATTGATGGAGGAACTCGACCCTTCACCCCGCGATGATAATGGTAATATCACCGGTCAATTGGACGCCTTTGAACGGATGCTGTATGTGTTAGACCTGCCGGTATCCGGCGTGAATGCCTTGACTGTGGATGAATTCTTTGTCAGTCAAGGGATGATATTATCGGCGGAATTGATGATGCGGGAAGTACGCCGGGGCTATAAGATGGTGCAGGATCCTGCGGAATTAACCGCAGTATCCTCCCCGGTCAAAGGTCCTTCAGTCAGACCTATTTATATCAAGACCACTGAAGCGCAGAAATCGCTGGCTATTAAAGAGGAAAACGCCGAATATCCTGCGGTAAAATTAGCTTACCGCGACAAGGAATTGACCATCAAGGATAAGGGCAGAAGATTCGATTTTTCTTACAAAGTGCTGAAGAACCAGCGTTTGACCGAATTCCGCAATTTCCTGTGGTGGATCGGCGCACAGCTGGCTTACGATGAAATTGACGATATCTATGATGTGGTGATCAACGGCGACGGAACTTCTTCCGGCGCTACCGATTACTTCAACGGCACTCCCGGCACCTTGGCTTTCTCAGACCTGGTGCACTTTGCCGCCTCCTTCACCGTCCCGGCGCAGATGACCCATATATTGGCGGCGAAATCGGATATCGAAGTGATTCTCAATATGAACCAGTTCCAGGATCCTTTGAGCTGGCGGGAATCGGAACTGTTCGCCCGCACCGGCGATTACCGCGCTTTCCGGCCGGTCAATGCGAAAATGGTAGTGGCGCCTAACGCAACTTCCACAGTGCTGGCGGCTTTGGATCACCGCTTCGCCGTCCGCGAATCCGTATCCCAGCCGCTGATGATCGAAGCGGAAAAGGTGATCGCTCAGAAGATGGAATCAGCCATCATCTCCAAAGAATCGGTCTATTCCATCATGGTGGAAGAAGCTATCGCCAAGTCGGATTATTAAAAGTCACTGGGAGTTAGGGGCTGGGTAAAGTTAAGAGTTAAGAGTTAAGAGTTAAGAGTTAAGAGTTAAAAGCGCAGATTTCGGATACGAAGTATGAATTCAGCCCCTAAGTCCCTAAAAGCGCTTAATTAATACATAAATCACGTGATGTAGGGGCGAAGCATTTTAGGGTATCAATAAAATTATCAATAATTTTCAAAAAATGCTTCGCCCTTACAAGAACATTCAACAATACTGCTTATTTAGGCGCATACTTCCAAAACCCGAAACTTATAATCCAAAGTCCAAAGTCAAAGGTCCAAAGTCCAATGAGCTTAAATCAAACACTAAACTATCTGAAAAGCGACCAGACATTAGTCTGTCTGTGTTTCAGTGATACTTTAACCACTATCAGTAAATATTTATACGGCGCCGGCGCGGCCGGCGGGGACGGATTTCCCATGCCAGCCGGCGGTGTCGCCTTAAGCGTGCATGTGTGGGACGGAAGTAATGTCCGGTCTGACAGCGATATTGTGGAATTCCAGCAAGGCGACCGGATTTCCGTCTACGCCCAGTATGATGTCGATCATTTCATCATATATGTGCGGAAAAACGGCGTGAATACTACCATCCACGCTGACGAAGTATTAGCCAATGCGACTATATTGGTGACGGTATGGCTGAGGCTTGATATGAGCTGATGATATGTGATATTAGATATGTGATATGTGATATAATATGTGGTGTCGACTCTCTGCAGTCGACACCAACTTAATAAATATCATATATATACAGTCAACTTCGGGGAGTCGAAAGTGATATAGATATCTCCCAGCTTATGTCAAAAAAGCCTCGAACTATAATTCTTAATTTTACATTCTTAATTCTAAAATCGGATTTAACAATGTCCTGGACAGACTCAGCGACGATTAAAAAACATTTGATGCAGTCGGATGTGGCGGTCACCACTGTCGAAAATGAAGAACACACATTGTGGGGTACCGACAGTGAACAGTTATCATCCGCGGTCATCACCGAAAATTCGGAGGAGGTCAAGACCATCGATTTAGGGACTCCCTATTCCGACGGCGCTAATGTGTTGACCGCCTATAATTGGTCTTCCCTGGATTACGATGACCTCGTTCCCGGTTCAATAGTGATCGCCAGTGATACGCATAGGTCAACGGTCTATACCGAAGGGGTGGATTATGTGGTGGATTATGAGAACGGCAGAATCCGCCGGGCGGCTGGTAGTTCCATCGCTTCCGGAGCTACAGTATATGTCTGGTATCTCTACTATACCGTCCATGTCCGCGATACCGATTACACCATCAATTATTCTTCAGGCACTATATCCCGTATCACTGAAGGCAGTATCGCCGACGGCGGAATCGTATATGTTGATTATACCACCACCGCTTCCTCGGTGCCGGACGCATTGATAAGCGAAGCGATAACCGAGGCGGAAGATAAAATCCTGGCGCGGCTATCTTCCGGCTATAACGCTTCTTCGACTGACCAAGGATTGAAAACCGGGGCGGCGGAACTTACGATCGCTATAATCACCAACGCTAAAGCGATGGATATCATGAACCGTTCCCACTCTTCCGCTTCCGACGACCTGGCGCGGCAATGGCGGGAAATGTCGCTACGCTATGAAAAACAAGCCTGGAAAACACTGTCAAGATTTTTAGCCAAGCCTGCTATGCGGAGCGCAAAGACTAAAGTGAATATGGATTTACAGAATTGAGTGCGAAAGTATAAAAGTGTGAAAGTGTGAAAGAAGCGGCGGGATTCGAGTTTCGAGTTTCGGATTTCGAGTTTCGAGTTTCGAGTTTCGAGTTTCGAGTTTCGGATTTTCTCCAACCACTTGTCAATATACTTAATATCAGTTAAATGCTGGAATTAGCGGATATAATAAAAAATGATGAAGCCGAACCCTTTGAAACGGCGCTGGACAATCTCAAAGTCAACCTCCCTTATGTGGTGGAAGCGCTATTGGCGAAAGCCAAAAACGGCGATGTATCTGCCGCCAAACTGCTTTACAAAGATATGATGGCGATACTGCAGCCGCAGGAAGCTCCGGTCGATGTAATGGGGATGCTGGATGAATACGATGAGTAAAAGGGATTCGGGATTCGGGATTCGGGATTCAGCGGGCGGGATGCGGGATGCGGGATTCGGGATTCGGGATTCAGCGGGCGGGATGCGAGATTCAGTCCGATTCCGCAATTTTCTGGAAAACTGGACAGTGACTTCGCATCCGACCGAAGGAATAAAGCGTTTCCCCCGCTATGAATACTTGTTCCGGCTGGGTAATGTCTTGACGCAGAATCGTTTGATATTAGTACCCAAATCGCGGCAGATGATGGCTTCCTGGACACTATGCGCCTGGTGTTTATTTAGGGCGGTAAAAGGCGGTCTGCATCTGATATTATCTAAAAATCAGTTCAGCGCCGATGAATTACTGCGGCGCATCAAGTTCATCTTCGACCGATTGCCAGGTTTCCTGAAGCTGACCACTACTGTCCGCAGCCGCAGTGAGCTGGAGATTAAGGGAATGGGCAGGATAATCAGCCTGCCTGCTACTGATGATGCGCCGAGAATGCATTCGCCGACCACCGTATTCTGGGATGAGATGGCGTTCACCCCTCACTCGGATAAAATCTGGGCGGCTCTGAAACCGGCTTTGGATTCCGGCGGCGCTTTCATCGGCGTGTCCACCCCTAACGGCGCCGAGGATGTATTCGCCAGATTATGCGGCGAAGCTCCCGTCAACGGTTTTCATCTGCATAAAATTCACTGGCGGGAGCATCCTGAACGGGGCGAATTATGGGCAGCCGAAGCCCGTAAGGGTTTGTCCGAAACCGAATGGCGGCGGGAATATGAGATTTCCTTTGAAGGTTCTTCCGATTTGGTGTATCCCGAATTCACGGGTAATAATGTATTGGACGCGCCGGTAAGCTGGCTTCCCGGACAGCCGGTGTTTCGGGCGGCCGATTTCGGTTACCGCCATCCATTCATCCTGTGGATTATGGAGCGCGAAGACGGTTCGCTGATAGTATTCGATGAATGGGCGGGTGAAGACGCTACGGTGGAGCAGATGATGTCGGCGGTTCACAATATTGACAGCAAACATGGATTGAGTGAAAGCCGGGTGGTGTTCACCGCCTGCGATCCGGCGGGAGCGGCGGTTGACAGCCAGGGTATTTCGCCGGTGGAACGGATGAAACGCGCCGGTTTCAAGATACGCTACCGCCCCAGCCGCATATTGACCGGAGTCGAAATCGTCAAATCGCTGTTAAGAGACGCTAACGGCGAATGCAAATTATTCATATCACCAACGCTGAAAATCCTGCCCCGCGATTTCAGGAGATACCGCTGGCGGCCTGACAGCTCCGAGCCGGAAAAGGATGGCATCTGCGACCATTCATTGGACGCATTGCGCTACTTCGCCGTGAATTATATGTATGCGCCGAGGGAGCGGATAGCGCCGGCGAGGGTTAAAGGATGGCGGTGAGGAAAGTTCAAAGTTCAAAGTTAAGAGTTAAGAGTTAAGAGTTAAGAGTTAAGAGTTAAGAGTTAAGAGTTAAGAGTTAAAAGTTAAGAGTTAAAAGTTAAGAGTCTGTGTTCCCGCCGGGTTTTAAGCCCGTTTTAGGGTGTAACCCAGCAATTAGAAATTATCCCCGGTTTCGGAGAAACCGGGCTGCCTAAACAAATGAAAATAATAATATTATCGTTGCATCAGGTCTTTTTTGCGGA
Organism: bacterium; assembly: GCA_016783645.1. Lineage (GTDB taxonomy): Bacteria > Electryoneota > Tariuqbacteria > Tariuqbacterales > JADHWD01 > JADHWD01. Next base: position 15,606 of record JADHWD010000013.1, read on the forward strand.
AACGCGAGTGTGATCTGACGCTGCCAGGTCACATCCCGTTAAGCTGGGACAAGACCAGGCAGAACAATAATATTGTAGGGGCGACCCTTGCGGTCGCCCTTGAGACTATTTTCATTCTTCGTTGTGCCTTTCAGGCGGCATGAAAGTTAACTTAATTACTAAATCCGTTGTAAATATTCGTGTCCATTCGTGTTAATTAGTGTTCATTTGTGGTTAATTCCAAAGTCTAAAGTCTAAATGTACTGTTCTTTAAGGTTATATTACATTTTAAGTGTCATTGCGAAAGCGTGAATCCGGCGGCTGCCGGATGAAGGCTTGAAGTAATCTCTCTGATTAATAATTATTTAGAGAGATTGCCGCAAGGCTTTCAGCCTTTCGCAATGACGCTTAAGATGTTCCTTTAACTGTAATACTATCTTAAAGGGCAATACATCTAAAGTCTAAAGTCCAAAATCTAAAATCAATAATACTATCATGCTTAAAAATTTAATCAAACAGATATTTCATCCCAGGGACGGCGGCGATAGAATCGAGCCGCCTTCTATGGTCAAGAACTTCCCGGTGCGCAGCGCTTCTTTCGGAGTCCCCGTAAATCCTATGACCGGATTCTCTATGAACAAGGCTTACGCGGGAATGGAGGGATTCACCTACACCGGCGGCAACCGCTCCGATTTCTACCGCTACCTGCGCGACCATATCCCCATAGTTTCCGCCGCCGTATGGACCTGGAAACATTTATGCGCCACTCCGCAATCACTAACGATTGAAGGTGATGAAAGCGAAGTGCAGCAAGCCCGAAAAATCTTAGAGGAACTGGATAAACGGGTGCATTTCAATTCCGCGGTCCGAAACTGCGGCGTCAACCGCTTATGTGAAGAATTCTTCCTGGAATTGTTCACTACGGGTTCTTTCGCCGGGGTCATCATCCCCTTATCTGACGGTTCAGGCATAGACTATTTTCATCAGTTGGATTCCACAAGGGTGCAATGGGAGCGGCGGGGGCGGTTACAGCCGTTTATCGAAAACGATAAAGGCGATAAGGTAGAATTGTCCTCCGAAGCCTTTTATTACGCCGCATTAGGGCAGGATATCCGTAATCCCGGCGGGATTGAACCGATGGCGAGTATCCCCTTTGTGGTGGCGGTGGAGCAGATGATGTTGGAGGATATGGCGAGGTCTTCTCATAACGCCGGCAATCCCCGCCTGCATGTCAGGATAACTCCACCGCCCCGCTTCGACAGCGAAGGCGACCAGGAATATATCGACCGGGTCAACGCTTACTTCGACAGCACGGCAAATCAGTTCAATAAGCTGGAAGCCGACGAGAACCTGTTCACCTGGGCTGATGTGGAAATCAAAGTGGTCGGTGCTGACACCACCAAAACTTATGTCTGGCGGGTCAACCGCGAACAGGTGATCGAAGATGTTATCACTGGATTGAAGCTCTTTCCCTGGGCTTTAGGGAGATCGCACGGAGCGACTAAGAACTGGGTGGAAGCGCAGTTCAATCTGTTGATGCAGATTGTCGATTCGGTGCAGGAGGCGGGATCAGCTTTCTCCGACTGGCTGAGAACGACCGAACTGCGGATGAAGGGCAATCTGGCGAAACCGCGCCATCGTTTCACACCCAATCAAGACCCCTTCATGCTGCAAAGGCGGCAGGCGGAGGGGATTCATTTCAGAACCGTGCATCAGAAATTCAAGGAAGGATATTTGAGTAAAGAGCAGGCTCAGCAGGAGATGGGGAGTTAAGAGTTAAGAGTTAAGAGTTAAGAGTTAAGAGTTAAGAGTTAAGAGTTAAGAGTTCAAAGTTAAGATTTGTGAATTAAAAATTTCAATCCTGCTTACTTTTTCTTTTAGGAGGCTGCTGGCCTTCTCTTAGTATGATCGGTTCTGGTGGTTTCGGTTCACCCTTAGTATCCGGTGGTTTCGGTGCACTCTGAGTAGTGTTAGTAGTGGAAATATTCATGTTGGATGGCTGCGTTTTTGACATTTTGACCTCGGTAATAAAACATATTTCTAAGCCAATTATTTATATCTAAAAAAGTTTAAAAAAAATAAGATCGCGGAGATAAAAAGAAAAACCGTCGCCCAAAAAATTAATTGAACTGAATAATACCTGAAACCTGATCTTCTTGCGATTTGTTTCGTGTTAAAAGACGCAATTTTTATATGTAGTTCAGTCAATATTTCCTTGAATCTATCATTATACTTCTCCGGTTCGCCTTTATCAATATAGTAAGATTTTAAATTATCATAGTACTCTTTCAATTCATCAGCATAAGGAAGTATCCCATATTTAAAACCTTTGAAACCTGAATATGCTCTATAAAGAAAATAGAAAGATACAATTTCTAATATCAATACAATAATCAGAGAAATAAGAAAGCAAATCTCAAAAATATCATCAGGATTGTATCGGTAATTTCTGAATAAGAAGAAACCGCACCGATGATCACAATCAAGATGGTAGTGGGATAATACAGCGATTTCAGTGAATCATCCCAGCGCTTCAATTCAGTGTCGTATATGTCTTTAAAATAGTTGAAGATGTCCATTTGAGTTGTATTGATTTATTGCAAATCATATTTCAATCAATAATTTAACATAATAATAATTTCTCAAAAAGTCAAATACATAGGGATAGTCATGATAACTCAGAAACTATCGGGGCCGGTGCTGCGCGAAAGCCTGAAGCCATCGGAAACCGACCTTGCAAAGATCAAGGAATTGAAAAATCCGCCGTTAGTGGAATTGACGCCGGAGGATATCCATATCCGAAAAGTGCGGCTGGCGGGGGATTTCATCGATGAATACGGCGGATGTTTCCGCAGCGAAGATTTAGCGAAATTGCTGAAGATGACCGCCGGCGCCCCGCTATTGATCGGACACCGTAAAGATACCGTCGGAGTGGCAAGGTTCTTCGACGGTTCGGTGGAGAAATTCGGAAACGGAAACTACATCATCCCCAAATTCTACTGGCTGAAAGCCCATTCTCAAGCCGAAGATTTACGGATTCAGATCGACGGAGGCATCATCTGCGAAGCGTCTATTTCTTTCGTTTATACCCGCCCCACCTGTTCGGTCTGCGGCGAAGATATCCGCGCCTGCCCTCATTCAGTAGGAAAGCTATATATGGGTTCGACCGAATCCTGCTTTTACTACTATGACGGCTTGAAACGAGTCAACGAAGGCTCGTTAGTCTATCGCGGAGCTGAACCCGGAACCGGCATCGAATTGACCGCCCGGAAAAGTTACCCTGCGCCTAATGATAAGCTGTATGTCAGAGTGCATGGCAGGCTTTACGCCGCTAATCCAATCAGTTAAGTAGTTAAGTAGTTAAGTAGTTAAGTAGTTAAGTGGTTAAGTGGTTAAGTGGTTAAGTGGTTATGGAAGTGATGAGGGCTTGATTGCTTTAATAGCTTTCATAGCTTGTGAATCTGCTGTCACTTACTTCCTTGAGCCCTGACAACCTGTCGAGAATGTCATTGCGAATCAGCCGTACGGCTGATGAAGCAATCGGTGGGTAATTGTAATACTACCCGATTGCTTCGCTTCGCTCGCAATGACAATAAGTATTTTTCATATTCTCGGACAGACTGCTGAGTCTAAAGTCTAACTTCAATATTCGAATGAACATAACAGGAGAAAAAATGAAACGATTGTTACTAATTATTATGATGATGCTTCCTATAATCGCGCTGGGGCAGGGTATGCCTTCGGAACAGTTCGTATTATACAAAGTGTGGTCGTCCGATTCCAGCGCCTTACAGCAGCTGGGGCGAGGCGACTATATTTTCAGCGATTCCGACACTGTGGTCTTGGAAGGGACGGATATGGATACGATCATATTCGGTATCCCCAATCCCAAGGGATATTTCTGCCTGTGGGTGATACCCGATACCGCAAATTTCACTGTGGACGGGCAGGCGCATAATCACGCTATAGGGCAGACTGATAGTTTGACTGTCCGTTACCGTCCCATGATGAATTCATCTGTCACCGCAGTTAATCCGTTATCCTATCTATCTTATATTGCGAATTTGGATTGGGATGCGGAAAGCGCATATTATGAGTCTATCACGCCGCCGCTCTGCCAATACCTTAAATTCTATATCTCCCACAGCGGCGTTTCCGACACTTCAGCGGTCATACTGCAACTGCATTGGCAGTAGACGGAACAAATTCGGTGTTGTTATTTTGGAAAAATTCGATGAATGATACAGAAAGTCAGTTATTGAGCGAAATCCGGACGCTCTCCGGCCGGTTCGAGGAATTCAGCCGTTCCGTCGATAAGCAGCTGGATCAAATACATCGCAAATTGGATAACAACGGATTGATCGAACGGATAGCGCGTCATGACGCTCAATTGAAAATCATCGGCGCCGGTATTGTGATATTAACCGGAGTCGCAGCGGCGCAGATTATAAGCGCAGTATTTTAGTTAAGCGGTTAAGCAGTTAAGCGGTTAAGTGGTTAAGTGGTTAAGTGGTTAAGTGGTAGCCCGGTTTCTCCGAAACCGGGATTTCATCTCGTTCCCACGCTCCAGCGTGGGAATGCAGACTATAGTGAGTTAACAAATCTAAACTTTCACACTTTTATACTTTCAAACTTATTTATTATCGGAGAATTGCAATGATAGATAAAATCATCGGTATACTGATACCCATAGCGGTTTCGGGTGGTTTAGGATTAGTGACGCTGTTTTTGAAGCGCAAAAACACTCACCGCTGGGGATACAATATCGGAAAACTTATTTCACCGTTGTTCGGACGGAAGCTGAAAAAATATGAAAACTTTGAGAATCGTTTCCAGAGCACGGTCTATGATTTCTGTATGGGATTAATCGAAGGATTGGACGCCGATGATTCGGTGAAATGGAAAGGACCGGGTAAATGATATTCTTCAAGTACCCCCAGTTGAAGCTTGAATTTGAAGGTTTATCCGAAATTGAAAAGCGGTTAGTCCGCCCTGAACTATTGAAACTGCTCTATTTTCTGGAAGGATACTGCACCTATAATTTCAATAAGTCGATCATTATCACGGAACTGCTCCGTTCGCGGGAATCGCAGGATCGATATTATCGTAATAATCCCGCTTATGAACAGAATCCCTGGCAAAGTCCCCATCAATTCGGCTGCGCCGCCGATATCCGGTCAGCCGTATTTGAACCGGAAGAGATCGATGATATCATCGCTATAGTCAACCGCTGGTTTCCCTATGATAACAGCGGAAAATCTTCCGCTATATATCATGACATCGGCAAAGGGGCGCATATTCACCTACAGGTTAAGCCGGAATAACGGAGAACGGATGACAGAAAACGGAGAACGGAAAACAGAGTGATGAGTTTCGGCAGAGTTAAAGGGCGGTTTCAAAGACCGCCCTTTTTCAACTGTCCACTATCAACCGTCCACTGTCATCTGTCATCTGTCATCTGTCATCTGTCATCTGTCATCTGTCAACTGTCATCTGTCAACTGTCAACCGTCCGCCGATATTTGAATATTTCCGTTTTTATTCCTACATTTCATTCATGGAATGGAATGAAGAACAAACGGCGGTTTTACATTATCCGGGGAAGTATCTGCGGATATACGGCGGTCCCGCCGCCGGGAAAAGCCTGCTGATCTCCGCTTTAGCCAATGAATATTCAAAGCGGGAAAAAGGCGGCGTTTATATTTTGTGCCGAAGCCGGGATGAAACTGACCGTATGACGCAGAGAATGTACCGGCTGGCGGGAAACACTCCGGTCAATATCGAAACCTTCCGCAGTTTCGCGGACAGAATCGCAGGCGGACTAAGAGCCATTATAACTCCTTTTCAGGAGAGGCTGATATTAACCGATATTCTATCCGCTATTCCCGAAGGACATTATTTATATCCGGCGGGAAAGAGTTATCAATTATCGGAGGAATTAGCCGATTTCCTGCGAATTATAAGGCTGAATTACATCACACCGGATATTCTGCCTTCCCAAGGCGATGAATTGACTATAGGATTGAAGCGGATATACACTGAATTGGAGGATAAAATCCGGACCGCTAACCTGATGACCGAACCTCAATTGATGAAGTTCGCCGCAGACCATGCGCCGGATGATGTTAAAGCTATATTAGTCGATGAAGCTCAGGATTTGGAACTGCCGGCTTATGAGTTTATCCGTAAGATTGGCGGGAGGGGCGCATCTATCGTCTTAGCCGGCGACCTCTACCAAAATATTCATCGATATCAGGGCGCGGATCCCGATTTCCTGCGGGAGAAATTTCCCATTGATTTCCCGCTGGCACGCACTATTCATCTTAAACGGAGTTACCGCGCCGGTAGTTTAAGAATCTCCACCGCTAATAAAATGTTCGGCAGTGGATTCGAGCAATTCCGCCCTGAACCTCATAACGGAAATGAAGAATTATACCTGCACGATTTCCATGACCCTCAACATGAAGCCTTGGGAATAGCGGGACTGATAGAAATGTTGATCCGCCGGAACGGATATGCGCCGGAAGATATTGCGGTGATATTGCGGTCTCCCCGGCGCGGCAGCGCTGGATTACGCCGGGCATTGCAATTGAGAAATATACAGGTCAACGGCGGTGAAGCGCCTTTCTTAACTCCCTCGGCGTGGGATTTAATTAAATCTGCTTCAGCCTGCGATAATTCGGAAGACATTCTACTAAAACTGCCATCCTTTCTATCCGATATTATTGAAAAACATCACAGTTCCGAAATCATGCTGGAACCTTTATCGGGATTGAGGAAACTGTTTGAAGAAGCGGCGGCGGTGATGCCGCACTGGAAATCCTATAAAATCGCCGCCGCTGTCAAAGAAGAATTCCTGCGCCAGCCCTTCCGGCGGGAAAAAGGCGGTGTATCCATCATGTCAGTCCACCAGGCTAAAGGGAGAGACTTCAAAGCGGTGTTTATGCCGGCTTTAGTGGAAAGAACATTCCCGGCTGAAGTTAGGGGCGAATATCTTTTCAAAGCGGACTGGATAGACAATCTGCGAAAAAAATTGCCTGTTCCCCTGACTTATCTGGAAAGAGCCGATTTGGAAAAACATCTGCGGGAGGAACGGAGATTGTTTTACACCGCATTCACTTTAGCTTCGGAGAAAACATACCTTTCACGCTATACCCATGATGAGAGCGGAGAGGTGAATCCGTCATTGTTTCTTCATGAAATCGGCGCGCTATCGGAAGATTCGCCGGAAGGATTCAAGAAAAACAGCCCTATACCCTCCGGTATTTTCGCGGTGGAAAAAAAACTGGATATCGACGCCAGAAAGTTATTTCTTCGATTAGATGAAGGGAAGCGGCGGGATTTCACCGCCCGATTATCGAAGAATCACTCCGAGCGTTTGGATATCGATTTCATCACTGCGCCGCAGCCGCCTGCCTCTAATGCGGGACAATCCCCGCCGATAATTGACCATCTCAGCGCCAGCGCTTTAAACGATTACCTTCATTGCCCCCGCAGATACTACTATTCACATGTTTTGAAAATCCCCTATCCTGAAACTCCAGCGATGACAGCCGGTAAGATTGTGCATAAAGTACTGGAAAACCTGCATAAAGCCGGCGGACATCTCGACTCTGAAGAAGCTTTAAACAGAATCGAAGATATTACAAATGAAGCGGTATCCGGGATGAAGCTGTCTGAAACGAACACAGTCGATTTCACAAAATTGCGGGAATATATCATTTCACTTTTACGGAATTATCTGGCGGATTCGGAATGCTATGGGAGGGAAGTGATGAAAACCGAATGGAAATTTGAATGGCGGCCGGTAGAAGAATTGAAAATTGAAGGAAAAATCGACAGGATTGATATAATAGACGGCGGTTTGGAGATTATCGATTATAAGATATCAGGGAAACAAAAACATCAGGCGCTGTTCACAAGATTCTCCGATTTCACAAATAAAGATGCGGATATTCAGCTTCCGCTTTATTACGCCGCCGCTATGGATTTATTCAATCTGCCGGTCAAATATATATCGCTTCTGCCAATCTCATTTAAAAAAGGACCTCCTCAACGGATAAGATTTGAAATCATCGATTCGGAAATTAAAATAAGTAAGGGGAAATTATGTATTAACGACTTGCTTGATATTCGAGGCGGGATAATCGATTTATCGCGGGAAATACTATCCTGCAAAGATTTCACCAGAGGGATAAATTCCAAATGCCGCGATCAATATGCTGATATAATATGCCCCTATATCATGATCTGCGATGCGGCGGAGTGAGGATTTATAATAAACGACATTATAGCTTGTTCGATAGTATATTTTACAATGACTATAATCCCCCTTAGTCCCCCTTTAAAAAAGGGGGAAATCTGACTCCCCCTTTACTAAAGGGGGGAAGGGGGGATTACTAAATGATTAAAATTAATGTCGCTCATTATAGATTGATTCTCAAACTATTCATCTGATTTTATGTTTTTGCTTAGATTATTTTCATAAGCTCCTGATATTTATTATATTATAGGTAGCAAGATAAGACATTATAACATTAGTTCTGATTTTCTTGTTTTTTCTGGCAGAAAATGAAATAATCATCAGTTATTTATGGACTTACGGACAACTTTTTTTATAAGTATAGAGTCTCGTTTTCTGGGCTTTTTTTGCTTTTACTAAAGTCCAAAGTCTAAGGTCTTGAGTCATGAGCCTTGAGTCTTGAGTCTTGAGTCTTGAGCCTTGAGTCATGTGCCTTTTTGGGTTCCGGCTCGTCCGGGTTAGGTTATAATCTAATATGTCAATACAGGTAGAGAATAAACCTTTCAGTTAAGAACCGGATCTTTCTTGATCACGGCGACCAGGTCTTCTTTAGGGCTGGTGGGATTGATGAAAAGTATGGTGGGATTATCGGATGAACGGCTGATTTCATGAGCGAAATGCTTCATGAAGATATTGAACAAGGCTGATTTCATCGAAGTGAACAAAATTCGCCAAAACATGTCTAAAACCCTCTAAAAGCTGATAATACTAAATTTGCAGTATCCCTATAGGATTATCTGCATCATAGCTTTCAATATATTTATCGGCTGAAATAAAGATTTCTTAAGCGTTAAATCAATAAAAATCGAAGATTTTATCTTAAATTATTTTCAGCTTTACTTTGAAAATAGGGTCTAGGGTCTAGGGTCTGGGGTCTAGTAGGGGCGAACCAATGTGCTCGCCCTTGTTCTAAGTCTTGAGTCCTGGGTCTAAAGTCTAGCCAAAGATATTTGAAATTTTATATTTGCCACAGAAAACACAGAGATACACAAAGCTAAAGGATAAAGACTCAGGATAATTAACAGGGATTAAGGGGATAAAAGGGATAAAAAATGCAATCTTTTGGAAAAACTAA